>NZ_CP197464.1:0-337500 GCF_052180265.1 Sphingomonas sp. ASY06-1R | reverse complement strand
CGCGCTGGCTGTCGCCACCATCCTCGTCGCCACCGAAATCGTCGCGATTGTCGTTCTGGCGGGCGGGTGGGCGCTGCTCTTCGAAGCGGGCGCGATTCTCGCTCAGCACGCGGAAATAATGATCCGCGAACTGGAGATAATATTCGGTGTTTACGCGGTCGCCCTGCATCTGCGCATCGCGCGCGAGGGTCTTGTACTTCTCGAGCAACTGGGCCGCGTTACCACGCGCGCGGTTGTCGAGACGGCTACCACGATCGGGGGCACCAGGCTGACCATTACGCGCCTGTTGCCCGCCACGGCCGCGTCGGCGACCGTTCTGACGATTGTTGATCAACTTCGTCTAATCCTCGTCACTGGTGGAACTATCACCACTCCAAACCGGGACTTCCCCGGCGGTTATCCCGGACACTCTCGTCCGCGAACTCGATCGCCACTCCGTCGGTGAGTCCGGGGCGCGCAGATGAATGCGCGGCATCCCGTGTCTCTTGCCCGAGACGCCGCAACCGGCGGCCAAGCCCTGGGGAGTGGTTTCGGGGGGTCTGCGTGATCGCGACGCCCCAATTCCTAAGCCCATTTAGACACTCACCCGCGTAATTCCAAGGGGAAATCAGCCATGACGTGTCACGACGACGCATCGATCACGCCCTGCCAGATCCTGCTTAACCTGGGTCAGGAAACCCTGCCCTTCGAACAGTGCGCGGACCGCATGCGCCTGTGTTGCCCCGATTTCCACGCAGGCGACACCGTCCGCGGGCAGCGCCAGGGCGGGCGCGATCCGGCGATAATCGTCGAGCCCGTCCGGCCCGGCAAACAGAGCCGACGCCGGTTCGTGGCGGACCACCTGCGCGGGCAGGTCGGCGTCCGCTTCGATATAGGGCGGATTGCACAGCACCAGATCATAGCCGCCGTCGGCGGCCGTCTCCCACCCCGCCTCCAGGAATTGCGCGCGCGCGGACAAGCCCAGCCGCTCGGCATTGGCGCGCGCCACTCCGAGCGCCGCCGCACTGCGATCCACGCCGAGCCCCTGCGCGGTCGGCCAATGATCGAGCGCTGCCAGCAGCAGCGCACCCGATCCGGTGCCGAGATCCAGGATGCGCTGCGGCGCGCGCAGGCCGAAATGGGCGATCGCCGCCTCGACCAGCGTTTCGCTGTCGGGTCGCGGGATCAGCACCGCCGGCGTGACCGCCAGCTCGATCGTCCAGAAGGCGCGATGCCCGACAATATAGGCGACCGGTTCGTCGCCAAGGCGACGCGCCAGGAGATCGCGAAACGCGTCCGGCACCACCGCCTCGGGCGAACCCAGCAACAAGGCCTCGCGGCTGATCCCCATCGCGTGGGCCAGGAGCAGTTCCGCATCCAGCCGCGGCGTATCGCTCACCGCGGCCAGATCGCGCGTTGCCTGCCGAAGCGCCTGGGCGACCGTCAATTATTCGGATCCTGGTAGGCGCGCTCGGCCGCCTTCTTGCGGCGCTGTTCGGCCGCCCAATTGTTGATCCCGCGCAGCGAACAGCCGGTCGAGCTGCCCGCGCCGGTGGCCGAGCAGGAGCCGGCGCCGCTCGCCCCCATGTCGCGGTCGGTCAGCGCCCCCCGCCCCTTTTCGCGGATGGTCACGTCGAAGCGCGGGTCCAGCTTGGGCAGGCGATAGCCTTCGGCGATGCCGCGATCGTTGGAGCAGACCACGATCTCATCCTCGGTCGCTGCCTCCGGACAGCCGCGCACGGCATCGACCACCATCTTATGCTCTTTCTCGATCGGGCCCATCTTGGGCTTGGTCGTCGACGGCCCTTCCACCCCGAGCGCAGCGAACAGCAGGAACGCGATCATCGCTTGGGCTCGCGCGCGGGCTGCTGATAGCCATGCTGCTGATTGGAACGTTCCCAATCCTGCAGCATGCAGCCGGTCCAGCCGCCGGCACCGGTATTGCTGCAGGAATGGATGCCGGATTCGCCCCCTTCCATCAATTTGTGCCGCTCCCGCGAGACGCTGTCGACGGAGCCATCGGGGTCGAAACCGGTGTCGCGCAAGGCGCGAGGCAGGCGATAGGGCGACTCCCGGTTGCGCTGGCCGCAGACAATGACCGCGCCGTCCGCGGGCCGATCGCAGCCACCCGTCACATCGCGCAATACATCCCGCAGGCGCGGCTGCGCGGGCGGGGTCGAGGCGGCCGCGGCAAGGAAAGCCAACGTGACCACGCGTCCGCTATTCGGAAAGCTGCGCCAGGCGGCTGGCCTCATCCTCCGCGATCAGCGCGCCGAGCAGCTCGTCGATCTGGCCCTCCAGGATTTCGGGCAGGCGGTGGAGCGTCAGGTTGATGCGGTGATCGGTCACGCGGCCCTGCGGGAAATTATAGGTGCGGATACGTTCGCTGCGATCGCCTGAACCCACCATGGACTTGCGCGCCCCGGCCCGCTCGTCGGCCAGGCGGGAACGCTCCTGTTCGTAGAGCCGCGCGCGCAAGACCTTGAGCGCCTTGGCTTTATTCTTGTGCTGCGACTTCTCATCCTGCTGGATCACGACCAGACCGGTCGGCAAATGGGTGATGCGCACCGCGCTGTCGGTGGTGTTGACCGACTGGCCGCCGGGACCGGACGAGCGATAGACGTCGATCCGCAGATCGCGCGCCTCGTCGATTGCGACGTCGACTTCCTCCGCCTCCGGCAAGACCGCGACGGTCGCCGCCGAGGTGTGGATGCGGCCGCCGCTCTCGGTAACGGGCACGCGCTGGACGCGGTGGACGCCGCTTTCGAACTTCAATTTGGCGAACACGCCCTGCCCCGTGACCGAGGCGACCACCTCCTTATAACCGCCCATTTCGGCGGCCGAGGCGGAGATCAGTTCGACCCGCCAGCCCTGGCTGTCGGCATAACGCTGATACATGCGGAACAGGTCGCCGGCGAACAAGGCGGCCTCGTCCCCGCCCGTGCCGGCCCGGATTTCGAGGATGGCGGAGCGTTCGTCGGCGGCGTCCTTGGGCAGCAAGGCGAGCGCCAATTTGCGGTCGGCGGCGACCAATTGTTCGCGCAGTTCGTCGAGTTCGTCCGCCGCCATGGTCTTCAATTCGGCGTCGCCGCCTTCTTCTTCCAGCATCCGGGCGAGCGATTCCTGCTCCTGGCGCAGCTCCCGCACCGCGGTCGCGGCCTGCGCGACCGGCTCCAGTTCGGCATAATCCTTGGACAGTTTGACGAACTGATCGGGCGCCAGATCGGCGCGCGCCATCGATGCCGACAGCTCATCGCGGCGCGCCTCGATCTGGCGGATTCGGTCGAGCGGAATGGTGATCATGCGAGGTTTGCCAGCACGCTTTCGACGTCGCCGACCGCGCCGCCGAGCGCTTTGAAGCGGCGTGAAGGCCCGCTTTCGCCGCGATCGAGCGACACGATGGCGCCCGGTGACAGCTTCATGGCGCGATCATACCGCTTCTTGGGCGAGCCCGAGGCGACCAGTTCCACCGCAATACCCGCACGCCGAAGCGCGGCCGCGGTGGCGATACCATCGGTTTGGGCGGCCTCATTCTCGACGACAATGGCCACGAAAGCGCGGTCTTCTGCCGGTTTCTCGATCAGCATAGCGAGGCGTTCGATGCCCGCGGCCCAGCCAACAGCGGGGGTATGTGGGCCGCCCAGCGTCTCGATCAGGCCGTCATAGCGGCCGCCGCCGAGGACGGTGCCCTGGGCGCCAAGGCGATCGGTGACGAATTCGAAGGCGGTGTGGCGGTAATAATCGAGGCCGCGCACGAGGCGGGCATTGCGGGTCCAGGCGACACCGGCGGCGTCCAATCCCTTGGTTACCGCTTCGAAGAAAGCGCCCGCTTCGGACGACATATGCGCGTCGATTTCGGGGGCGGCATCGGCAATTGGGCGGTCGCGCGGGTCCTTGCTGTCGAGGATGCGCAGCGGATTTTTGGCGAGCCGATCGACGCTTTCTTCGGACAAAGCGTCGCGCGCGCCCTCGAAATGGGCGATCAAAGCCTGGCGCCAGGCCTCCCGCGTGGCGCTGTCACCCAGCGTATTGAGCTGCAATGTCACGCCATCAGCAATGCCCAGTTCGTGCAAAAGCTGGTCGGCAAAGGCGAGAATTTCGACGTCGGCAGCCGGTTCGGCGGCGCCGATAATCTCCGCATCCAGCTGATGGAACTGGCGGAAACGGCCCTTCTGGGGGCGTTCGTAGCGGAATAAAGGGCCGTGCGTGGCGACTTTGAGGGGGGCAAATTGCTGCCATCCTTCGGTCAAAAAGGCGCGCGCAATGCCCGCGGTGAACTCCGGACGCAGCGTCAGACTGTCGCCGCCACGATCCTCGAACGTGTACATTTCCTTGGAAACGACGTCGGTGGTCTCGCCGAGCGAGCGTGAGAAGACGGCGGTGGCCTCGAACACGGGCGTTTCGACGCGGCCGAAACCGTATAATTTGCGCACGCGTTCGAACGTGTCGACGACGTGGCCGAAGCGGGCCGCCTGTTCGCCGAGCATGTCCTGGGTTCCGCGAATGGGCCGGGGAGTTTCGATCTTTGCCATTGTTCCGAGGCTCTAAAGGATAAGTGGAAACGGCGCGATACCCATTGCCGGGACGCGCAGTGCGGTTTCGCGCAACTGCTGCGGCCCGGCCCGCGCGGGGGCGACGGCTAGAGGCCGAACTGGCGCGCCAGCAGCGCGGTCAGGGTGGCGCGAGCGGGCGGCGGGGCGGGTTCGGAAGCGCCGCATTCGATGCAGCGCACCTGGATCGCCGGGCCGTAGGCCAGCGCCTGGGCATCGCTGAGCGCGCGCGCCAGCAATTCCTGCGGCCGGTGGGCGATGCGCGTCCACGGATCGATCGCCGCCTCGCCGCCCGCCTGATCCTTCTGCGTGAAGTCGCGCAGCAGCGTCTTCCAGCTGGCGGCATCCTGTTCGATATAGCGGGGCCGGGCGTCGGCCCCCGTGAGATTGGCGGACTTAGCGGCGAAAGCGATGGCGTCGTCCAGCGTGCCGAAGCGATCGACCAGGCCGATCTGGCGGGCAATGCCGCCGGCCCAGACCCGGCCCTGCCCGATCTCGTCGACGCGCTGCGGGCTGATGCGGCGCGATTGGGCGACGAGGCCGATGAAGCGGCCATAGACGCTCTGGATCCCGGTCTGGATCAGCGTGTCGAAGGCGGGCGAGGTGCCGCGAAACACGTCCGGCTGGCCGGACAAGGGGGTGGTGGCGACCCCGTCGGCGGACAGGCCAAGCTTCTGCAGCGAACCGGCAAAGGTGGGGATGATGCCGAACACGCCGATCGATCCGGTGATGGTTGACGGTTCGGCGAAGATGGTGGTGCCCGGCGTGGAGACCCAATAGCCGCCGGACGCCGCGACCGAGCCCATCGAGACGGTGACGGGGATGCCGCGACCTTTGGCGGCGAGGATGGCGCTGCGGATCCGTTCGGACGCGGTGACCGATCCGCCGGGCGAATCCACCCGCACGACCAATGCCTTGATCCGGCGCTTGCCAAGCTCTTCGCCCAGCAGGCGTGCGATCGTCTCGCCGCCGGCCTTGCCGGGGCCGGTGGTGCCGTCAACAATCTCGCCCGCGATGGTGAGGACGCCGACGCTGCCGGCCGTTTCGGGATGGGCGGCGAGATAGCGATCCATCGACAGCGTCGTGAAGGCGCCGGGCTGGCCGGTACCGTCCGCGCCGGCGAGCGCGATGACGCGCTGGCCGAAACCGATGCGATCGCCAAGCTGATCGACCAGACCGGCGCTCAGCGCGGCCTGGCCGCTATCGCCCGCGGCGGCGGCGAGGGCGGCGTTGGGATCGGCCGAGTAAGCGGCCACGCGGGCGCGCGGCCGGGCCTGGGTGACATCCTGCTGCCAACTGCCCCACAGGGCATCGACCAGCGCCTGATTGGCGGCGCGCGCCTCCGGCGACTGATCGGTGCGGGTATAGGGTTCGATCGCGGATTTGAACTTGCCGACACGATAGACGTGCGTGGTCACCCCGATCTTGTCGAGCAGGCCCTTATAGTAAAGCTGCGGCGCGCCCGGGCCGGTGAGCAGCACCGCGCCCAGCGGATTGAGCCAGACTTCGCTGGCATGGGCGGCGAGCTGATAGCCGTCATCGCCATAGCCGGTGGCATAAGCCAGGACCGGCTTGCCGGCGCGGCGGACCGTATCGGCCGCCTGCCCGGCCGCGGCGATCGCCGCCTGGCCGCCGCCGACGAAGCTGTCGAGATCCAGCACCACCACCTTCACCGCGGGATCGGTCGCGGCGAGGCGCAGCGCGCGGACGACATCGCGCAGGCGATATTCGCGCGTGGCGGGGCCGTCGCCGGAGATCAGAGCAAGCGGGCTCGCCTCCGAAGGCTGTTCCACCAGCGTGCCGTTGAGGCGCACGAGCAGCGCGCCGCTGGTCGGGATCTTGGGATTGGGCCGCACGGTGAGCAGAGCGGAGAGGAAGGCGAAGAAGATCAAAAGCAGAAGCAAGGCGAGCGCATCCTTGATGCCCACCAGCAGCTTCCACAGCCCACCCAGAACCCGCATCGCCCGCATACTCCTGCGGCCGAGACCGCTGCCCTTCGAGAAACGCACGTCGCGTCCGACCCTGCATGTAGGCGATGCGGGGGCGGGATGCCATCGCGCGTGGCGGGGGATTTGTGGCTTTGCGGCGATAATGTGCTTCGACTTCGCTCAGCACGAACGGGGTAGCGCCAATGTTCCCACCTCACCGCCGTTCGCCCTGAGCGAAGTCGAAGGGCGTTCTACTGCTCGTTTGGGGCAGCGTGCTTCGACTTCGCTCGGCACGAACGGTGGGGGCGGCTTTGCGCCTGTCGGTTCGTCAGACCATTGCCGCCAGCATATCGTCCACCGAGACGGTGGCGAAGGTGGTGAAGCTGTCGGCGACGCCGTAGGGCAGGAGCAGGGTGCGGTCCTTCACCAGGCCGCCGCAGCTGTAGACGACGTTGGGGACATAGCCGTCGCGTTCCTTGGGGCTGGGGTGGACCAGCGGCAATTCCATGCGCTTGATCAGCTTGGTCGGATCGTCCTTGTCGAGCAGGCTGGCGCCGATGCAATAATTGCGGACCGAGCCGACGCCGTGGGTGAGGACCAGCCAGCCTTCGTCAATCTCGATCGGCGATCCGCAATTGCCCATCTGGACGAATTCCCAGGAATATTTGGGCGGGATGATGACTTGGCCCGTCTCCCACGTCAGCAGATCGTCCGAGGTGAGATACCAGACATTCTCATTATCCTGGCGGCCGAGCATGGCGTAGCGGCCGTTGATGCGGCGCGGGAACAGGGCCATGCCCTTGCTGCCGGCCGCCGCGCCCTGCATCGGGTGCATCTCAAAGCTGTGGAAATCATTGCCGATGCGCAGCATTTCCGAGCGGGCGACGGAGCCGCTGAAGGCGGTGTAGGTGCCGAGATGGCTGATACTGCCATCGTCTTCCTGAAAGGTGACGAGGCGCAGATCCTCAATCCCCTGCCGCTGCGCGGGCGTAACCGGGAACAGCACGGTTTCGGAGATGGAGAGCGTGCCGCCGCAATTCATATAGATGGTCTGGCGATCGCCCTCCCCCTCCGTCCGTTCGACCTGCGGGGCGATGCCGCCGACGCCCGGATCGTCGATCGTCACCTCGCCGCCACGCGTCCAGGTGCCGGTCCGGAACGTGACGGAGGAGACATGCCCCTCCCCGATCCCGCGCAAGGCCATGACGAAGCGGACCGTGTCGTCGGGCAAGCCGGATTGATCGTGCGACAGGACGATCGAGGGATTGAACAAGGCGGCCGCCTCGAACGAATATTCCTCACAGAAATAGCCGGCGATGACGAGCTTCTGCAGATGGCTGATCTGAGCAGCGTCGACCGTGAGGCCGCCGATCTTCGTGAACTGGCGGAGCAGCACCTCCTCCACATTCACCCCGCGATTGGCGAAGCTGTCAGTGATGCGGCCCAGCTCATCGTTGAGATGGTGTTCGTCCAGGGTGAGGATACGTTCGGCGATGCGATCGACCCGCGATTGATGGCCGTTGCCAAAGCCATCGGGATCGCCGGGCTCGAACGGGCGCACCACCGTGCGCGAAGGGTCCGGCCGCAGGATCACCTGCAGATGCGTCATTAGATCCGTGCCGGCCATCGGTGAAACTCCCCGCGTACGATCCCCTGCAAGGCGGGAAAGCATCAACCTATGCGAAGTTCCTCCCAGGTTGCTCTACCTCGACGTCAGGCCACCCTCACCCAACCCTCTCCCTCAAGGGAGAGGGCTTTTGTTGTCTGCCGGCCAGGGGAGGATTGGGGCCTGTGACGTGCGCGCTTGAGCCATCGGCTTTGCCTTGGGATACCGTTCGTCGGACAGTTGTCATCGCGGCGCGATAGCGCTTGCTTGCCGCCCGCCGAGGCGCAACGATGGCCCATGTCGCTCTTGCTCTCGCTCCTGCTCCTTCAGGCTGCAGCCACCCAGACCCCACCGTTGACTCCCGCCGCCAAGACGGCCCCGGCCGCGTCCAAATGGCCGGCGCGCGATGCGCAGTTCACGATCCCCCACTTCCGCTTCGGCTCCGGCGAGACGCTGCCGGAGCTGCGCATCAACTATACGATGCTGGGACAACCGCACCGCAATGCGCAGGGCGACATCGACAATGCGGTGATGGTGCTGCACGGCACAGGCGGCACCGGGCGGCAGTTCCTCGCGCCGCAGTTCGCGGATGCGCTGTACGGCCCCGGCCAGCCTCTCGACATCAGGCGCTACTGGATCATCCTTCCCGACGGGATCGGCCACGGCAAGTCGTCCAAGCCGTCCGACGGTCTGCACATGCGATTCCCCCACTATGATTATGACGACATGGTCGAGGCGCAGTACCGGCTGCTCCGGGACGGCCTGGGCATACAGCGCATGCGGCTGATCATGGGCACGTCGATGGGCTGCATGCACAGCCTGGTCTGGGGCGAAACGCATCCGAACTTCGCCCGCGCGCTGATGCCGCTCGCCTGCGAGCCGATCGAGATCGCCGGCCTGAACCGCATGTGGCGCCAATTGGCGATCGACGGCATCGAGGCCGATCCGGCGTGGGAGAAAGGCGAATATCGTACGCCGCCCGTGCAGGGCCTGCGCACCGCGGCCAGCCTGCTGTTCGTCGCGGGTGGGGCGCCGCTCTATTTTCAGGCACAATATCCCACACGCGCTACGGCGGAGGCGTTTGCCCGGGAGCGCGTCGCGGCTTCAATTGCGGGAACGGACGCCAACGACCTAATCTATCAGCTCGATGCGTCGCGGAACTACGCACCCTGGTCTCGGCTGGAGGCGATCACCGCGCCCACCATGTGGGTTAATTCTGCCGACGACTTCATCAATCCGCGCAATCTGGATTACCCGCAACGGGCGGTCGCCCGCATGAAGGATGCGCGCTTTCGGCTCATCCCCGAGAGCGCCGACACGCGCGGCCACGGCACCCACACCGCCGCCCGCTTCTGGAAACAGGACCTTGCCGACCTGTTACGACGGACCGAATAGCCCGAGGTCGTAACGCACGAACGGCCGCTCAAGAAGGACGCCGGGCGGCGCCCCGACCGAGGAGGTGATCCAGGGACCAGCGGCCGCCCCCGCGTGCGAGCAGGAGGAGCAGCAGGGCCGCCCAGCTCAGATGGGTCGGCCATGCATCGGGATAGACGAAGATTTCTATCACCGCGGTCATTCCCAATAGCGCAGCCGCGGCGAGGCGGGTGAAGAGGCCGAGCACCAGCAGGATTGGGAACAGATGTTCCGAATAGGTCGCCAGATGCGCCGCGAACACAGGGCTTATCAGCGGCAGCGCATATTCGGTGCGGAACAGCTCATAGGCCGAATCCGTGATGGTCAGCACGCCTTCGACCTTGGTGCGCCCGGACAAGAAGAACACGACGGCGATGCCGAGGCGTGCCAGCAGCAGCAACGCGGCGTCCGGGATCAGGCGCGCGAAAGCATCCGCCGCGTGGCGGTAAAGATGGAGAAGAGAAGCCACGATGCATGCTCCGCAATGAGCCTGCTGCGCCCGCCGTGGGGCGGACGCAGCAGCGGGAAATCAGGCCTTGGGCGCGAGCGATCCGTTGCCCTTGGGTGTCTTGATCGACGTGCAGGTTCCCGCCTTGACGAGCTTCCAGGCATTGCCCTGATAATTTGTGGTGGACGTGCCGGCGCAGCTCGTGCCCGCCCCTGCCTTGCAATCATTCTTGCCCGCCAGCGACACGCCGTAGCATTTCTCCATCGGCGGCTTGGCCTGGCCGTGGGACGCGGTTGCCGCGAAGGCGAGTGCGACGGTTGCAGCAAGCGCCGCATTGGTCTTGATCATGATCTACTCCGAAGATTGAGCCTCGGCGCACAGGCTTGACGACTTCACTGCGCCGTGACCCGCGGAGGCTCAGGACCGGATCACATCGACCTTACGCCGCAGCAACCCGGGTGGTTACAGCGGCGACCGAGAGATGTTTTTTGGCGATGTTGTAACCGAATCGGCCATCGCACCGTACGACCCGCTCAGGAGCGTGGATGCAGCAGAGCGAGGAACAACTTAGGGCGTGGATGACCGGCGGATTGGAAGGCGACGGCGCCGCCCATGCCGCGCTGTTGCGCGCGCTCGTTCCGCTGCTCCGCAGCTATTATCGCCGCCGCATGGGGAGCGCGCGCGACGACATCGAAGACCTCGTGCAGGAGACGCTGATCTCCGTACATATGCGTCGGGCAAGCTATGATCGGGAGCGACCGTTCGTCGCCTGGCTCTATGCGATCGCCCGCTATCGCATGATCGATCATTTCCGGCGCCAGCGCATAACCGTGCCGGCGGAGGATCTGGACGATATTCTGGTGTCGGAAGGGTTTGAAGATTCATGTTCGGCGCGGATGGACGTCGCGACACTGCTTGCCGAGATCCATCCCAAACAGGCCAGGGCGATCCGCGACATGCATATCAATGGGCTGAGCGTCGCAGAGGCGGCAGAAGCGGCGCAGATCGGCCAATCCGACGTCAAGGTTTCGGTCCATCGCGGCATGAAGGCGCTTGCGGCCCGGATCCGAGGCAGAGAGTCATGAATACCGAAGACCTGATCCAGTCGCTCAGCAGCGATGTGCGGCCGGTCCGCCGATATGCCTTGGGCTGCCGAATTGGGGCAGGCATGATCGGCGGTGGGCTCATCTCCCTGCTGCTTGTCGCCGCGACATTGGGTGTGCGGCTCGACCTGTTCGAGGCGATGCGGGGTTTCGCCTTCTGGATGAAATGGACCTACGCCATTTCGCTGAGCATCCTCGCCATCGCGGCCACGGCGCGGTTGGCGCAACCCGAAATATTGCCGTTACCCTGGCTATGGCTGCTGTGTGTGCCGGTGCTGCTGCTGGCCGGGATTGGCGTGGGCGAGCTTGCGACCACCCCCTCCGAACTCTGGATGGCGCTGTGGCTCGGACAGAGCTGGATGGTGTGCCCATGGTTGGTCCTGGGCTTGAGCCTTCCGATCTTCCTGGGTCTGCTCTGGTCCTTCCGGCGATTGGCACCGACGCGACTGCGCGCGGCCGGAGCAACCGCCGGGCTGGCGGCGGGCGCCTGCGCCGCAAGCATCTATTGTCTCCATTGCCCCGAAGCGTCGGCGATCTTCGTGCTGACCTGGTACAGCCTGGGGATCGGGCTGGCAGCGGCACTGGGGGCGATCATCGGCCCCCGTGCTCTACGCTGGTAGGCTGTAACCGGCAGGACGGACCGGACGTAGGGGCAATGCCACCCCGGCATATCCCCTCATCGGAGACCTTTCATGATCAGCACCCGCACCGGAATTTCGTTCGCCACGTCCGCCGCGCTCATCGCGATCGCCAGCGCCGCCCCGACCGCACCCGCCTTCGCCAAGCATGCAGGCGGGGCCGCGGTGCATTGCTACGGCGTCAACAGCTGCAAGGGCACATCGGACTGCAAGACGGCGCATAGCGATTGCAAGGGGATGAACGCCTGCAAGGGTCAGGGCTTCAAGGAAATGTCGGCCAAGGCCTGCACCGCCGCCGGCGGCAGCCTGACGGCGAAGTAACCACCTCCCGCGCCCGGTCGTGCAGGACGCGACCGGGCGCATCCTTTTGCTTGTTGGAGCATCGCCATGTCCGGTCCCACCCGTGCCGGTTTCGGCCTAGGCCTGCGCAAGCCGCATTATGCCGAATTCCTGGAGCACCGCGTCGCTGTCGACTTTCTCGAGGTCATTTCCGAGAATTTCATGGTGGAGGGCGGGCAGCCGCGGAAGATCCTGCGCGACATCCGGGCGCGCTATCCGGTGGCCCTGCATGGCGTATCGATGTCGATCGGATCGGCCGACGGCCTCGATCCGCTCTACCTCGCCCGCCTGCGCGCGCTGATCGACGATATCGACCCTCTCTTCGTATCCGACCACCTAAGCTGGTCGCGCACCGGCGACTTCTGTGCGCACGATCTTCTGCCGTTACCGTATAGCGAGGAAGCGCTGGCGATCGTGTGCCGGAATGTGGCGCGGGCGCAAGATGCGCTCGGTCGCACTTTGCTGATCGAAAATCCGTCGCGCTATGTGGCCTTGCCGGGCGACATGACCGAATGGGAATTCATCGACGCCGTGTGCGCGCGCACCGGATGCGGCCTGCTGCTGGATGTGAACAATGTGTTCGTCAGCGCGACCAACCATGGGTTCGACGCGCGCCGCTATCTTGACGGCATTCCGACGGATCGTGTGCGCCAAATCCATCTGGCCGGTCATTCCCGCGGCGAAGCAATGCTGATCGATACGCATGATCAGCCGGTGCCACCGGCGGTGTGGGACCTGTACGCCTATGTCCTGCCGCGACTGGGATCGGTCGCGACCATGATCGAACGGGACGATGCCATTCCCCCGCTGCACGCGCTGCTGGCCGAGCTCGCCATCGCCCGCAAAATTGCGCGCGACGCCGAATGGCTGGCCGCGTGAGCCTGCTGACGCTTCAGCGCGACTTCGGCGGATGGCTGCGCGAGGGCGATGCTGCCGGCGCAGCGGACGGCATGCGTATCCATCAGAATAATTACCGCGCGTCGCTAACCGCCTGCCTGGCGGACAGCTTCCCGCGCACGCGCGAATGGATCGGCGGGGCTGCGTTCGAGGCGGCGATGATCCGCCATATTCAGCGCGTACCGCCGAGCAGTTGGACGCTGGACGTCTATGGGCGCGACTTCCCTGATACGTTGGCGGCGATCTATCCGCACGATCCGGACATCGCCGAGCTGGCCGGGCTGGAATGGGCCTTGGCGGAGGCCTTTGTCGGGCCGGATGCCGACCCGATCGACGCGCGCGCTGCCGCTGCGATCGACTGGGAGATGGCCAAGCTGCAGTTCATCCCGACGATCGACCTGCGTACAGCGACGACCAATGCGCATGCCATCTGGTCCGCACTGGCCACAGGCGCGATGCCGCCGGCCGCTGGGGCATGTGCGGGCGTGGCGGCGTTGCTGGTGTGGCGGCAAGATTATGTTGCGCGTCTCCGCCCGTTGGACGCGGGCGAGCATCATGCGTTGCTGCTGGCGCGATCGGGAGTGACCTTCGCTGCGTTATGCGATGCGCTGGTAGAGGCCCATGGACCAAGCGCGGGTGTCATGATGGCAGGCACCTATCTTGGGCAATGGATCAGGGACGGATTGCTTGTAGCAGCGTCTTAAGTCTTATTTGCATCAGGATTGACGCTGACGCGTCGGCCGGCAGCGATCCTTAGGGGAAAATACCGTGAAGCAAGCGGGCAAAGTGTCGGGGTACGGCCCAGGCCGCAACCTAGTTGCCTGACTGACCTTTCCGGTTGAACTGGCTATTCGTTAGCCGATCCGCCGCACAATATAGGCAAACAGTCCCACACTTGGACGAGAGGCTCAATCGATCAATCTAGGAGTGCGGGGCATCCGAACGTGTGGCACCGGGAACCACAAAGCATGGCGGATGTTTGGCTTATGAAAGACGGACTTAAAGCTATTGCCAAACCGGAACCTGTGCTGAATCGCCTTATTTCGTGACGCATGGAGGTACACATTATATCTCATGACGAGCGCAGGCTTCTTTGGCCGCCGACTCACTCGAGGTGAGCTTAACATGATCGATTTCATGTTTGGCACCACAACTGGTTTTGGGCACGCCAGAGTATTTTCACATAATTTTTGTTGGCCTTTTCACTTTGATCGCGAAATGGCGCCGAACGGAAATATTTATATTCCAAATCCTCACTATAAGGAGGATTATAGCGATCCGACCGTTCCCCTGAAACTCAGGGCCGTCTTCATGCATGAATCGACGCACTTATATCAGTGGTACATATTGGGGAAGTATGTTTGGTACCGGCGCGCCAGAGACCGCACCTACGATTATAAGTTAGTAAGAGGCAAGGGTTTGAGTGATTACGGCATTGAGCAGGCCGGACAGATCGTTGAGGATTACTACATTCTCAGCAACGGCGGCTCGGTCCCAGGCCTGCCTTATGACATGACCCAATATGGCGATGCCGTGCCGATCCCGGCTCCGTTGCCGAGCCCGGCTCCGTTGTGAGCCAGCGACTTACACTCTATATCTTCCTGACGCTATTGCTGGCGCTGATTGTCTTTGGATTCTTCATATCGCGCCTCGAGGCAGGCTCGGAGGTCAATCGGGCAGTACTGGATGCCATCAATGAGCCCGGTGGAGGCAATTATGCCGCGGCCGTGGCGGCGGTACGTCAGTCCGACGAACCGACCGATGTGCAGGCATTTCATATCGGCCGCCTAGTGGTCGGCGCATATGATCGCCCCGGCGCGCGACACCCGGCTGAGACGATAGTCCAAGGTCTGCGCATGCTTGAGCAGGCTGCCAGCGGTAAAAGCGACTCTCGGGGCCCGGCACAACAGCAGTTGCGTATGATATTCGAGCGTGGAATAGGCGCGCCGCCCAATAAAATTCCGCCAAATGCGGCCGTGGCAAATTGCTGGAGAGTTTTAGAAAACGATGAACCGGGCGATCCGGCACGATGTATCCATTTGCGGGAGCAACAACTTCCCGGTCTGAAATAATCGCCTCCCGCAGATGTATCACATGCAATTAACCGCTGATTTGCGCGGCATACTCTTCGGCGCCGCTCAGAGCCGTACCCTCGATCATAAATCTTGTATTTCGGACCAGCTTCAGATGTGCATGAGCGCTTCGAAAGTCGCATCGTGGGTAAGGATCAGTCCATATTCGCATGAAGCGATAAAAGGCACAGATCGCCAGCTATTGGGGCTGCGTAATTGTCTCTGCCTTGAGCTTTCCTCTGCTGCTCGTTCCCTTCTATTAAGCGTTCTAAACAGCGGGCGCTATGACCGATGGACCATACTACCGATCTGCCTTACGGCTTGATCTGGCTGGAATTATCGCCGGCCTGTTCCGCTTGGCATGAGTAAAGGCGCTTGCATGAACGACCGCCGCTAGAACTAGGAAGAGGCTGAGGCCGTAAGGCCTGACGGTGATTTCCAGGCGATATCAGCCGCCTTGAAGCGTGAGCGGAATGCGGGCCGACCGCACGCTACCTGAGAACAAGGTTGCGCCATGCAGCCTGAAGCAGAGGCCGCCCGGCACCGTAGAGGCAGGAACCAGCCTACCTTCGTGATTATCGCCCGTGCTGACCAGCACATTGTTGAAGGTAACTTGATAGGTATAGCGGTCGGGTGCGCTACCGGGGGTGTGACCAAGCGGTCGAACGCGTCCCTGATCGGCAAGATAGCCTCCAGCCTGCGTCACCACAGCATCATTGGTACCTAGGCTCCGGTCGTTACACGCAGTGATGCCCGCTTGAATGAACGGCAGGCGCCATTTCTTGCGATATGCTTGCAGATCCTGCGCGGTCGTGAAGGAGACAACGACTCGCTTAGAGGCCAGGCCGGCCAGAGGCCCAGGATCGGCGCTGGGAGCGTCGGTGAGGCGGGCATTTTCCACGCGCAGGCCGCCTAGGTACAGCCAAGGTGAGATCAGCCAGATGGTGGCGAAGACAGCGATCGAGATCGCCAGCACCCATAAAAGGCGAGGCCGCCGCGTCCGATCAAGAGACATGCCTACCCCCCAAAAGAGAAACCCCGCTTACTCCGCGGACGGGAATGCGCATCATCTGCGAGAAGTGGCTGTGTGTCATGTCCGCGATTATAGAATAATTCGGCGCGTTTGGCTGGCCCGGGCTGGGAGGACGTGGGTAGCGATGACCAATCGTCGCGATGATGTCATCCCGAGTGAAATTCTTCCAGGATGGTTCGGATCTGACGTTTAGCCATATAGACGTCATCGACCTTACGAATGACCACGGAAGCCGTATGTACGAGACAGGATCAATCGTGATAAGAACATTTATTGGACGCGTCGTAAGCGAATGAAACGCCAGATCGCCGCCGTAGCTGTGGCCTACAATAGTAACATGCGCGTCATCGGGGATTTTTCTTACATATTCAGGCGCAGCTATGTTGTCAGTCCAGCTAAAATATTGACAATGATACTGCGGATTAAGCTGCAAATATGCTTCGTAATAGCTTTCTACGATGTGCGATATCCAATCGTCTCCTCCGCCGCCGATAAATATCTTGTAGACGTTCTGCATCAGTGAAAGCCCTCCAAGCCCTGTTATAAGAAGACACACAGAACATACATTTTTCAGACAACGTCTAATACACCGGATCGCCATGGAACGATCGGATGCTAGATCATTATCAATAACAAACGTTCACCGGGCGCGTTCCCATGGCGTCTTTGCGAAAGTTGCCCGTGCGCACGTAGACTTAGAATAGCGCTAAGCGACGCTGCTGAAGACGAGAACCAACGGCGACTTAACGGCTGCCGCCCTCCAGGGATAGATTGCCCACTATAACACGGTGCATCGCAGGCCTCAGGTGCTCCAATACAAGCCGCGAAGATGGTCACCGTTGAGTTTCCCACCAGGGGAGCGGTCCAAAAGTGATGAACGGCGAGAGCAGCGCGACAGCGCCGCCGAGCAAGCCCCATCTTCGATAGGCGGCGTGAATGGCGCTTTGCCAAAAGCCTTCAATTATGATCTCGACCGGCCACGCCATCAGGCCCGCGCCACCTGCGGGATTGCCAAACCACCGCTCGGCGGGCGTGCGAACGGCCGTGTTCAAACGTAAGGCGTATCGGCAAGCGCCGCCTCGACCCCAGCCGTGCCGCGATCGATCAGCGCGAGGAAGGTGCGGTTGGCCGCGGCGGCATCCTTCGTGTGGGTGAACGCCTGGTGGGCCTGCAGAAAGGCCACGGTCCACGTCGCGGCGATCAGGTTTGCGGCCAGGTGGGCGTTCGGATCATCCTGCCGGCAGTCGGCGCTTTCGGCGAGGGTGATGGCGAGGGCGCGCACGAAATCGTCGCGCATCTGGCGCGCGCGCGCCTTGAGGCTCTCGCTGGCGAGCGCCGTCTCCACGAACAATTCGGTGTCGCAGAACAGCGGAAAGGGCGGGTCCGGATCCTCGATGAGCCGATAGGCCAAGGTGCGCAGCGCCTGCACTGGCGAGGTTCCGGCATCGCGGTCGCGGATGGCAGCGAAGGCAAGGTCGCGCACCTCGCCGTCCCGATCGAAGAACATGTCTTCCTTGCGGGGGAAATGGTTGAACACGGTCATCCGCCCGACATCGGCGGCGGCGGCGATCTCATCGATTGTAACCTGATCGAAGCCTCGTTCGAAGAAGAGGCGTGTCGCCACGTCCGAGATGGCCTGGCGGGTCTGCAACCGCTTGCGGGTTCGTCGCTCGACAATCGGCTCGGACATATTGATTTATATACTCAGTATATTTATGGATCGAGTCTAATATTCGCCTGCCTGAAGTTGAGGTCTCCACGATGCCGCAGTCAACCTCTGTTTCCCCGCCATTGCCGTCCGACCGGCCCGCCGTTCTGATCAGCGGCGCGAGTTTCGCGGGCCTGGCGACGGCCTTCTGGATGACGCAGCTAGGCTATCGCGTGACGGTGGTGGAGACCGCCGCCGGTCTGCGCCGGGGTGGCACCCCGGTGGATATAGAGGGAGAAACGATCCAGGTCCTGACCCGCATGGGGATGATCGATGCGGTACGGGCCAAGGCGCTGCCGCCACGCGACTTTGAGTTCAAGGATGAAGCCGACCGGACGCTCGGCGGATTGCCGACGGCATCGAGCGCCGATGAACCGGCAACGGGCCGCTATGAGATACACCGCGACGATTTGCTCGATATCCTGTTCGCCGCGGTCGACGGCGCCGTCGAATGGCGGTTCGGATGCTCGATCGTGGATCTCGTCAATGGCCCGGAAGGCGTGTCCGTCACCTTCAGCGACGGCACGGCTGGCGACTATGCCTTGCTGTTCGGGTGCGACGGTAGCCGTTCCAACACAAGGGCGCTGGCGTTCGGCGATGGGGAAGCCAGCGTCTTTTATATGGGTGGCTATTTCTATTTGCGGGTGGTTGCGGAGACCGGCCTGCTGCCAGCGAACCGATCCCAGATCTTCAGCGTTCCGGGCCGGACGGCGATGCTGAACGGCTATGACGACCGCACCGACATCGCGCTCGCCTTCCGGTCCGCGACGCAGATCGACTATGATTATCGCGACAAGGCGCAGCAGCGCCGCCTGATCCACCAGCATTTTGACGGGCTGGGCTGGAAGGTGCCGGAGATGCTGGCGCATGTCGATGCGGAGGATGACTTCTATTTCGATCGGGCGAGCCAG
Source organism: Sphingomonas sp. ASY06-1R (assembly GCF_052180265.1). Taxonomy (GTDB): domain Bacteria; phylum Pseudomonadota; class Alphaproteobacteria; order Sphingomonadales; family Sphingomonadaceae; genus Sphingomonas_I. Next base: position 318,875 of record NZ_CP197464.1, on the reverse strand, counting down.
ATCCGGATGGCATCATGGTCGACCGGCCGGGTCGCGCTGGTAGGGGACGCAGGCTATTGCGTCTCCCCCGTGGCGGGCTTCGGCGGATCGATGGCGCTGATCGGCGCGGGCCGTTTGGCTTACGCGCTGCGGCGCCACCCGGACGACCATGGCGCGGCCTTTCGCGACTATGAAGCCGGGCTGCGCCCCTTCGTAGAGACGGTACAGGAGAAAGCCGCCACCACCGGCATGGCGATGCTGTTCCCCGCCGACGAATCCGAGCTGGAGGCACGGGACCGCAAGATCAGCGCGGGTGCGATCGACCTCTGACGATCTTCCCGTCCGCGCGTTGCGGCGGGGAGGAGCGGCTCGGATTGGCGAGCGGTTCGTCGATGCCCGCTTGCGCCGATGGCGGCCCTTCGCCGGCGCTTTGCTTTCAGTTGTCACCGAAGAGCGGTGCGAGGGCATTCTTCTGTAATGCGCTGCGGTGCAGGCCGAGTTTTTCGCCGGACGGCGAGCTTCGGAGTAGGTGGATGCGGGTTGGATTGATGGTGCTTGCCGTCGTGGCGCTAGCGCATGCGGCCGACAGCCAAACCCGATCGACGGAGAGCGCCGACGCCCCCAAGCCGGCGGCGACCTTGCCTGTGGCCGCACCGGCAGACGTCGCGTCGCCCGAGGCCATTGTTCGCGCGGTCCATCGATCGATATCCGGGCCTGCCACCCCGCATTTCGACTTTGGCCGCTTCCGTTCGCTGTTCCTGGACAACGGCAAGGTCGGGGCCGCGGGGCAGGAGACCAAGACCGGGTCGCCGCATATCATGTATAAATCGGTGACCGCGTGGATCGGCGAGAATCAGGAAGCGCGCAACCGGATCGGGCTGGAGGAAAAGATCATCGCCATGCGCGTGTCGCGCTTCGATAATATCGCCAGCGTGTTCTACACACATGACGTGGAAGTGACCGACGGCGGCAAGACCACCCGGTACCAGACGGCCAATGTCGCCCAGTTAATGTTCGACGGTACACGCTGGTGGGTGGCGAGCCTGATCTGGAACGTCTCCCCCGATCCCGACACGCTGCCGAAAGGACTGGACGGCAAGGATCCCACCGCCGGCGGGTGATCCGGGCGGACGTCGCCCCCAGATACCGCGTATTTCTTCTGGGCGAAACGGAGGCCATCACCGCGACATGGTCTCCATGCCGAAGGAGACCGGTGGATTCATTTGCCCCTACAATGGCGTTGGCAGGCGATATCGGCCCATGTCGTGTGCGCGGCGCCCGCCGCACCGGCTTCCTGACAGGAACCGCTAGGCGACCATATCCGCCGCGATGCGGCCGTCGAACGCCTGGCGGGCGTCCTCCACCGCGTCGAGATGATCCTTGGTCCAGGCATAGAGCGCCTTGAATGGGGGCTGCAGCGATCGGCCGAGCGCGGTGATCTCATATTCCACGCCGATCGGCGACGTCACGATGACGCGGCGCGAGAGCAGGCCGTTGCGCTCCAGCCGCCGCAGGCACTGGGTGAGCGCTTTCTGGGTGACGCCCTCCAGCTGGCGCTTGATGCCGTTGAAGCGCATCGGCCCCGCATCCAGCACGGTCAGCACCATCATCGACCATTTGTCGGCGATCTGATCGAACAGCAGCCGGCTGGGGCAGTTGACCGAAAATTGCTCGCAATGGGGCATGTGGTTTCCTTGCATATCCCTAGGCGACCCCAGGTGCGTTCTTGAAGCTTGGTATCTCATGTATACTTAGAGCGCCGATCCACAAGAGAGGTTTCGTATCCATGACTGCATCCGATGTTTTGTTTCGTCCGCTGCGTATCGGCGCAATGGAGCTGCCCAATCGTATCGTGATGGCGCCGATGACGCGCAGCTTCGCGCCGGGCGGCGTACCGGGCGCGGCGAATGCGGCTTATTATCGCCGGCGGGCCGAAGGCGGCGTGGGGCTCATCCTGTCCGAAGGGACGGTGATCGATCGGCCGGCATCGCGCAACGACCCGGGCATCCCCTTCTTCCACGGCGAGGCGGCGCTGGCAGGCTGGCAAGGCGTGATCGACGCCGTGCATGCGGGCGGCGGCAAGATGGGCCCGCAATTGTGGCACACCGGCGCGGTGAAGAGCTTTCTGACCGAGTGGGACCCGGGTACGCCGCTCGAGAGCCCGTCCGGTCTGGATGCGCCCGGTGTCGCGCGCGGCAAAGCGATGAGCGATACCGACATCGCCGACACGATCGCCGCCTTCGCCAAGGCCGCAGGCGAGGCCAAGCGGCTGGGCTTCGACACGATCGAGATCCATGGCGCGCACGGCTATCTGATCGATCAGTTCTTCTGGGCGGGCACGAACCTGCGCAGCGATCGCTATGGCGGCGCCACGATCGGGGAGCGTTCGCGCTTCGCGGCCGAAGTGGTTGCCGCGATCCGGGCGGCTGTCGGCCCCGATTTCCCGATCATCCTGCGCGTGAGCCAGTGGAAACAGCAGGAATATACGGCACGACTGGCGACGACGCCGACCGAGATGACCGATTGGCTGCAGCCGTTGGTCGATGCGGGCGTGGACGTGCTGCATTGTTCGCAGCGCCGCTTCTGGGAACCGGAATTTCCGGAGATCGATGGCGAAACCGGCCTGAACTTCGCCGGCTGGGCCAAGAAGCTGACCGGCGCCAAGACGATTAGCGTCGGATCGGTCGGCCTGTCGGGCGACTTCATGGCGGCCTTCAGTGGGGAAAGTTCCACCACGGTGGGCCTGGACCAGCTGGTCGAGCGGATGGAGCGCGACGAGTTCGATCTGGTCGCGGTCGGCCGCGCCCTGATCAGCGACCCGGACTGGGTGAACAAAGTGCGCCAGGGCGACAGCGAATCGCTGCGCGGCTTCGACGCGGCATCGCTCGCTGAATTGGTGTGAGGGCACGGAGGCCGGTGGCGACACCGGCCTCTTCGCAAGCTGAGCGCGAACGGAGGGCATGGCGCCTCCCTGCCGTGAAACGTCGATGCGGCTTTGCCATGGGCCGATGGTGATGCATTATGGGAGCGGGGCCGCGCGGTCTCACAGGCCGCAAATGGACAAGGGCATCATGTCCGACGAACCGGATGGGTTGATCATTATCGTTGGCGCGCTGATCGCGGCGGCGGTGATGACCTGGATCGTGGGGCGCCTGCTGGGGCGACGCATCGCGATGCGCAACCTTGTGGTGGCGCGGTTCGTCACCGCTTTTTTCGTGCCCGCACTCACGATCACCTTCGGCCTCGTACGGGCGCATATTGACGCGGCGGCGCACCCCAATTCCGATATGCCAGGTATGGCCCTGTTCGGGACGATGGTATTCTCTGTGATGCTGCTGGCGGCGACCGTTCCAATGACGATGGCGAGCGTGCCGCACCGATAAGGTGCGGCGTCCCGAAACATGGAGTCGATCGGCCCAACGCGCGACGGCGAACCGCTTTGTTCGCGGGCTGCGTTACGATCGCACCGGGGAAGACCTGCGCTTCCTAGGGGAGGAAGGACCAGCGGCGCAACGCCGGTGCCGCGAAGTCGCATCGTTCGAACAGGTGCCGATAGGGGCGTCATGGACCGGCATGGGGTCGCTAAACGTCTCGCTATCGAGGACGAGGATGCCGAGGAGCGCAAAGCCGCGGAGCAGGTCGAGCGAGGCGATTCGTCGCGGCGCCGAATAATAGGCGGTGCAGGAAAGGCTCTGTCGTCACAGGCGAATCGCGACACCCGGTGCGAGGAACCAGGCCGCGACCAGGCAGAGGCCGGCAAGGCTGATCGCGGGCCAGCTGCGGGCAATCGGCCCGTATGGCGCAGGGCTGGGCCGGCCTGCTGCGCGGGGCACCAACAAGGGGGCCAGGACCAGCGCCATTTGCCCCAGGATCGGTGCGGGCAGCACGGAAGTCACGATAAGATTGGGATCGGGCACGCGGGCGCCGATCACAGAAAATGCGACGATCGCGGCGAGATAGGGCGCCCAGACCAGGACCTGGCGATTGCCCCGATAGGCAGGGAGCCAGCCGGCCATCATCCGCGCGGCGCAATAGAGGCCGGCAAGACCCACCCCAATTTCGATCGACCGCAACAGCCCGGTGGCCGGCAGGCCGACGATCGCCGCCGCCCAATCGCCCACCCCAAAAATCCCCGAGAAGAGCAAATAGACGAGCCCGAGCGACAGAGTGACCGTAGCCAGCAGGCGCATGCCGAAATGCAGCGCCGGCGATCCCGTAGCTTGCCCTGCCCGTGACACGACCCGAAAGAGGAAAAGAGAGAACAGCACGTTGAATGCCGACCCGGCCATGGAGATGAGGCGCCCGGCCGCGCTAGCATCCGGAATGCGGGGCTCCGAAGCCAAAGCGTCGATCGAGGTCGAGGTCAGCGCGAACCCATGGATGCCGCTGAGATACATGGCCACGCCATGGCCCAGTATCTCGTGGCCCATGACGGTGACGAAATAGGCGATGCAGCCGAGCGCCATCAACGTCGGGACGTCATGGTGCGGGCCCGGAGGCGCCGCCGGACGCCGGTGACGGCGATTGTCAGTTATGTCCACGGCACGTCCCCATTCGCCCGGCCCGAAGCGCAAAGCGCTGCTCCAGGCGCGCAGTTCAGGGCGGGACGTTTCTGCCGTGGCCGTTACAAAGGCATATCGGGCGCCGTCACTGCGTTACATTTGTCGTTGCAGACGGCGTTCCCGTTCACCGATGGCAGGACGTGCCGCGGGGTCCGTGGGTGTCAGCCCCGCAGCGCCATCATTCGTCGCCGATCGCCTGATCCGCCTCGTCCATGAAGTCACGGGCGGCGGCGCGGTCATCCTCGTCCTGGAAGGCGTCGTCGGGATCGGGGGCGATGCCGAGCAGATACATCAGACACCATAGTTCGAAGCGGGCTTCCGGATCGCGCGCGAGCCCGAACTGGAGGCGGACGAGGTCGGCGCCCTGGGCGAGCCGCTCGGGCGCAAGCGTGTCGATCGCGGCGGTACCGAAAAAGCGGACGAGCAGGTCATCGAAATCCATCGCCGGCCTTTACCTGCCGTTCGTATCGGATGCCACCGGTCCGACCCGGTCGGCTGTTGACTGGCGTTGGATGACGAGCTGGAGCCCAAAAAAGCCAAGCGTGGCTTGGACGGAAATGGTGCCCAGGGACGGGATCGAACCGCCGACACCGTGATTTTCAGTCACGTGCTCTACCAACTGAGCTACCTGGGCACGGAAGCGTTGGGAGGCGCGCCTATAGAGGTGGCTAGCGCTCGCTGTCCAGCCCGTTGCGCATGGAATCCTGTTCATCGTCGTCAACAGGGGGGCCGGGGATGCGATATCCGTCCGAAAGCCACTGGATCAGATCGCGATCGCGGCAGCCCTGGCTGCAGAAAGGCGTGTGCGCCGCGGTGGCGGGGTTGCCGCAATAGGGGCAGGCGGAACGATCAAGGCGTGGTGCGGCTGGCATGTCCCGCCGATATGGCGAGCGCGCCATCGTCCCGCAAGGTGACGGGCGCGCCGATCGCGCGGGCGAGCGCATCGATCCAGTCGGCGCGCGCGGCGATGCGGGCGATCACCTTGGGATGTGCATGAAGCGTCAGCGCGCCATGGCCGGAGGCACGGCCCGCTCGGCGGATCAGGTTTAGCGCGGCGGCGGCGACGGGATCGGCGGCGATCCGATCGAGGATCGAGGCGCGGGTTCGGCGGCGGACGATCTGCAGGAAGCCGAAGCCATTGACCGCGGTGCGTTCGAACGGCTGGGGCAGGATCGCGTCGAGCGCGGCGGCGGCGACCTGGCGATCCGCCTTCGCGCCCAGTGTCGGCAGATCGATCCCGATCGATCCGCTGATGTCGAACAGGCGGATCGCGCGCGCCGCCGCCCGCGCGCCGGCGACGGCGAGATCGGCCGCGCTGCCGCCGCCGTCGACATCGATCAGGGTCATGGCGGGGGTGAGCGAGATGCGGAGCAACAGATCCGGCGTGGCGACAAGGCCGCTTGCCGCCTGTTCGATCGCATCGGACCAGCCATGCTCGTCCAGCGTCGCCTCCCGGCCGGTACGGCGGACGGCGAGGCCCCCGGCGCCGATCCGGGCCAGCAGGTCCGGACCGGGGCCGGACGGCGCGTCCGGGGCGGCGAGGCGGGCGCGGGCGGGTTTCAGCAGCGCGCCTTCCGGGATCGGCGCGCGGACGATCTCCACCATGAGGGCGGCGCCTTCGGTCAAGGCGGGCGGCATAGGGGTGAGCTGGACGATTGTGCCGTCGGCCAGCGCGACCTGGCCGCGGCCGCTGGCGTCCGCCTTGCGGATCAGCCGGCCGGGCAGAATGGCGCCAACGCGGGGGCCGGGATCGTCGTCGCGTTCCACCGCCATTTCGACGATACGGCCGCCCTCGATCAGCGCGGCCCGGTTTTCCCCGATGCCGGCCTCATAGAGCCATTCAGCCAAGGGGGATCCCGGCGGTGATCAACAAGGCACGGGTTTCGAACAGCGGCAGGCCGACCACCCCGGAATGGCTGCCGGCGAGGAAGCGGACGAACGCCTCCGCCTGGCCCTGCACGGCATAGCCGCCGGCCTTGCCAATGCCTTCGCCGCTGTCGGCATAGGCCTGGATCGTGGCGGCGGAGAGCGGGGCGAAGGTGACGATGGTGGTGGAGAGGCGGTGGCGCGCGACGCCATCGGCATCGACCACGGTGACCGCGCTCAGCACGCGATGGCGGCGGCCGGCGAGCAGCTTCAGGCAGGCGGCAACTTCCCCCGCATTGTCCGCCTTGGGAAGGATGCGGCGCCCCGCCGCGACCACCGTATCGGCGGCGAGCACGACCGCACCGGCATGACGCGGCGCGACAGCGGCGGCCTTGGCGGCGGCAATGCGGCGGGCATAATCGACCGGCCGTTCGGCCTTCAGCGGGGATTCGTCGATCTCGGCCGGATCGACCGCGGCGACCTCCACCCCGATCCGCGCCAGCAGATCGAGTCGCCGGGCCGAGGCGGAAGCAAGGATCAGGCGCATAAGCGGTTCACGGTTCGACCCGCCGGACGCGGCGCGCCGTCACTTGAAGCGATAGGTGATGCGGCCCTTGGTCAGATCATAAGGCGTCAGTTCGACCAGCACCTCATCGCCCACCAGCACGCGGATGCGGTTCTTGCGCATCTTGCCGGCGGTGTGGCCCAGAATCTCGTGATCATTTTCCAGCTTCACGCGGAACATGGCGTTGGGGAGAAGCTCCACCACCTGCCCGCGCATTTCCAGTAATTCTTCTTTCGCCAAGCGAAGTCCTCAATGTGCGAAGTGTCAAAAGGCGCGTCGCCTTAGACCTTGAGGGGCAAAAAGGGAAGCTGTGGCCGAAAAGCCCTTTTTCCCGCGCCTTGCGGCCGTTGCACGCGGTTGCGCCGGCCCTTGCTGCGCGCTTATAGCGGGCCATGGTTCGCTTTTCGTTCTGCGGCGTCGAATTGGCCGCCTTGCCCGCCGGTGCGCTATATTGGCCGGCGCGGGAAGCCTTGCTGGTGGCGGACCTGCATCTGGAAAAGGCGAGCTGGTATGCGCGTGGCGGGCAGATGCTGCCGCCCTATGATTCCATCGCGACCTTGAGCGAGCTCGCCAAGCTGGTCGCGACGACCCAGGCGCGCGAGATCTGGTGCCTGGGCGACAGTTTCCACGACAAGGAAGGGTGCGAGCGGCTGCCGGCGGACGCGCGCGCGCGGCTGATCGCGCTGACCGGCGCCACGCGCTGGACGTGGATCACGGGCAATCATGATGCGGTGCTGGCCGATCATTGCGGTGGTGACGTGGTGGAGGAAGCGATGGTGGACGGGCTGGTGCTGCGGCACGAAGCCGATCCGCGCGAGCATCGCCCCGAATTGTCCGGTCATTTCCATCCCAAGCTGCGGCTGAGCCTGCGCGGACGCAACGTCGCTCGGCGCTGCTTCGTCGCGAGCGGGACCAAGCTGATCCTGCCTGCCTTCGGCGCGCTGACCGGGGGGATGGATGCGGACGATCCCGTGATCACGAAGATCGTCGGGCGGAGCGCGCAGGCATTGATCGCGGTGGAGAACCGGCTGTTGAGGTTCCCGCTGGCGGCATAACCTTCCTCTCCTCCCCGGCACGGGGAGGGGGACCGTCGCGCAGCGATGGTGGTGGGGCACTTGTTCGAAAATCCCCTCCACCACGCCTGCGGCGCGGTCCCCCTCCCCGAGCGAGCTCGGGGAGGAGAGAGTAGGTCAGCCTGTCACGAGAACCGGTTTATCGCGCCAATATTGGGGGTAGAGTTTCTTCAGCGCTGCGACCTTGGGGGCATCGTTGACGCGGATGTAGCCCGAGTCGGGATGGAGCGTCAGATAATCCTGATGGTAGCGTTCGGCCGGATAGAAGGCCTGGGCGCGTTCCAGCCGGGTGACGATCGGCTTGTTCCACAAATTCGCCTTGCGCAATTGGGCGAGATAGGCGGCGGCGACCTTGCGCTGCGCCTCGCTGGTCGGGAACAGGGCGGAGCGATATTGGGTGCCGCGATCCGGCCCCTGCGCGTTCAGCATCGTGGGATCGGTGATCACCGAAAAATAGATGCGCAGCAAATCGGCATAGCTGACGACGCGCGGATCGAAGGTGACGCGGACTGATTCGGCATGGCCGGTATCGCCATCCGATACGCGTTCGTAATGGGCCGTGTCGCCTGCTCCGCCGGTGAAGCCGGACACCGCGCTCTTCACGCCTTTCACATGCTGGAACACGCCCTGCACGCCCCAGAAGCAGCCGCCGGCGAAAACCGCGGTCTCGGTCGTGCCGCTATTGGGAACGCTGACGAGCGCGGCAGGCGCGCGCACGGCGGTTTCGGCGGCAACGCCGGCGGTGCCGAAGATCAGGGCGGCGCCCAGCGCCAGCCCGGCCGCACCGGCGAATAAACGGGTAGAAATGCTGGTCATCGTGCAGCTCCCGATAGGATGTCCGTAATATAGGAAGTGCTAAGTGAATGGGGAGTGGCAGGATGCGCCGAACCGATTAGGCAGGGCCGGTCACCACCATGCGAAAGGATCAGCCATGACGACGCGCAACGCTTCCGCCCGCTACGAGGGATTCGGCAAGACCGGGAAAGGCCATGTTTCTTCCGAGTCGGGCGTGCTCGCCGATACGCCGTACAGCTTCAACACGCGCTTCGGTGACGAGAAGGGCACCAACCCGGAAGAGCTGATCGCGGCGGCGCATGCGAGCTGCTTCACCATGGCCCTGTCGTTCGGCCTGGCGGGCGCGGGCTATACCGAAGGTACGCTGGAGACCAAGGCGGCGGTCAAGCTGGAGCAGGACGGCGCCGGCTTCAAGGTCACGCGGTCGGATCTGACGCTGACCGCATCAGTGCCGGGAATCGACCCCGATCAATTCGCCTCGATCGCGGCCGACGCGGAGAAGAATTGCCCGATCTCCAAGGTGCTGAATGCAGAGATCACGCTCACGCATACGCTGAAATAGGGCAAGACGGCGTCGCCCCGGCGGAGACCGGGGCCGCTGCGCGCTCCTACAATTGTGCAATACATCTCCAGCGGCCCCGGCCTCCGCCGGGGCGACGTTTGGCCTCGTTTAGCGGAGCGCGGCGCAGGCCGTCTGGATGCGTTCGCAGGCTTCGGTCAGCAATTCTTCCGAGGTCGCGTAGCTGATGCGGAAAGCGGGCGAGAGGCCGAAGGCGGCGCCATGGACGGCGGCGACGCGGGCATCGTCCAGCAGATAATCGATCAGCGCTTCGTCCGTATCGATCGTCTTGCCGCCGGGCGTCGCCTTGCCGATCAGGCCGCTGACGTCGGGATAGACGTAGAAGGCGCCGTCCGGCCGCGGGCAATGCACGCCGTTGATCTGGTTGAGCATCGAGCAGACGAGATCGCGGCGGCGTTCGAACGCGGCGTTGCGATCGGCGAGGAAATCCTGCGGGCCGTTGAGCGCCGCGGTCGCCGCCGCCTGCGCGATCGAGCAGGGGTTGGAGGTCGATTGCGATTGCAGCTTGGCCATCGCCTTGATCAGCGGCGTCGGGCCGCCCGCGAAACCGATGCGCCAGCCGGTCATCGAATAAGCCTTGGAGCAGCCGTTGACGGTCAGCGTGCGCTCGTACAGCTCGGGCACGACCTGGGCGATCGTGGTGAATTCGAAATCGCCATAGGTGATATGTTCGTACATATCGTCGGCCATCACCCAGACGTGCGGATGGCGCAGCAGCACCTCCCCCAGCGCCTTCAGTTCGGCTGCGGTGTAAGCCGCCCCCGTCGGGTTGGAGGGCGAGTTTAGGATCAGCCACTTGGTGCGCGGCGTAATCGCGGCATCCAGCTGTTCGGGTGCGATCTTGTAGCCCTGGGCGGCGCCCGCGGCGACGATCACCGGCGTGCCGCCGCAATATTGGACGATATCCGGATAGGACACCCAATAGGGTGCCGGGATGATCACCTCGTCACCCGCCTCGACCGTGGCGACGAGCGCGTTGAACAAGGTGTGCTTGCCGCCGACATTGACGCTGATCTGGCTGGTTTCGTAGGTCAGGCCATTGTCGCGCTTGAACTTGGCCGCGATCGCCGCCTTCAGTTCGGGCGTACCGTCGACATTGGTATATTTGGTCTTCCCCGCGCGGATCGCCTCGATCGCGGCATCCTTGACGAAATCGGGCGTGTCAAAATCGGGCTCGCCCGCGGCCAGGCCGATCACCGAGATGCCCTGAGCTTTCAGGTCCAGCACGCGGCTGGTCATGGCGAGGGTGGGCGAAGGGCTGATGCGGCCAAGCGCGGCCGAGATGAGGCTCATCGGTCTGAATATCTTTCTGCCGAAGGGAAGAAGCGGGCGGGCTATAGACCGGTCGTTCCGGCGCCAGCAACCGCATTAGGCCTTTTACGCGATCAACCGCGCCTTCATCAGCCCGCGCAGATCATTGCCGATCCAGAATTCGCCCGCCAGATCGGCGACGGCCAGATCCCCTTCCCGCGCCTCGCCCGACTCGATCAGCGCCGCACGCAGGATGCCGGGGAGCAACCCGCGATCCAGCGGCGGCGTCACCAATATGCCGTCTCGCGGCACGAACAGGTTGGTGAAGCTGCCTTCCGTCAGCCAGCCGTCCGGCCGGACGAACAGGGCTTCGAAACAGCCGGAGGCCTGACGCCCCGCGGTATAGAAAGCGCGATCGGTGGTCTTGTGGCGCAACCGGAAATCGGCCGCATCGACCGGCAGCGACACGACCCCGACCGCCACCGGCGGCGGCGGCGTGGCGGGCAGATCGCCCACCTCCACCGCGATCGCGCCATGCATGCCCAGCATCAGGCGCAACCGGCCGGGCGTGGTGCGGTGAAAGGTCGCGGCGTGCAGCCGCTGGCGGATCTCATGCCGATCGAACGGAAAACCGAAGGTGGCGGCACTGCGGGCAAGCCGGGCGAGATGCGCCTCCAGCCGGATCACGCCTTCGTCCGGTTCGAACCGCATCGTTTCGAACAGATCGAACGGCGTGCTGGCGGCCGTGACGAAGCCGCCCTTGGCCAGGCATTCGCGCCATTCGCTCTCCGCCTGCGAATCGGCCACGACCGCCGAGCCCAGGCCCAGCTGCGCGCGGCTTGCCCCCTCCGTCAGCTGGAGCGTGCGAATTGCGACGTTGAAGGCGGCCGACCCATCGGGGCCGATCGTGCCGATCGAACCGGTATACGCGTCGCGCGCATCGGGCTCGACCTCCGCAATGATCTCCATCGCGCGCACTTTGGGCGCGCCGGTGATCGAACCGCAGGGAAACAGCGCCTCGATCAGGTCGAACGCATCCTTTCCCGGAGACAGGCGGGCCGTCACGTCCGACACCATCTGATGCACCGTCGGATATTGCTCGACCGCGAACAGGCGGGGCGTCGCGACGCTGCCGGGTTGCGCGACGCGCGACAGATCGTTGCGGATCAGATCGACGATCATCAGATTTTCGGCGCGCTGCTTAGGATCGGCCGCCAGTTCCGCCGCGAGCGCCGTGTCTTCGGCGGGATCGCGGCCGCGCGGCGCGGTGCCCTTCATCGGCCGCGCCGCCACCGTCGTGCCGTCCGTCTGGAAGAACAATTCCGGCGAGAGCGACAGCAGCCAGTTGCGCCCGTCATAAGCGACGCCGCCCCACCCGACCTGGGCGCTGCGGCGCAGCCGGGCATAGATCGCCAGAGGATGGCCCGCGACGGGCACATCGGCGCGAAAGCTGAGATTGGCCTGGTAGATGTCGCCGGCGGCGATCAGCGTCTGAACCCGTTCGAAGGCCTGCTGATAGGCAGCGCGCGCCAGGCGCGGGCGCGGCGGCCCCACCCAGCCCCCGGCGGCATCGGGCAACAGGCGGGCAAAGGCGGCGTCGTCCAGCCGCTCGGCCGTCGCGAACAGGCCGAACCAGAGCAAGGGCAGCGCGCTGTCGGAGGCATGCGGCGCGGGTAATGTGGGCTCGAAGGCGGGACCGGCTTCGTAGCTGAGCCAGCCGGCGGCATGGAGGCCGGACCGAGTCGCATCGCGCATGCGCGCGAGCGCCGGACGCACTTCGTCGGGGCGATGCGCCACGACGATCGAACGGGGATCCCGATAGACGGTCTGCGCGCCACCCGGACGCGCATCGTCGAGCAGCAGGAAAGGCGCGCCAGGGATGAGCATCGCGCCGCTCTGCGCGTAGAGGCGGGCCCCGCGCAAGCGGCGCCCGCCAAAACCGTTACGAGCCGATGCGGCCGAGCATGTCGATATGATGCTGGACGACGGGCACGATCTCGCCTGCAGTCCGGCGCAGAGCGGGCGCGGATCCGGTCGCCGCATAATCTTGCTGCAGCTGGAGCGCCTGGCTGTGCGCCTGACGCTGCTGATCGATATAGAGACGGTCGCGATCGCGGCCGTTGGCGCGGCGCAGCTCGGCGACCATACGGCGCTGCATCGGATCCAGCATCGGCGCGCCGACGCGCACGCCCGAGCGACGCGCGGCCGACTTCACCATCGCCGTGCTCTTGTTATGATCGGTCACCATCATGCCGGCGAAGCGCCGCACGTCCGGATTGCGCGTGCTACCGAGCACGATCTGGCTGGACGTCTTTTCATACAGATCGCCGGCCCCTGCCTTTTTGAGGTAGATGGGCGTGGGGGGAGCGGCCTGAACCGCGCCGGCCAGCATCATCGCGCTGGCGGCCGCCAAAACGGCCTTGGTTCGCATTAACATATGATAATCCTTCCATTTTTCCTGAAGCTCAGGTCGCTCGCTAACGCGCCGCGGGGCATTTGGGTGCGTGCCGGCTTGCCCTGAACCGGCCGCGCCGCCATCTGTGCGCCATGGCTTCTTCCCCACCGCTGCGTGCCGCGATCATCCCGGTCACGCCCTTCCAGCAGAATTGCACCCTCATCTGGTGCACCCGCACGATGCGGGGCGCCTTCATCGACGTCGGCGGCGAATTGCCCCGCCTGAAAGCGGCGGCGGCGCAGGCCGGCGTGACGATCGAGAAATTATTGGTGACGCATGGCCATGCCGACCATTGCGGTGGCACGGCCGCGCTGGCGAAAGAGCTGGGCGTCCCGATCGAAGGGCCGCATGAGGAAGACCGCTTCTGGATCGCCGGCCTGAAGGAAGACGGCCCCCGCTTCGGGATCGAAGCGATGCCGTTCGAACCCGACCGCTGGCTGGTCGACGGCGATACGGTGACCGTCGGCGAACTGACCTTCGACGTCTATCATTGCCCCGGCCACACGCCGGGCCATGTCATCTTCCACCATGCGCCGTCCAAGCTGGCGCAGGTGGGCGACGTGATCTTTCAGGGCTCAATCGGCCGCACCGATTTCCCGCGCGGCAACCATGCCGATCTGATCGCGTCGATCACCGGCAAATTATGGCCGCTGGGCGACGATACCGCCTTCATCTGCGGCCATGGCCCGATGTCGAATTTCGGCCAGGAACGGCGCAGCAACCCGTTTGTCGGCGATGCCGCGCTCGCCCGCGGTTAGAAGCGGATGCCGTAGGCCAGCAGCAGCGTCCATACGATCAGCGCGGCCATGGCGAGCCAGGTGAGGAGTGCGCCGGCCGCGCGCAGCGGGCTGGGCATCGGCCGATCCATGCCGAAGGGATGGAGCACGCGGGCCACCACCAGCACCGCGCCGACGCCCCACAGCCAGCGCGACGGGCCGACATTCAGTTCGATCAGCAGCATCAGGATCAGCGCGATCGGCACATATTCATTGAAATTGGCGTGCGCGCGCATCCGCGCCTCGACCGCCTTGTCGTCGCCATGGCCGATCGACACCTTGCGCGAGAAGCGCAGCCGCGACACACGCAGGCCGAGCCAGATGTTGAGAAGCGCCAGCGCGGCGGCAAAAATCAAAGTAACGGTCGGCACGGTGGCAATATGCATGAGAACGTCTCCCCTGCCGCCTCCATGCCGAAGCCGGCCTTGCAACGCGAGCCGAATTCGCTATAGGCCAGCGCCTTCGCGACGCGCCCAGCCGGAGGCCCGCGGCTCTACTGGAGCCGCACTGGCCATCGGCGAAGCGCGTCCTATCGTTTCTACAGACATGGAATAGGTGCCGAGATGGCAGTCCCAAAGAGAAAAACATCGCCGTCCAAGCGAAACATGCGTCGCAGCCACCACGCGCTGACCGTCGCATCGTATCAGGATTGCCCGAATTGTGGCGAGCTGAAGCAGCCGCACAATCTGTGCAGCCACTGCGGACATTATAACGGTCGCGAGATCCTGCCGGTCAGCAACTGATCGACGGGATTGGCGGGGGGTTGAGCGTGGGTCCCTGTCTCGCCATTGATGCAATGGGTGGCGACGGTGGCCCGGCGATCGCGGTCGCTGGTGTCGCGCGCGCGTTGTCGCGCAACCCCGTCATGCGGTTCACGCTGTTCGGGGACGACGCGCGCCTGCGCGCCGAGACCGCGCGTCATCGCGAGTTTGGCGATCGCGTGTCGATCGTTCATTCCCCCGACGTCATCAAAGGCGAAGACAAGCCGACCCAGGCGATTCGCCGCGCCAAGACCAGTTCGATGGGCATGGCGATCGCGGCGGTGAAAGATGGTCGCGCCGACGCCGCCATTTCCGCCGGCAATACCGGCGCGCTGATGGCGATGGCCAAGATCGCGCTGCGCACCATTCCCGGCATTGATCGGCCGGCGCTGGCGGCGCTGCTGCCGACGCTGGGCGAGCATGATCTGGTGATGCTGGATCTGGGCGCGAATACCGAGTGCGACGCGCGCAACCTGTTCGAATTCGCGGTGATGGGCGCGGCCTATGCCCGCATCCTGCATCAGACCGAGCAGCCGACCGTCCGCCTGCTCAACATCGGCACCGAGGCGCTGAAGGGCACCGACACACTGCGCGATGCCGCGGCGATGCTGCACGCGGCCAACCATCTGCCCCTGCAATTCGATGGCTTCATCGAGGCGAGCGGACTGGGCCGCGGCGAAGTGGACGTGATCGTTTCCGACGGCTTTTCCGGCAATATCGCGCTGAAGACCGCCGAAGGCACCGCGCGCTTCATCGCCGATTTGCTGCGCCGTTCGTTCAAAAGCTCGCTTCGGTCCAAATTCGGCTTCATGCTGTCCAAACCCGCCATCACCCTCTTGCGCAAGGGGCTGGACCCCAATTTGCGCAACGGTGCGGTGTTCCTGGGGCTGAACGGCACGGTGGTGAAAAGCCACGGCAGCACCTCGGTCGAGGGCTATTGCAACGCGATCGAGGTCGCCGCCAAGCTGGCCAAGGGCTGCATCACCGATCGCATCGCCGCCGACCTTGCCCGTATCCGCACGCCGGAGCCAAATGCAGCATGACGCGGCGGGCGACGATTGCCGGGACGGGATCGGCATTGCCGGTACGCCGGGTTACCAATGACGAACTGGCCCTGACGGTCGACACGACCGACGCATGGATCGTCGAGCGCACCGGTATCCGTGCGCGCCATATCGCCGGCGACGGGGAAACCACCGCCTCGCTCGGCAGCGAAGCAGCGCGCCGCGCGATCGAGGCTGCCGGCCTGGCACCGACCGATATCGACCTGATCGTGCTGGCCACCGCCACACCCGACCAGACCTTTCCCGCCACCGCCACCAAGGTGCAGGATGCGTTGGGCATTCGCGACTGCGTTGCGTTCGACGTGGCGGCGGTCTGCTCCGGCTTTCTCTATGCCCTGTCGGTCGCCGACAGCATGATTCGCGGCGGGACGAGCACCAATGCGCTGGTGATCGGCGCCGAGACGTTCAGCCGCATCCTCGACTGGGAGGATCGCACGACCTGCGTCCTGTTCGGCGACGGCGCGGGCGCGGTCGTCCTGACGGCGGAAGACAACGCGGACGATGCCACCGCGCGCGGCGTGCTGGCGACCGCCTTGCACGCGGATGGGCGGCACAATCAGTTACTGTATGTGGACGGCGGACCATCGACCACCGGCACGGTCGGCAAGCTGCGGATGAAGGGATCCGAAGTCTTCCGCCACGCGGTGGTCAACCTGGCCGCGGTGTTGGCGGAAGCGGTGGAAAAAGCCGGCCTTGCGGTGCGCGACATCGACTGGGTGGTGCCGCATCAGGCGAATCGCCGGATCCTGGATGCGACCGCGCGCAAGCTGGGCCTGCCGCCGGAGCGCGTGGTGATCACGGTGGATGAACATGCCAATACGTCGGCCGCATCGGTGCCGCTGGCGCTGGACGTGGCCGTGCGCGACGGCCGCATCCAGCGCGGCGACGTGATCGTGCTGGAGGCGATGGGCGGCGGCTTTACCTGGGGCGCGGCGGTGGTGCGATACTGACCCGTACGGCGGCGAAACGACTCGTCGACAAGCTTTGCAAATCCGTCGCCAACGGCTTGTTTTCTCTAAGGTGTTGGGTTTAAGCATGGTGAATTACCATCGTACGGCGTGGGGGGTTTGATGGCCGAAGCTGATATGATGATGGCGGATACGCTGACGCGGGCGGACCTTGCCGAAATCCTGCATGGCGACATCGGGCTGCCGCGCTCGCAATGCGCGACCCTGGTCGAGCAGGTTATCCGGCACATGTGCGAATCGCTCGCCAATGGCGAAAATGTCAAAATCTCCGGCTTCGGGACGTTCGTGCTGCGCGACAAGGCAGAGCGCGTCGGCCGCAATCCCAAATCGGGCGTGGAAGTCCCGATCGCGCCGCGGCGCGTGCTGACCTTCCGCGCCAGCCAGACGCTGCGCGACCGCATCGTCAGCGCAGGCTGACATGGCCGAACCTTCTGCCAAGGCGGAAGGCGCTTTTCGCACCATCAGCGAGGTGGCGAGCGAACTCGGCTTGCCGCAGCATATCCTGCGCTACTGGGAAACGCGCTTTCCGCAGCTGCGCCCGCTGCAACGGGCCGGCAACCGCCGCTATTATCGCCCGGCCGACGTTGCGCTCGCCCGCCGGATCGATCGGCTGCTGAACCATGAAGGCTATACGATGCGCGGCGTGCAGAAGCTGCTCGCGCAGCCCGATGGGGGCGCGGCTGCGGTTGCGGCCGAACCCGCGCCTCGGGTGGAGGCGCCGACGGTGGCGGCACCCGACAGCGACAGCAAGGACCAGCTGATCGAGATACGCGAGGCCCTGAGCCGCGCGCTGGCGACGGACATTCCGCCTCAGTCCTGACCGGGGCGCGGGGCTCCGCCTATTGGCGCGGTCGGCGCTGTGCGGCTTGCGAACAGCTTTGGGATAGGTCCGTGGATGCCAGCCTGCGCTGGCATGACCGTGGGGCGCAAGGCTCAGCCTCTCCTTCCCGAGCTTGCTCGGGGAGGGGGACCGCGCCGTAGGCGGGGTGGAGGGGCTTCTCCAACGCTGGGGCTTTCCCCTCCACCGCCGCTGCGCGGCGGTCCCCCTCCCCGTTCCGGGGAGGAGATATGTGTCGATGACGTGCAGGCAAAGAAAAAGCCCGGGCGCATCGCTGCACCCGGGCCGTTTCCTTGTGATTCGCGCGATTAGTTGATCGGGGAAAGATTTACCGCGGCATATTTCCCACGCCGATCGACCTCCAGCTCGAACTCCAGCTTGTCGCCTTCGTTGAGCGTCGGCATGCCGGCACGCTCGACCGCCGAGATGTGGACGAATGCATCGGGCTGTCCATCGTCGCGCTGAATGAAGCCGAAGCCCTTCATCGCGTTGAAGAACTTGACCGTGCCGCTGGAACGCTCACCGGTCAGCTGACGCTGCGGGCCGCCGCGATCGCCGCCCT
Organism: Sphingomonas sp. ASY06-1R; assembly: GCF_052180265.1. Lineage (GTDB taxonomy): Bacteria > Pseudomonadota > Alphaproteobacteria > Sphingomonadales > Sphingomonadaceae > Sphingomonas_I. The sequence continues at coordinate 300,780 of NZ_CP197464.1, read as the reverse complement.
CAGCCGGAGGCGCACGCCCCTCGCTGACCGGAACCACGTCGCCTTCCAGCTGCAGATTGGTCGCCGAGATACGGCCACCGCGATCCACCAGGCTGAATGCCAGCTTCTGGCCTTCGCCCAGACCGCTCAAACCTGCCTGTTCGACAGCAGAAATGTGCACGAACACATCCTCACCGCCATCATCACGGACAACGAAGCCGAAGCCCTTCTGTCCGTTGAAGAACTTGACCGTGCCCTTGGCTTCGCCAACGACCTGCGCCGGCATGCCGCGGCCACCGCCGCCCGCACCACCGCCGAAGCCGCCACCGCCGCCGCCGCGGTAACCACCGCCGCCGCCGCCACCGCCGAAGCGATCGCCGCCGCCGAAGCCGCCGCCACCGCCGCCGAAGCGATCACCGCCACCGCCGTAACCGCCACCGCCGAAGCGATCACCGCCGCCAGCGAAGCCGCCGCCGAAGCTGTCTTCGCCAAAGCCGTCGCGCTTGTCCTTGCCGCCGCGCTGCCCGCGCCGCCCTCGATCGAAACTCATGCCGTCAAAATCTTCCCGATTCGCCCCTGTCATCGCATCCGTGGGCGCCGGGCAAGCGCACGCGAACCTTACAGCGCGGCAAGTTATGCCAAGCCAAATTGGGCCCATATAGAAGTTTCGTCCATATCGCGAGCGCTTTTGGCGATTCGTCGGCGCTAAATCATCCACGGCATTGAGCGATCTGTCGGCTACGCCTATCTGGCCTGAATGACGGTACATTTGCACGAAGAAGATTTGCCCATTGGCGTCCTGGCTCCAGGCCCGGTCGCGGTGGATACCGAGACGATGGGGCTGAACACCCATCGCGATCGCCTATGTCTGGTCCAGATTTCCGACGGGGGCGGCGACGAACATCTTGTGCGCTTCGGTGCGGGCAGCGACTTTGCCGCGCCGAACCTGCGCGCGGTACTGGCCGATCCCGAGCGGCTGAAACTATATCATTTCGCCCGGTTCGATCTGGCGGCGGTACGCCATTATCTCGGCGTGGTCGCCGCCCCGGTCTATTGCACCAAGATCGCGTCGCGACTGATTCGCACCTACACCGATCGCCACGGGCTGAAGGAATTGGTGCGCGAACTGCTGGGCATCGAAATTTCCAAGCAGCAGCAATCGTCCGACTGGGGCGCGGGCGAACTGAGCGAGGCGCAGAAGGAATATGCCGCCTCCGACGTCCGCTACCTCCACCAGATGCGCACCATCCTGAATGAGCGGCTGGTGCGGGAGAATCGGATGGCGCTGGCGCAATCCTGTTTCGATTTCCTGCCTGCCCGCGCCGAGCTCGATCTCGCCGGGTGGCCGGAAGTCGACATTTTCGCGCACATGTGATCGCGGGATGTCGCAGCTCGCCGAACAGCAAAGGATCGAACGGCGGCGCTGGGCCGCCGCCGGCAGCAGCCATGACGGGCTGATCGCCACGATGCGCATCCTGCTGCCGATCGCGGTCGGCGTGCTGTTCGCCTTGCTGGCGTTCGCGCCGCTGGCGGTGGGCCGCGACATCAGCTTCGTGCTGTCGAAGGATCGCGTAGACGTGGCAAGCGAGCGGTTGCGCGTGACCCGCGCCTCCTATCGCGGCGACGACAAGAAGGGGCAGCCGTTCACGCTGGATGCGGCATCCGCCGTCCAGCAGAATTCGCGCGTGCCGATCGTGCATCTCGCGACCTTGAACGCAAAGATCCAGATGAGCGACGGCCCGGCGACGATTCGGGCCGATCGCGGGCGCTATGACCTGAATACCGAGAATATCGCGATCGACGGCCCAGTGCGGTTCGACAGCAAGGGCGGCTATCACATCACCACGCGCGACGTGCTGGTGGATATGAGCGAGCGGCTCGCCCGCAGCCGGGGCCCGGTACAGGGCACGATGCCGCTCGGAAACTTCTCCGCCGATATCATGCGCGCCGATCTGGAACGGCGCATCGTTCGTCTGGATGGGCGCACCCGCTTGCATATCGTTCAGGGCCAGTCCAGAGGCGCGCGATGATCCGTGCATTGGCCCTGCTCGCGCTCGTCGCGCTGACCGGTTCCGCGTCCGCCCAGGGCCTGTCGGCGCTGAAGGGCCATGACAGCAATGCGCCGGTCGATATCTCGTCCGATCATCTGGAGGTGCAGGATCGCGCCGACCGCGCCATCTGGGTCGGCAATGTCCATGTCATCCAGGGCGACATGACGATGGATGCCGCGCGCATGACCGCGACCTATACCCAGGCGAAGACGCCGGGCGGTGGCACGCAGATCAACCGGATCGACGCGTCCGGTGGCGTGACGGTGGTTTCCCCGACCGAGCGCGCCAAGGGCAATTTCGGTATCTATGACGTCAACCGGCGGCTGATCACGCTGATCGGCAACGTGTCGCTGGTGCGCGGCGCCAATACGGTGAACGGCGCGCGGCTGGTGATCGACATGAATACGGGACGCGCGACGGTGGACGGCAATTCGGTGGGCGGTGGCAATACCAGCCGATCGGGTGGCCGCGTGACCGGCCATTTCACGGTTCCCCAGCGGACGACCGCGGCCCCGGCGACCGGCGCGACCCCGCCCAAGTAGAGCCGGCATCCGGCGCGGACGGCTGGTCTGCGCAGGGCGCCGCTTTACTGCAAGAAACTTGCCGTTTCGCTTCGTCGATGCTTGCGGTAACCGGGCAGGCGCTATTGAAAGAGCGAGCATGAACGAAACCGCCATTATCGAACCCCAATCCTGCACGGCCCGCAATGCCGACGGATGTGGCCTTTCGATCGTCTCGATCGCAAAAGCCTATGACAAAAGGCAGGTGCTGTACGACGTCAGCCTGGACGTGGCGCGGGGCGAGGTCGTCGGCCTGCTCGGCCCCAACGGCGCGGGCAAGACGACCTGCTTCTATTCGGTCATGGGGCTGGTGAAGCCGGACGAGGGCCGCATCCTGCTGGACGGCAACGACGTGACGTCGCTACCCATGTATCGCCGCGCCATCCTGGGTTTGGGATATCTGCCGCAGGAAACGTCGATCTTCCGCGGGCTGAACGTCGCGCAGAATATCATGGCGGTGCTGGAAACATCCGAGCCGGAAAAGGTCGCGCGCGAAGCCCGGCTGGAAGCATTGCTGAGCGAATTCCATCTGGAGCGGTTGCGCGATGCGCCGGCGATGGCGCTGTCGGGCGGCGAACGGCGCCGCTGCGAGATCGCGCGCGCGCTGGCGGCATCGCCGTCGATCATGCTGCTGGACGAACCCTTTGCAGGCATCGATCCGATCTCGATCAGCGACATTCGCGATCTGGTGAAGGATCTGAAGCGCCGCGACATCGGCGTGCTGATCACCGACCATAATGTGCGCGAGACGCTCGACATCGTCGATCGCGCCTGCATCATCTATGACGGCCGCGTCCTGTTCCAGGGCAGCCCGGCCGAGCTCGTCGCCAACGAGGAGGTTCGCCGCCTCTATCTCGGCGAGAGCTTCGCGCTGTGACGATCGGGCAGGGGGCCACCCTGCCCGATCGTCATCCCGGCGGAGGCCGGGATCGCTGGGGGGCAGCGCACCTGTTTCATTCTCGAGCGGCCCCGGCCTCCGCCGGGGCGACGGCTAGCGCATGAGCCTCGCCCCGCGCCTGGACCTGCGCCAGTCGCAATCGCTGGTGATGACGCCGCAATTGCAGCAGGCGATCAAGCTGCTCGCCCTGTCCAACCTCGAGCTGGAAGGCGTGATCGCGGAGGAGCTGGAGAAGAACCCGCTGCTGGCGGCCGGCGGCGACGATGGCGAACCGCAGCAGGCCGAACTGCCGAGCGAGGATGCGGGCGATGGCGAACCGCTCTCGGCCGATCGCCTGATCGAAACCGGCAACGCGCAGGCGGATGCGCCGCTGGATGTCGATTATGATGCGGAGACGTTCCACCATGACAGCGCGAGCGACACCGGCAGCGGTGCGGGCGGCGCGCTGGGTATGGACGGACTCAGCGGGGCCGGGCCCGAGGACGGACCGGACATGGATGCGCTCGCCGGCGAAGCGCCGTCGCTGCGCGATCATCTGCTGACGCAGGCGGGTGAGGTGCTGGACGGGCCGGCCTTGATCATCGCGGCGCAGATCATCGATGCGATCGACGAGGCCGGCTATCTGGAACAGCCGCTGGCGGAACTGGCGGACGCGCTGACGGTCGACATAGCGGATGTCGAGCGCGTCCTGGCCATCGTCCAGGGCTTCGACCCAACCGGCGTGGGCGCGCGCAATCTGGGCGAATGCCTGGCGCTGCAGGCGAAGGAAGCGGATCGTTACGACCCGTGCATGGCGGTGATGCTCGCCCACCTGGACATGCTGGCCAAGGGGCAGCTGGCGCAGCTGCGGCGGATGTGCAACGTCGACGAGGAAGATTTTGCGGACATGATCCGCGAGCTACGCACCTATGATCCCAAGCCCGGCCTGCGCTTCGGCGGGGAACGCGCGGCGCCGGTTTCGCCGGACATCTTCATCGCCAAAACGCGCGGCGGCTGGTCGATCGAGCTCAACAACGCCACCCTGCCCCGCCTGTTGCTGGACCGGCGCTATTATGGCGAACTGGCGGCGGGGGCGCAGGACAAGAGCGGCAAGGCCTGGCTGGCCGATTGCCTCGCCAGCGCCAACTGGCTGATCAAGGCGCTGGATCAGCGCGCGCGCACGATCGTGAAGGTCGCGACCGAGATCGTGAAGCAGCAGGAAGCCTTTTTCGTGCAAGGGGTGGCGCATCTGAAGCCGCTGACGCTGCGCACGGTGGCGGATGCGATCGGCATGCACGAATCGACCGTCAGCCGCGTCACCTCCAACAAATATCTGTCGTGCGAACGCGGGCTCTTCGAACTCAAATATTTCTTCACCAGTGGCGTCACCGGCGGCGATGGCGAAGGCGTGTCGGCCGAAGCGGTGAAGAGCCATATCGCCAAGCTGATCGCCGACGAAGGCCGCGACGTCCTGTCGGACGACAAATTGGTCGAGATTTTGAACGCGCGCGGCTTCGACATCGCCCGGCGTACGGTCGCCAAATATCGCGAGGCGATCGGGCTCGGCTCCTCGGTCCAGCGGCGGCGGCAGAAGGCGCTGAGCTAGCCGCGCCGCCCCCCTGCGTCAGCGCGGCGCGAGGAGCTGGCTCAGCGTGTCGGCCTGTCCCGCAATCCGTTCGAGCCGGGGGTAACGCAGCGTGCCGGCATAAGCGACCGCGCGATCGGTACGGCGCCCGTCCGCATCCATCGTCAGCACGATCGGGCGCGACGCCCCAGCGCGTACCGCCGCCACCAGCGCGTCCCGCGTGAAGGGGACGGCATTGATCGCGACGATCGTGACACCCGGTCGTATGCCGGCCTGGAAGGCGGGTCCGTTCCACGCCACGGTTCGCAGGATCCCCTTGTCGTTTACCGTCAGACCGATCGAATAGGTCAAGTCGGCGACGCCCGCCTCCTCCTCGCTCGCGCGGAAGGCGGCGGTGGGCGTGTCGGTGAAGACGAGGCGCCAGCCGTGGCGCGTCAGGCCGATCGTCGTATCCAGTTCGTCATGCGCGTCCAGCCAGGTGCGCAGGAAGCCGGCCCAGTCGCCCGGGGCGACCGCGTCGAGCGCCTGGCAGAGATCGTCGAACCGATAGGTTCGGGTCGGCGCACCGGGCGACGCTCCGGCAAAGAAGCGGCGGGCAAAATCGTCGATGCCGCGCTTGCCGGCACTGCGTGCGCGCAATTCGGCATCGACCGCCAGCCACAGCATCACCCCTTCGGAATAATAATCGCGCCGCCGCTGCCAGTCGCGCCACGGCACCGCCTGGCGCAGCATGAAGGCGGGATAATTGACGTCGTCCGACAAAGGCCGCCACGCCCGGCCGGGCCGGCGGGCAATCTCCGCGGCCTCCACCGCCAGCCGATCGCGCAGTTCGGCCGGCGTGAACTGGCCGGCGCGGGTGGCGAGGATGCGCCCCCAGAATTCGGTCTGCCCCTCATAGACCCACAGCAGGCTGCCCGCGACCGGCACGTTTGGCGTCGGCGCCCACAGATCGGCCGGCACGCGATAGAAGCCGTTCCAGGCATGGACGATCTCATGCGCGATCAGATCGCGGTTGAGGATTTCGCCCGGCCAATCGCGGAAATGGGACGAGGACAGGCCATCCTCGCTCGAGGCGCGATGTTCGGTGCCGCCGGTCGATCCATCGTCGCTGAGCCGCGCCAGGATGGCGTAGCGGGCGAATGGGGTCGGCCCGAACACGGCGCGTATCTGCGCGATCAGCCGCCGCAGCTCGGCGGCCCGTTCGGGCGGAACCGCCAGGTCGCCCGCCCGCAGGGCCACCAGATCGAGCGTGACGGCGCCTGCCCCCGGCGCGGTCAGCGGCAATTGTCGCGTATAGCGCCCGGCGAGCACCGGGGCGTCGAGCAATTCATCCAGCGCGGTCGTGCGGAAATGGAGCGTCGCGCCCTCGCTCCGGTCGACATCCAGCGCGGTGAAAGCATGCAGGCCCGCGGGCAGGACGAGCGAGGCGGCGACCGGGATATTCCGGGCGTACCAGCCGGCGGGATAGAGGGTCAGGCGCTGCCATGGCACGGAGACGATGTCGGGCGTCAGCAGATCGCCACCCGCCACCATCTGGAACCGTATGTCGAGTGCGCGCGTACCCGGCGCGATATCCAGATGGAAGGCATGCGGATCGTAGGGGTCGCGGCGCCAGGCAACCGGCTTACCGTTGGTGCTGACGGTCAGCCCGGCCAGGTCGGTGACGGTGATGCTGGGCCCGTGGCTGGCGGGCTCCCACCGCGGATAGAGCAAGGTGAGCGGGCCGGCATGGTCCACCGGCACATGCTCTTCCACCGTGACGATGCGATGCGCGATGTCGGTGGCATCGACGCGCAGCGCGATCGTGCCGGCGAAGAGATGATCGACCGGCGCCGGAACGGCCGGAGGCGGCGCGGCATAGACCGGCCCCGCCGGGGTCTGCGCCGCGGCAGGCGCCATGGCGGACAAGAGCGCCGCGAACGGCATCATTCCTCGCGCGCGCCGCAACGTCACCCCCATCTTCCCCCCTTGAACAGCGCGGCGGGCCTCTAGCGTGCGCGACGCGCGCGCGCCAGTGCGGCCTGCCGCCCGCGCCTACAGGAGCGTGCCGGACAGGATCGCGAGCGCGATCGAGAAGTAGATGACCAGCCCCGTGACATCCACCAATGTGGCGACGAAGGGCGCCGACGCGCTGGCCGGATCGAACCCCAGCCGCTGCAGCACGAAGGGCAGCATCGACCCGGCGATGGAGCCGAACGTGACGATCCCGACCAGGCCCGCGCCCACCGTCGCCGCGATCAAGATCCAGTGCGGGCCATAATCGTAGAAGCCGAGCTTCTGCCAGGCGGCGATCCGGATAATGCCGATCACGCCCAGGATCATGCCGAGCACCAGCCCCGCCGGCAGCTCACGCAGCGCCACCCGCCACCAATCCCGCAGCCGCACCTGCCCCAGCGCCAGCGCGCGGATGAGGAGCGACGTCGCCTGGCTGCCGCTATTGCCGCCCGAGCTCATGATCAGCGGGATGAACAGGGTGAGCACGACCGCGCGCTCCAGCTCCGTCTCGAAATGCTGCATCGCGCTCGCCGTGAGCATTTCCGACAGGAACAGCACACTCAGCCAGCCGGCGCGCTTGCGGATCATCGCGAAGAAGCCGGTTTCCAGATAGGGGCGATCGAGCGCCTCGACCCCGCCGAATTTCTGCGCATCCTCGGTATGCTCGGCGACGAGCGCATCCAGCACGTCGTCGACCGTGACGATGCCGAGCGGCCGGCCCGCTTCATCGATCACGGGCAAGGCGAGCAGATCGTGGCGGCGGATGAGATCGGCGACCTGTTCGCGATCCAGTTCGGGCGGCACCGTCACCGGACCACGGCCGCGCGCCAGATCCAGCGCGGGGCTAGCGGGGTCGGCAGCGATCAGCCGGCGCAGCGAAATGGTGGCAACCAGCCGGCCATCGCCGTCGATCAGGAATACCGAATAGATGGTTTCGCGGCTGCGCTCGACCGTGCGGATATGATCGAGCACGTCGCCCACGCTGGCATCGGCCGCGCAGGCGACATATTCGGTCGTCATCATGCCGCCGGCGCTGTCGTCCGGCCAGGCCAGCAGGCGGTGGAGCGAATGCTGCACCTCTGGCGTCAACGCGGCGAGAATGGCCCCCGCAGCCTTTGGCGCCATGGCGGAGAGCAGGTCCGCCGCGCGATCCTCCGCCATTTCCGCGACAAGGTGCACCGCCCGCGGCAATGGCAACAGGGCCACCACCTCTGGTGCGGCGGTGAATTCGGGCCGGTCGAGCGCGCCCACCGCACGCACGTCGGGCATGTGCGCGAGCGCCGCCGCCGCGTCCGCGCGCGGCAGCGACTGGAGCATTTCGACGACATCGGCGAGGTAGACGCCGCTTTTGTCGCGCCGGAACCCGGCGGCAACGCCGGCAGTCAGGCTGTTCATCATGATACACCTCTTCGTCCGCACGACCCTGCGGACGACAGCCAGTGCGAACTAGCGGACGACCACGGGGCGTGCGGCCCTACTGGAACTGTCGCTGGACATGTTCTCGCTTCCTGGATCGACGCAGGATTCTGCGCCGTGCGCCTGTGTGGCTTCTGATCCGGGACCAGTCAACCACAGCGCCCCTCCACGACGTCGCGGCCAGCGCCGATCCGCATCGGGTTTGACACGGTCCGCGCATCATGGTGGATTCGCTTATCCCTCCCAATCGTGGCCGCCTGCATTGCCCCCTTCAAACGCGCGCTGGAAAGCGCTCATAATCCGCCTCGTCGGCCTCAGCGGCGCGCTGGTGTTCGGCCTGGTGCTGGCGCTCGCTTCCTGGTCGCCGATCACCGTCGAGCGGGCGGCGCGCAGCTTCATCGAGCGGCAGATCGAGCAACAGGTCGCGGCCAAGATCGGCAATGTTCAGGATAGGCTGGATGGAACGAGGCTCGGCCGCCTCGCAGAGGCCTTGTCCACCCAGCATAGCCGCGAGATCGCGGCCCTGCGGGCGCAATTGGGGGGAGAATTGAAGCCACGGATCAAGGCGACAGTGCAGCGGCTGCAGGATCCGCAATGCCCCTGTCGCGTTTTCCTGCTGGATGGCCTTGCCCTGTCCAGCCATCTTCATATTCCGGAAATGGAGCGAGCCGCACCGCAGCTACAGCGTCTGATCCTGGGCCAATATGGCGCGATCGTGGGCGACCTGCTGCGCGATCTGCGCATTTTCGCGGCGACCAACCTGCTGGCCTTTTTGGCGCTGCTGGCCCTGTCCGCGCTAAAGCCGCAGCATATCGGTGCCTTGTTCCTGCCGGCCGTCATGCTGTGCGTCGCGACCATCGCGAGCAGCATCTTCTATCTGTTCGGGCAAAACTGGTTCTTCACGATCCTGTACGCCGATTATACGGGCTATGCTTACGCGATATGGCTGGTCCTGATCTTCGGATTGCTGTGCGACATTGCCCTCCTCAAAGCGCGCGTCACGCGGGGGATCCTTCATCTGCTGTCCTCGATCGTCTCTGCGATACCCTGCTAAGGCGGCGTGGACGTTCGAAGTAGGCGTGACAATTTTGGACCAGATGACGCTATGATCCGGCAGGCCCGCTTTTTCGGCTTGATCGCGACGTGCGCGTCGTTCGCCCTGCTTGGCGGGTGCGGGGTGGCGCCGCCGGTGCGGTCGGCCTCCTGCATGCCCGCGGTGGCGGCGACATCGGACGATGGCGGGGCGACGCATCGCCTGCGCCTGTCCGTGCTGACCTATAATATCGAAGGGCTGGGCTGGCCGGCCCGCAAGAATCGCGCGCCGCTGCTGGCACAGATTGGCGCGCGGCTGGACGCGATGCGGCGGGCGGGCATCGCGCCGGATATCATCCTGTTCCAGGAGGTGTTCAGCGGTCCGGCCAAGCACGCCGTGGCGGCGAGCGGATATCCTGCCTTGGCGCCGGGGCCGCGCCGTACCACCCGCTCCGACGCTCCGCCCCTGGCGCCGTTGCCGGGCAAGAGGATGCTCTCGGAAATCGGGGTGCATCTGGCGGGCAGCGGGCTGGTGATCGCGTCGCGCTTTCCGATCGTCGCGCAAGAGCAGCACGCCTTTGGCCCGCGCGCCTGCGCCGGCCGCGACTGCCTGGCCAATAAGGGGATCATGCTGGCGCGGATCGCGCTTCCCGGCCTGCCGGTGCCGGTCGACGTCTATAACACGCATATGAATTCGCGCGGGGCGTCCGGTGCGCCGGAAGCGCGCCACGTCGCCGCGCATGAGCGGCAATCGCTGGCTGCATCGCGCTTCATCGATCGCACGCATGACGATGCGGCGGGGATTATCTTCGGCGGCGATTTCAACATGCGCCATTCGGAAGAACGGTGGGAGAATTTCACCCGCTACCAAGCCCTGACGCTGGTCCATGCGGTCTGCGCCGATCCGCGCGGCGGGTGCGACGTGCGCATGTCGTGGGACGGGGACGCGCCGTGGATGGATACGCAGGATCTGCAGTTTTTCGAGAGCGGCGAGGCCGTCGCCCCGGCCGCCGCCGCTGCCGACAAGCGCCGGTCCGCATTTCCAGCGGCCCCGGCCTCCGCCGGGGCGACGGTGGATGTTCGGCCGGTTCGCGTGGAGGCGGTGTTCGACGGCAGCCCGCACAGCCCCAAGCTTTCGGACCATGACGGCTTTCTGGTGACGTATGAACTGACCTGGCGCAGCACATTGCGGGGGAGGTTGCCGCACTACCCGACGTGCGGCGCCCCATAGCGCCTTGGTGCAACTCGCGACGCGCTCGCCTAAAGGGGCGCGATGACGAGCATGGAGACCCGGTTTCGCAGCGCGCTGGAGCGGATCGACGCGCGCCACGAACGCAGGACCCTGCGGGTCAGCGCGCCCGCGGGCGATGCCCGATTGGTGCGGGACGGGGCGACGCTGATCGACTTTTCCAGCAACGATTATCTGGGCCTGTCGGCGCATCCGCTGCTGGCCGAGCGCGCGGCGGAGTGGGCCAAGCGGCTGGGCGCGGGTGCGGGCGCGTCGCGGCTGGTGACCGGCACGCGCGAGGCGCATCTTGCGCTGGAGCGGAAGATCGCCGCCTTCAAGCATAGCGAAGCGGCATTGCTGTTCCCATCGGGCTGGCATTGCAACGCCGCCGTGCTCGCCGCCTTGCTGAAGGCGGCGCCGGACGCGCTGCTGTTCAGCGACCGGCTGAACCATGCCAGCCTGCATGCCGGTGCCGCCGGCCATCGCCAATTGCGCTTTCGCCATAATGATCTGGATCATCTGGAGGCGCTGCTGGCGGCGCACAACGACCATGCCGGCCCCCGGCTGATCGTCACGGAGAGCGTGTTCAGCATGGACGGCGACCGGGTCGACCTTGCCCGCCTGTCCGCCATCGCCCGCGCGCACGACGCCTTCCTGTATCTGGACGAGGCCCATGCGACCGGCGTGCTGGGGCCGGAGGGGCGTGGCCTGTCGGCCGCGCTGCCGGGCAGCGTCGATCTGGTGATGGGCACGTTCAGCAAGGCGCTGGGCTGTTTCGGCGCCTATGTGGCGGGATCGCAGCTGTTGATCGACTATCTCGTCAATACATGCGGCGGCTTCATCTTCTCGACCGCGCCGCCGCCGGCGATGCTCGGCGCGATCGATGCGGCGCTGGATCTGGTGCCGGGCATGACGGCCGAACGGGCGCGGCTGGCGGGATTGGGCGATCTGTTGCGGGCGCGGCTACAGACGGCCGGGATCGATACCGGCGCGAGCGCCACGCAGATCGTGCCGGCGATCATCGGCGATGCAGCGGCGGCCCTCGCGCTGGCCGACGCGGTGGCGGCCAAGGGCATGCTGGCCGCGGCGATCCGCCCGCCGACGGTGCCTTCGGGCACCAGCCGCTTAAGGATCGCGCTCCATGCCACCCATAAAGACGACGATGTCGCGCGGCTGGCCGATGCGATCGTCGAGCAATGCGCATGAAATTGCTGTTTCTGCACGGCTGGGGGTTCGATGCGCGCCTGTGGGACGGGGTGCGGCAGGCGCTGGCGCCGCTGGCGACGATCGCCTGGGATCGCGGCTATTTCGAACGGCCGCAGGCGGAGCCGGTCGACGGGCCGTTGATCGCCATCGGTCATTCGCTTGGCAGCCTGATCCTGAGCTGCGCGCCGCCGCCGGGCTGCATCGGCCTGATCGCGATCAATGGCTTCGATCGCTTTGCCGGCGACGGCGCAGTGCCGCGACGGGTGGTGGATCGCATGCGGCACCGCTTTGCCGATGCGCCCGGCGAGGTGCTGGACGCCTTTCGCATCCGCAGCGGCGCCGCTCCGGCCGAGGATCCGATCGATGCCGCGCGATTGGCGGCCGATTTGGATCTGCTCGCGACCGGCGATGCCCGCGACGGTGAGCGCCCCCGGCTGATCCTGCACGGTGGCGACGACCCGATCCTTCCGCCGGAGATGCGGGCGACGCTGTTCGGCGGAGCGCCCGCCCAGACCCTGGCCGGGGCGGCCCATCTGCTGCCGCTGACCCATCCGGACTGGTGCGCGGCGCAGATCCGGGCGGTGCTGCCATGACGGTGGCGGCGGCGTTCGACCGGGCGGCGGATTATGATCGCCATGCCATCGTCCAGCGGCAGGTGGCCGAGGGACTGGCCGCGCGGATCGCGGGCCTGCGGCTGCCGGAGGGGCCGCGCCTGCTGGAGATTGGCTGCGGGACGGGCCTGTTGGGGGAGATGCTGGTGGATCGGCTACCCGGTGCGCACTGGCTGATGACGGACATTGCGCCCGCGATGGTGGCGCGCGCACGTGCCCGGTTCGCGCGCCGCCCCGAAATTCGCTTCGCGGTCATGGACGGCGAGCGGCCCGATGCCGAAGGCCCGTACGATCTGATCTGCTCCAGCCTGGCGGCGCAATGGTTTGCCGATCTGCCGGGCACGCTGGCGCGCTGGCGCGATCGGCTTGGCCAAGGCGGCCGGATCGCCTTCACGACGCTGGCGGCGGGCAGCTTTGCCGAATGGCGACGCGCCCATGGTGACCTCCCCTGCGGGCTGCACTTTTATCCCGAGGCGGAGGCGCTGGCGGCGTTGGGGCTGGAGGTCAGCCTGGAGCGGCGCATCCTCCATCATGCCGATGCGCGCGATTTCCTGCGCGGACTGAAGGCGATCGGCGCGGGAACGCCGCAGCCCGGCCATCGCCCGCTCACGCCCGCTCAGCTGCGCACCGTGATGGCACGGTTCGAAGCGGAGGGCGCCACCGCGACCTATGTCGTCGCAACCTGTCTGGGAGGAGCGGCATGATCCGCCTGATCGTCACCGGGACCGATACGGGCATCGGCAAGACGGTGCTGTCCGCCGCCATCGCCGCCGCTACGGGCACGCCCTATTGGAAGCCGATCCAGTCCGGCCTGGCCGATGGCGAGGATGCGGATGCGGTGGCGGCGCTGGGCGTGCGGCACATCCACCCCAGCGCCTATCGCCTGACCGCGCCGCTTTCGCCGCATCGCGCGGCGGAATGCGACGGCATCACGATCGATCCCGACGGGATCGTGCCGCCCGACGGCGCGCTGGTCGCCGAAGGCGCGGGCGGCGTGCTGGTGCCGGTCACCCGCGACCTGCTGTTCGCCGATCTGTTCGCCCGTTGGCGCATGCCGGTCGTGCTCGCGGCGCGGACGTCGCTCGGCACGATCAATCACAGCCTGTTGTCGATCGAGGCGCTGCGCGCGCGTGGCGTGCCGATCCTGGGCGTCGCCTTCATCGGCGAGGCCAATGCGGATAATGAGGCGACGATCGCGGCGATGGGCGGGGTCCGGCGGCTCGGCCGGCTGCCATGGATCGACCCGCTCGACGGCGAACGCCTTGGCCACGCCTTCGCGGCCCAGTTCAGGATCGAGGATTTCGCGCAATGACCTCCCCGGTCTGGCACCCCTTCACCCAGCACGGCCTGGACGAACCGATCCCGGTGGTCACGCACAGCGAAGGCGCGGCGCTGTTCACGGCCGACGGGCGGCGCATCATCGACGCGATTTCCTCCTGGTGGGTGACGACGCATGGCCACCGCCACCCGCGCATCGTCGCCGCGATCCAGGCGCAGGCGGCGGTGCTCGACCAGATCATCTTCGCGGGCTGGACACACGAACCCGCCGAGACGCTGGCGCAACGGCTGGTGGCAATGATGCCCGCGCCACTCGCGCATGTCTTCTTCTCCGATTCAGGCTCCACCTCGGTCGAGGTCGCGCTGAAGATGGCGCTGGGTTACTGGCTCAACCGGGGCGAGCCGCGCCATCGCATCCTGACACTGGACCATGGCTATCATGGCGACACGGTCGGCGGCATGTCGGTCGGCGCGCGCGGCGTCTATAATCAGGCCTATACGCCGCTGCTGTTCGACGTCGGCGCGCTGCCCTTCCCCGCCGGTCACGGCCAGAACACGCTGGATGCGCTGGAGGCCGCCTGCCGCGAACGGCCGGCGGCGCTGATCGTCGAGCCGCTCGTCCTGGGCGCGGGCGGGATGCTGTTCTACCCGCCGGACCTTCTGGCAGCGATGCGCAACATCTGCGCGGCCGCGGGCGTATTGTTCATCGCCGACGAGGTCATGACCGGTTGGGGCCGCACGGGCACGTTGCTCGCCTGCGATCAGGCCGGCGTGGTACCCGACATACTCTGCCTGTCCAAAGGGCTGACCGGCGGGGCGATCCCGCTTGCCGTGACCATGGCCACGCCGGAGATTTTCGAGGCGCATCGATCGACCGATAAAGCGAAGATGCTGTTCCATTCCTCCAGCTACACCGCCAACCCGATCGCCTGCGCCGCCGCCGTCGCCAACCTGGATATCTGGCGGGACGAACCCGTGCTGGAGCGCATCCGCACGCTGGGCGACCGCCAGCGCCTGCGCATGGCGGCGTTGCGCGACGTGCATAACCCGCGCGTGTTCGGCACGATCGCGGCGTGCGAGATCGGGGCGGGCGATGGCGATTATCTGGCGACGATCGGCCCCGCGCTGGCGGCGCATTTCCGCGAGCGCGATCTGCTCGTCCGACCGATGGGAAATACGGTCTATGTGATGCCGCCTTATTGCATCGACACGGGCGATCTGGACGCCATCTATCTGGGCATTGCGGCGGCGGCCGAACGCTTCCGGGCACGGTGATCGCGCGATCGGGGTAAAGGTCGGGACGAGGCGGTGACGTCTATGTTCAGCTTGCCCCCGGTAAGCGTCTGCCCCGAATAGCCCGTGAGGACGTCCTGCCGATGCACCTATCCCGAATGCTTACCCTGATTGCGGGCGTCGCGGCCGCGACGGCAGCGGCCGCCAGTGTCGACACCTCGCCCAAGCCCGGCGGCGTGTACCGGCTGAAGCCCGGCATCTATGTCCGCAAGGACGTCGCCTGCAAGACCGCGCCGAACGCCGCGGTCCGCCAGTATGACGGGCGCGGCATCAGCAGCGCCCACACGCGCGCCTGCCGGGCACGGATCCTGTCGCGCACGGGCGATCGCTTTGAGGTCAGCCAGTCTTGCATCGACGCCGGCGCCGGCCCTGCCCCGCGCTTCACCGAACGCCAGACGATCCGCATAGCCGATGCGTTGACCTTCACGCAGACGATGCGGGGCAAGGGCAGCACCTATCGTTATTGTCCGGCCTATATGTTGCCGGCCGGCCTGCGGGAGGCAGCCCGATGAGGGCGGCCCTGCCATCGTCGCTGGCGCTGCTGGCGGCGTTCACACTGACCGCCTGCGCCACCGCGCCGCGCCCGGGACCGTCCGCGCCGAGCGGCGAGACGATCAGCGTCGCCGTCGGCCCCTGCTTCGGTTTCTGCCCGGTCTATACGGCCAGCGTCGCGCCCGACGGCAGCGTCCGTTTCGACGGGGAGCGGCACACCGCCGTGCTGGGCGCGCGCACGCGCACTGTCGGCACGTCCGGCTATCGCGCCCTCGCGCGCGATCTTGCGCCCTTCCGCCCGGCGGATGGCAGCGAGGCGACGATCGCGTGCATCGCCGCCGTCAGCGATACATCGCCTTATGTCGTGACCTGGACCAATGCGGCGGGCCGCAAGACCAGCGCATCGGTACAGAGCGGTTGCCCGGGCGGTCCCGGGCAATTGCTGGTGCAGCGGCTGCGTGCGCTGCCCGATCGCCTCGGCATTGCCGACTGGGCGAAGCAGACCACCCGCCCCGGCGCGTCGCGCGGCTGAGGCGGAGCGGTAATCCGTCATTGGGGTCGGCCCCGCTGCCGACCCGCAGAAAAACGAGGATGCTGACGATGAGGATGAGCAAGGCGAGCGCGTTGGTGGCACTTCTGGGGCTTGGCGCCTGCGCCTCGACCGGCACCGGCCGCGGCGCGGCGGCAGCGACCTGCCAGGCGGAGGCAGCCAAGGCGCTGGTCGGCCAGGCCGCGCCCGACGACCGCCAGATCCTGCGCCTGACCGGCGGCACGATCGTCCGCCGGATCGCGCCGGGCGACATGACCACCAAGGATTATCGGATCGAACGCGTGACGGTCACGGTCGCCGACGGACGGGTGGTCGAAGCCTATTGCGGATGAGGAAATGCGCCTTATCGACGGAGGACTTTCACAACCATGCTGTCGTCAAACCTTGAAACATAGCGAAGGCTGCAGCTGACCGGGCAGGTAACGTCATGACCCCGTCCGCCATCGAACAGGCGCTGGACCGTCGCCACGCGACCGCACAGCGCGCCTTCGCCGAGCGGGATATTGCCGCCTATCGCGATATGTTCGGTAGCGCGCTCCAATACCGCCAGATCGACGGCGTCACGATCGACCGAACCCGCCTGATGCGGGATGTCGCGGCCCAGTTCGCCAAGATCCGCCGCGCCGAATCGCGCTTCACGCGCGAACGATTGGACGTGGCGGGCGATGATGTGCGCGAAACCCTCATCCAGACCGCGGTCGTGGAGGTCGCCGCCTTCGGCTTCCTCCGCCGTGTCTGGCAGATCGAACGACGCGGCGACTATGTCTGGGCGATGGAAGAGGGTGACTGGCGGATCGTCCGCGTCACGATCCTGGAGGAGGATGTGCGCGGCCGCTTCAGGCTGGGCTGACCGGCCTTTTCCATCCGGAGATCGCGCGGGGCCGCCTCACCGCCGGGATCGGGCACCCGCCTGCCCCCGTCCGGTCGCCGCCCAATAGATACCGCCGAGCAGGTGCTGCAGATAGCGATCGTCGCGATACATGTCGGCAACATGGCCGAGCAGCGTCACGAACACGCGGCCTTTCTCATAGGAATGATACCAGGCTTCGGGATGGACCTTGCCCATCGGCTTGCCGACCTGGCCGGGCCAGATCCTGGTCGGATCGTAGCTGGTCTCGTCGACGTTCAGCACAGGGTTGATCGTTACGCCGAAGGGATTGTTGGTGACATAATATTCGTCGCTCCAGATCCAGTGATCGGGCAGGCCGAAGGCGGCGGGAAAGCCCTTGTCGACCACATCGATCACGGCGGTCTGGATCATCGGATGGTTGATGAAGGAGCGGCCGACCATTTTCTCATACCAGGGCCAGGCGTTGGCCGGGATGATGGCGGCGCGATGCACGACGATGGCGTTGCCGCCCGCACGCATATACGCCTCGAAATGACCGCGCTGGGTCTCGTTCAACTGCTCTGCCGGCGTGTTGAGGAACATCACCGCCGCATAAGGGCGCAGATCCCCGTCGAACACGGCCGGATCGCTCGTGAAGGTCACGTCGAACGCATGCAGCCGCGCCAATTGCTGCAGGCTATCGCGCGCGACCGGAATATATTCGTAATGATATTTGCTGGGCGTCGCGATCACGAGCAGCTTGAACTGGCTATCCGCCCACACCGCCGCGGGCATCAGGCCGCAGACCAAGGCAGCAAGCAATCGGATAATGGCCTTCATCAGGTGGCGCTCCCCATCGTCCCTGGGCGGTGTAGCGGATGCGGACGCCCGCGCGAGTCCGACCTTGGTGGCGGATGGCCAAGCAGTATCCCCTCCGGGGGGATAGGAAACGGGCAGATCCTATTCTAAAGCGGGTTATGACCGTTCTCTCCGATCTGCTGCAACAGGGCGCCGCCCACGCCTGGCTGTTCGTGCCGAGCGCCATTCTGCTTGGCGCCCTGCACGGGCTGGAGCCGGGCCATTCCAAAACGATGATGGCCGCGTTCATCGTCGCCGTGCGCGGGACGGTCGGCCAAGCGGTGCTGTTGGGGCTGGCGGCGACCCTGTCGCACACCGCAATCGTGTGGGCGGTCGCGCTGGGCGGCGTGTATCTGTTCCATGATCTGAGCCCCGAAGCCGCCGAACCCTATTTCAAGCTGGCGTCGGGCCTGCTGATCCTCGCGCTGGCCGGATGGATGCTGTGGCGCACGCGCCAAGAACAAAGGCATGCGCATGAACATCATCGCGCGGCGCCCCATAGCCACCATGATCATGACCACCACCATCAGCACGATCACGGGCACGATCACGGGCATGCGTCCCCGCTCGACCATGCGCTGGAACGCACCGACGGCGGCTATCAGGACGCCCATGAGCGCGCGCATGCGGAGGCTATCCGTAGCCGCTTCGCCGGGCGCGACGTCACCACCGGACAGATCATGCTGTTCGGCCTGACCGGCGGCCTCATCCCCTGCCCCGGCGCGATCACCGTGCTGCTGCTGTGCCTGCAGGTGAAGCAGATCGCTCTCGGATCGGTGCTGGTCCTGTGTTTCAGCATCGGGCTGGCGCTGACGATGGTCGCGTCGGGGGTCATCGCCGCGCTCAGCGTCCGCTACGCCGAGCGCCGCTTCGGCGGCTTCGGCACGCTGGTGCGGCGCGCGCCTTATGCCAGCGGCGCGCTGATCCTGTGCGTCGGCGCCTATGTCGCGCTACAGGGCTGGCAGACGCTCCCTTATGCCGGAGGATAGACGATGAGCCATGCCGCCAACCCCGACCTGCTCAATCGCCTGCGTCGCGCCAACGGGCATCTCGCCAGCATCATCACGATGGTCGAGGAGGGCAGCGACGGCCTGAAGATCGCCCAGCAGATGCAGGCGGTGGTGGCGGCACTCGAAAAGACCAAGACGCTGATCGTGACCGACCATATCGAACATCATCTGGAGGCGCTGGTCGGGCCCCTCCCCAGCACGGTGCGCGCGGATCTCGCCAAGCTCGGCGCACTGGCGAAATATCTGTAGCCGCACCCGCGCCGCGGCTCCGCGGATGGCGGCATGGACCCCAGCCTGCGCTGGGGTGACGGTGTAGGGAGGCGATCGCGGTGTGGGCGGCCGCCGACGCGCACGTCTCCCCACCCGCCGCGCGCTTGGCCACACCGTAGTCATGCCAGCGCAGGCTGGCATCCACGGACCTTACCCCTGGCCCGGCGCGTGGGCAGAGCGCCTCGTCGGCCGGCAGCCGCAAAAATGGAGCGCTGGTCCCCGGCTTACTGGCGGTCCGGCTGGCTTACGCTCTTGGCAATGTCCTTGGCGGCGGCGCCTGTCATGGCGTCGGCCTGGCCCGCCGCAGCCAGGAAATCCGCTTGCGAGGCGGTGGTGTAATTGCAGCCGACGAACAGGCGGTCGCTGGGCGGGGCTTTGGATGGCTCCTCGGCGCCGAACGCCTTGGCCAGCATCGCCGACAGCGCGCCGCCGGTTGGCTCGAACGCGCCGAGCATCGGGCCGCTGTCCGGATCGATGAAGCGATAATATTGCTCGGTCGCCTTGATCGGCGCGCGCTCCATCTTCTGCGCCTGAATGAAGGCGAGCGCCTTGGCGCGCGGCCACAACGTCACCACCCAATCCTGCAGGAAATAGACCGTCGTCACCTGTTCGCCGAGCAGCGCGGCCGGCTTGGCCAGCGTGAAGCCGTACAGGCCGATCATGCCTTCGGTCGCCTTGTCGTCCTTGATCTTGCGCATCCAGGCGGGCGGCTTGTCCTCAAGGAAGAGGGCCGAGGCGAAGGCAAAGGCGCCCGGATGCGACCGGCAGCTGAGAACATCGCCAAGCGTCTCGGGGGTCAGCGCAATATCCTCACCGTCCTCGGCCCCGCTTTGGGCCATGGCGGCGCAGGGCGTCAGCAGGGCGCTGGCGATCAGAACAAAGAAGCGCGGCAGCGTCGAGGTCATTGGCCGTCCTTTTACGAAGAGGACCATTTCCCCCTGAAGCGCAATTGCCGTGCGCGCGCCTCCGGCGCCTGTCCATGTCCTTTGCGCAGGATCCGGAAATGAGCGGACGGGGTGCGCGGCCGACAAAGTATCCTCCATTCGTCGCATGATGCCGCTTCGGGACTATCCACAATCAAATTCCATGCTAATGCGACGCGCTCGCAAATAGGGGGGTCCAGTTGTCGAATTTCATGCCGCGTCTCTGCATGGTTGCCGCATGTGCCGCCGGCTTTCCAACGATTGCCGCCGCGGATGCCGGCGAGGCCAGCCGGGACGAGGTGATCGTGACCGGCGCGCGCCAGGGCTATACGCCGACCGATACGTCCGCCGCCAAGATCGTCGCGCCGCTGCGCGATATCCCGCAGTCGATCGCGGTGGTGCCGGCCCAGGTGCTGCTGGATCAGCGCGCTTTGTCGCTGCAGGATGCGCTCAAGAATGTGCCGGGCGTCAGCTTCGCGTCCGGCGACGGCCAGCGCGATCAGGTCAGCATCCGCGGCTTCACCGCCATCGCCGATCAGTTCGTGAACGGCTTTCGCGACGACGCCCTTTATTTCCGGGATCTGTCCAACACCGATCGGGTCGAGGTGATCAAGGGCCCGGCGGCGGTGCTGTACGGGCGCGGATCGTCGGGCGGGCTGATCAACCGCGTGCTGAAACAGCCGAACGTGAACATCACGTCGGCCACCATTTCCGGCGGCTCGTTCGACCAGAAGCGCGGCGAATGGGATGTCGGCCGCTTCGACGAAACCGGTGGCGTCGGCTTCCGACTGACCGGGGCGTACGAGGATGACGACAGCTTCCGCGACCAGCAATTCGTCAAGCGCTTCGCGATTGCCCCTTCGCTGCTGCTGGGCGCGGGCCGCGATACGACCTTGTTTGTCGAGGCCGATTATCTGCACGACCGCCGCCTGACCGATTTCGGCATTCCCGCGATCAACGGACGGCCGGTCGATGTGCCGCGTTCGACCTATTATGGCGCCGCCAATGCCCGCGATGCCGACGTGACCGCCAGCGAGGTACTGTCGCAGACCGTCATCCTGACGCACCGTTTCTCGGACGACCTGAGCTTCCGCGATGGCTTCCGCCATTACAATTACAGCCTGAACCGGCGGAACACCTTGCCCTCGGCCGTGAACGCCGCCGCCGGCACCGTCACGCTGCAACATGGCGGGATCGATCGCGACGAGGATGGCTGGTCGAACCAGGCCGAGCTGACGCAGAAGCTGCGCGTCGCGGGCACGGAGCACACGATTCTCTACGGCTTCGAGATTGCCCGGCAGGTGAAGGGTGCGCAGACGATCCAGTCGCGCGTCCTTACCACCACGTCGATCTTCAACCCGGTGCTGCCGGTGGTGAACAATGCCGCCTTCACCACGCTCAGCGCGAACAGCAATACGAGCTTCGATACGCGCGGTCTGTATGTGCAGGATCTTGTCGATCTGAGCCATGGCTTCAAGCTGCTGGTCGGCGCGCGGCATGACTGGTTCATCCAGAAGACGCACCAGATCATCGGCAGCCCGGCACGGCTGTCACGGACCGATCGCAAATGGAGCCCGCGCGCCGGTCTGGTCTTCCAGCCCGACGACGCGCAATCCTATTATGTCTCGTGGAGCCGCAGCTTCCAGCCGTCGGCTGAGACGTTTGCGCTCGCCGCCAACAATGCCGATCTGGCGCCGGAGCAGACCACCAACAAGGAAATCGGCGCCAAATATACCTTCCTCGGCGGACGGCTGAACGTGCAGGCGGCGGGCTTCATCCTCCGGCGCACCGGCATCAAGGGCAGCGATCCGCTGACGCCAACTTTGCTCGTGCCGATCGGCACGCAGCGCACGCGCGGCGTGGAATTGTCCGGCCAGCTCAACTTGCCGTCGGGCTTCCAGGCGATCGCGGGCTACGCCTATCTGGATACGCGCGTCACCGCCTCGGCCAACCCGCTATTCGCCGACAAGCGCGCGACGATCACGCCGAAAAATTCCGCCAATGCCTTTCTGACCAAGAGCTTTGCCGGGCGCTTCGGCATTGGCGGCGGCATGAACTATGTCGGCGATCGCTTTGCCGATCCGGCCAATACGACGGTGCTGCCGCATTATGTCACCGCGGACGCGGTGGCGTGGGTCTATGTCGGCGCGGTGCGGTTCCAGATCAACGGCTATAACCTGACCAACAAGCGCTACATCGTCTCCGGCCACGGCACCTCGCCGTTGCTCAACACGCCCGGCGCGCCGCGTTCGGTGCTGGGCACGGCGCGTATCAGCTTCTGATGCGCTGGATCGAATGGCTCCATCGCTGGCTGGGCGGATCGATCGGGCTTTTGCTGGCGCTGATCGGCCTGTCGGGCGCGATCCTGGTGCATCGCGACGCCTGGACGATGGTGGCGCACAAGCAGGACGCGGTCGATCGGGACGCTGTCCACATCGCCGCGCGGGTAGCCCAGGCGATGGCCGATCCGGCAAGGCGGCCGGAAGGGATCGTCTTCGCGTCCCCGGGCTTCGCCGTGGATCGGCTGACGTTCAGCGGTGGCGCCGGCGCCTATACGGATCAGACCGGGCGGACGCTGGCGCGCTGGGACAGCCAATGGCAACGGCCCGAATTGTGGTTGTTCGATTTCCACCGCCATCTGTTCTCCGGCGACCGCGGCGAGACATTCGTCGGCATTGCCGGCCTGGCAGGCATTGTGTTCGTCGCGACGGGGACGTTGTTGTGGTGGCGGACCCGACGCAGCTTCGCCTTCCGGCTGCTGCCCAAACGGCATAGCCATCCGGCGTTCCTGCGGCATCATCGCGATCTCGGCATCGTCGTCGCGCCTTTGCTGCTCCTGTCCTGCGTGACGGGCACGGTGCTGGTGTTCCGGCCGCTCGCTTCCATCCTGCTGGGGCCGGGCGCCACCGCGGCGATGCGGCAGGCGGCCGCACCGCCCAAGGTCGACAAGATGGCGCTGGCTGCGAAGCTGGACTGGGCGGCCATGATCCGCGCCGCGCACGACCGCTTTCCCGATGCCGACATCCGCGTGCTGAACCTGCCGCGCGGCGGCAGCGGCCTCATCACCCTGCGGATGAAGCAGTCCGACGAATGGCTGCCCAATGGCCGCACGACGATCTGGTTCGCGGCGGACAGCGGACGGATCGTCGACGTGCGCGACGCCACACGCCTGCCCGCGCAGGTCCGCGCCTTCGGCCTGCTCTTTCCGCTCCATTCGGCCGCGGTCGGCGGGCTCGCCTTTCGGATCGTCATGACGATATCCGGTCTGGCGCTGGCGCTGCTCGGATCCCTGGCTGTCTGGTCCTTCTGGTTCCTGCGCCGAACGCCGCGCCGCCCGGCGCCGCGCCCGCAAACCGCCTGACCGGGCCGGCAGCGGCTTATTGGCTGCCGTCGGAATCCAGCAGGCGGATGATCGCCGAGAAATCGAGAGCGCCATTCCCGCCATTGGCGAAGGCCTGGTACAAAGCCTCCGCCGCCGCGCCCATCGGTACGCTGGCATTGGCGTCGTGGGCGGCACCCATGGCGAGCTTGAGATCCTTCAGCATCAGCGCGGTGGCGAACCCGCCCTGATAGTCCCGATCCGCCGGCGTCTCGGGTCCCACCCCTGGGACAGGGCAATAGCTCGTCATCGACCAGCTCTGGCCCGAGGCTTTGGAGGAAATATCGTAAAAGGTCTGGAGGTCGAGGCCGAGCTTCTTCGCCAGCAGGAATGCCTCGCAGGTTGCGACCATGGTGGCACCGAGCAGCATATTATTGGCGATCTTGGCGGCCTGGCCCGCGCCGGTGCCGCCGGCATGGATCACCGCCTTGCCCATCGCCGCCAGGATCGGCTGAGCCTGGGCAAAGGCGTCGTCCGGCCCACCCACCATGAAGGTCAGCGTACCGCCATTGGCCGCCGCAATACCGCCCGATACCGGGGCATCCACCATCGCATAACCCTGCTCCGCCGCCGCCGCGCCGACCGTCTTGGCGCTGGCGACATCGACGGTCGAGCAATCGATCAGGATCGCGCTGCTGGGCGCGGCGCCGATGATGCAATCGGCATAGACCTGGCGGACATGGCTTCCGGCCGGCAGCATCGTGACGACCGCGTCGACATCGGCCGACGCCTCCCGTGCCGATTTGACGCGAAGGCAGCCGGCTTGCTCGGCATGGGCAAGCGCCGCCTCGGCCAGATCGAAGGCGTGGACCTCATGCCCCGCCTTGACGAGGTTTGCGGCCATGCCGCCGCCCATATTGCCGAGCCCGATAAAGCCGATCTTGGCCATTGCTATCTCTCTCCGTCGCCCCGGCGAAGGCCGGGGCCGCTGGTAGCGTAACGCCTGTACCCAGAATATGGCGGCCCCGGCCTCCGCCGGGGCGACCTCATTTTCCCGCCCAATTCCCCGGCCGTTTTTCGACGAAGGCGGCCATGCCCTCTTTCTGGTCCTCGGTGCCGAACAGGCCGTGGAACAGACGCCGCTCGAAATTGATGCCCTGCGCCAGGCCACCCTCGAACGCGGCGTTGACCATTTCCTTGACCGCGATCGCGGCCAGCGGGGGCATGGCGGCGATTTCGGCGGCGGTCTTCAACGCCTCTTCGATCAGCGACGCCGCAGGCACGATGCGCGATACCAGGCCGCTCCGCTCGGCCTCCTCCGCGCCCATCATGCGGCCGGTCAGGCACATCTCCATCGCCTTGGCCTTGCCGACCGCGCGGGCCAGACGCTGCGAGCCTCCCATACCCGGCCCGACCGCCAGCTTGATCTCCGGCTGGCCGAATTTGGCGCTGTCGGCGGCAAGGATGAAATCGGCCATCATCGCCACCTCGCAGCCGCCACCCAGCGCGAAGCCGGACACGGCCGCAAACCACGGCTTGCGCGTGCCCGTGACCTTTTCCCAGCCGGCGAAGAAGTTGCTGGCATACATGTCGGCAAAGCCCTGCGCCTGCATCTCCTTGATGTCGGCGCCCGCGGCGAAGGCCTTTTCGCTGCCGGTCAGCACGAGGCAACGCTGCCCCGGATCGGCGTCATAGGCCGCAAAGACCGCGATCAGATCGGACAAGACCTGCGTGTTCAGCGCATTCAGCGCCTGGGGCCGGTTGAGGCGGACGAGCGTGACCGCGTCGTGGCGTTCGATCAGAAGGGTCTCGTAATCGGTCATCGGTTCAGCATCCACTTTGCAATCTGCACCAAGTTCAGGGTGACGGACGTCAGAGCCGCAAGGGCTCCCACGCTTCTCCGTCGGGCAACGGCGTGAAGATCGTGTCGAGCACGGTCTCCGTCACCGCTTCGGGCGTGGCCGGGTCCCAGCGCGGCGCATTGTCCTTGTCGATCAGCAAGGCGCGCACGCCTTCCAGGAAGTCGTGCCGCTGGCAGACATGGACCGATAGACCATATTCGGCGCGCATCTCATCCCCGAAATCGGTGCGCAGCGCGGATTCGCGCAGCAGGCGCAGTGCGATCTTGCACGACAAGGGCGATTTGGTGCGCAGGCCCGCCACGACATCCCGCGCCCAATCGCTATCATCGGCGTCGAGCGCGGCGAGAATGTCTTCCAGTGCCTCGGCCGCGAACAGGCGATCGATCTGCGCCTGCTGGGCGAGGATCGGCGCGTCGGGCGGGACGATCGCGGCATCGTCTAGGATCGAAGCCGCAGCCTGCGGATCGGCCAGCAGCGCCGCCTTGACCGCGTCGAGCCGGTCGGACGGAATATAATGGGTGGCAAGGCCGATCGCGACAGCGTCCGCGCCACTAAGCCGGGCGGCGGTGAGCGCCAGATATTGGCCGATCCGCCCGGGCAGGCGCGACAGATACCAGCCGCCGCCGACATCGGGATACAGGCCGATCGTCGCCTCCGGCATGGCGAACATCGTGCGTTCGGTCGCAACGCGATATCGGGCCGGCAGCGCGATGCCGACGCCGCCGCCCATCACCACGCCGTCCATGACACTGACGATCGGCTTGGCCGAGGTGAATAGCAGATGGTTGAGCTGATATTCGCGGTGGAAGAAGGCGCGGGCGGCGGCACCGTCGCCCTGGCCGCTTTCCGCCACCGCGCGCACGTCGCCGCCCGCGCAAAAGCCGCGCCCTTCGGCATGATCCAACAGGATCAGCTCGACTGCCGGATCGGCGCGCCATGCGGCAACGGCATCGAGCATGGCCGCGCACATCGGCTCGGTCAGCGCATGCAGCGCCTTCGGCCGTTTGAGCCGCAGGCGGCCGACCTTGCCGTCGACGAGGGTGAGGACGTCATCAGTCATCGACCGTTCGTCCTGAGTGAAGTCGAAAGACGTTGGCCGCAGCGTGCTTCGACTTCGCTCAGCACGAACGGATTGGGGTGGCATATCATTGGCGCAGCAGCTCCCGCGCGATGATGACGCGCATGATCTCGTTCGTGCCTTCCAGGATGCGGTGAACACGCAGATCGCGGAAGAAGCGTTCGACCGGATAATCCTGAAGATAACCATAGCCGCCATGCAGTTGCAGCGCGCGATCGACGACCGCGCTCCCCGTATCGGTCGCGAAGCGTTTCGCCATGGCCGCGAACTTGGTCTTGTCCGGCGCGCCCGCGGTGACCTTGGCGGCGGCGGCATAGAGAAGCGTCCGCGCGGCCTGCAGCTCCGTCTCCATATCGGCGAGCGTGAACTGGGTCGCCTGGAAGTCGGCGACGCGCTGGCCGAACTGGCGCCGTTCGCGCGTATAGCTGATCGCTTCATCCAGGCAGCGCTGTGCCCCGCCGAGCGAGCAGGCACCGATATTGAGGCGGCCGCCGTCGAGGCCGGACATGGCGATCTTGAAGCCTTCGCCCTCCACGCCGAGCAAATTTTCGGCCGGCACGCGGACATTGTCGAAATTGACCTGGCGGGTGGGCTGGGAGCGCCAGCCGAGCTTCTTCTCGTTGGCGCCGAAGCTGACGCCGGCCATATCCTTCTCGATCACGAGGCAGGAAATGCCCTTGGGGCCTTCCTCGCCCGTGCGGACCATGGTGACGTAAATCTCATTCTCGCCCGCGCCCGAAATGAACGCCTTGGAGCCGGACACGACATAAGAATCGCCGTCGCGCACCGCCTTGGTCTTGAGCGCGGCCGCGTCCGATCCGGAGCCGGGCTCGGTCAGGCAATAAGAGCCCAGCCGATCGCACGTCACCATATCGGGCAGATAGCGGCCCTTCAGTTCGGCCGAACCATATGTGTCCACCATCCACGCCGCCATATTGTGGATCGAGATGAAGGCGGAGGTGGAGGGGCAACCATAGGCCATCGCCTCCATGATCAGCGCCGCCTCCAGCCGCCCCAGGCCGATCCCGCCCGACTCCTCCGACACATAGATGGCGCCGAAGCCAAGCTCGGCCGCCGCCTTCACCACATCGCGCGGAAAATGATGCTGCTCGTCCCATTCGGCGGCGTTGGGCGTGATCGCGTCGGCGGTGAAACGCTGCGCCATCTCCTGGATGGCAAGCTGGTCGTCGGTCAGGTCGAACTGGGTCATGATCCTCGCCTCGGCGCGGTCGTGTCGCCGCGCGCCCGCATTGCCAGTACCAGGCCAAGCAGCACAAGGGCGCCCCCAAACGCGGCCTCGATCGTCCAGCGATATCGTTCGAACAGGGTCGAGAAGCCCATGGCGATCACCGGCACCAGCACATTGACATAGCCTCCCCGCGCCGCGCCGATGCGGCGGATCAGGTTGAAGTATAAGGTGAACGCCACCGCCGAGGCGATGATCCCCAGATAGAGCAGCCCGGCAATATAAGAGGGGCGCAGATCGAATGTCGGCGGCCCGGAACTCACCCAGGCAAAGCCCGCATCCATCGCCGCACCCCAGGTCATCGCCCAGGCGAGCAGGGTCATCATCGGCGTGGCCTTGGCGCGGGCACTGCTCTGCAGGACATTGCCGGCCGATGCGGTCGCGACCGCCATCAGCGTCAGACCCATGCCCAGCAACACCTCATCCGCATCGCCGACGGTGGCGCGCCATTCGTGGAGGAAGAGCAAGGTCACGCCCAGCATGGCGACCGCCGAACCCAGCAGGAAGGGGCGCGACAATTGCTGCTTCAGAAAGACCCGCGCCAGCACGGCATTGGTCGGCACGAGCAGGGAGAACAACACCGCCACCAGCCCCGACGTGATGTGCATCTCGGCCGCGTAGACCAGGTTGTAATTGATCATGAAGGTGGCCGCACCCAGCACGAGCGCGGTCACATGGCCGCTGGCATTCATCCGCAGCGGGGCCCGCGTCGCCAGCGCGACGACGAACATCGCCGCCCCGCCCACCGCGAAGCGATAGCAGACCGACCATTGCGTCGAGACCGCGCCGAACTGGCTGTGGATCGCCAGCCAGGTCGATCCCCAGATCAGGGTGACGATGGCGAAGGGCAGCGCATTGCGCGTCTGGCTGCGCGGATCGAGCGGGGCGGCCGTACTCACAAGGCCGCGATCGCCCGCGCCAGCGCCGCGACCTCGTCCGCGGGGCTCGCCCAATGTGTCACCAGCCTGATCTCGCCGGCCGCCCAGTCGTAAAAATCGAAGCCCTGGGCGCGCAGGGCCGCGGCCTCGTCCGGCGTCATATGCAGGAACAGCTCGTTCGCCTCGACCGGGTTGATCAGCCGGCCGGCCGCGGCCTGGGCCAGCGTCTGGGCATGGCCATTGGCGGCGCGGGCGGTCTCCAGCCACAGATCGTCGTCCAACATCGCATGGAGCTGCGCGGCGAGATAGCGGCCTTTGGACAGCAAATGCCCGGCGCGTTTACGCCGGCGGCGGGTGGCATCGGCGAGGCTGTCGTCGAAGAAGATCAGCACTTCGGCCGACAGCCCGCCATTCTTGACGAAGCCGAAGCTCAGCACATCCACGCCCGCATCGCAGGTCAATTGCGCAGGCGTGCAGCCGAGCGTGACCACGGCGTTGGCAAAGCGTGCCCCATCCATATGGAAGCGCCAGCCGCGGTCTTTCGCGAGCGCGCCCAGCGCGGCGACCTCGTCCGGCGTATAGACGCAGCCATATTCGGTCGCGTTGGTGATCGACAAAGCATGCGGCTGGACGCGATGCACGTCGTTGGCGATCGCATCCGCCGCCGCGCGCACTGCATCCGGCGTCAGCTTGGCGCCCGGCCCGTCAACCAGCATCAGCTTGGCGCCATGCGTGTAGAATTCGGGGGCGCCGCCTTCGTCATTCTGGATGTGCGAATCGCGATGGCACAGGATGCCGCCATAAGGCGGGCACAGGGCCGCGAGCGCGAGCGCATTGGCGGCGGTGCCGGTCGGCACCCACAGGGCGGTGACGGGGCGCCCGAACAGATCCGAAAAGCGAGCATCCAGCCCCCGGCTGAGGGCGTCGCCATCATAGGCCGTGTCGACCTGGTCGGCCGCGGCCATGGTCGCGAAAACGGTGGGATGGACCGGGGCGGCATTGTCGGAGAAGAAGCGCATGGCTTGCGCTTGGCGCCGCCACCCGCTTCAAGTCAATCGGCCGCGGTACGTGCGCGCCGGGAGATTTGAATGCGCCTGCTGCCTGCCCTGATCCTGTGCCTCGGCGCCGCCGCCCCTGCACTGGCCGCGCCGGCCGACGATGCCCGTTTCCGCGCGATCAGCGAGCGCGAATATGGCTGGGCGCAGACCGATAGCGGCGGCGGCGAGGATGATGAGCGGATCGCGCCACATCTGCAGGATGTGCGCCCCGCCGCGCAGGCGCGCCGGCTCGACTATCTGCGCCAGGTGATGCGCGAGATCGATGCGATCAAGCCCGCCAGCCTCTCGCGTGCCACCGCGGTGGATTATGCGGTGTACCGGTTCGATCTGGAGACGCGCATCGCCGCGCTGGCCTTCCGCGATTATGAGATGCCGGCCAATTCGGACAGCAGCTTCTGGAGCGACCTGGGCTACACCGCGCGGCGCCCGTTCAAGACCGAGACCGACTATCGCAACTGGATCGCCCAGTTGCACGAACTGCCCGCCTTTTTCGCCGAGCAGATCGCCAATATGCGCGCCGGCGCCGCGCGCGGCTTCACCCCGCCGCGCATCACGCTCACGGGGCGCGATGCGGCGGTCGCCCAGGCGGCCGCGGCGCGGACGGCGGAAGCGAGCTTCCTCTACGCCCCGTTCAAGGCGATGCCCGCGACCATTCCCGCCGCGACGCAGGCGGCGCTGCGGGCCGAGGCGAAACAGGCGATCGATGCCCAGGCGCTGCCCGCCTACCGCACCCTGCTCACCTACCTGCGCGAGGATTATCTGCCGCATACGCGCACCACGCTGGCGGCCGAGGCGCTGCCGAACGGCAAGGCTTGGTATGCCGCGCAGATCAAGGCCTATGCCACGCTGGATCTGACGCCCGATCAGATCCACGCCACCGGCCTTGCCGAAGTCGCCAAGATCCATGCCGAGATGCTGGAGGTGATGAAGGAGACGGACTTTGACGGCGATCTGCCCGCCTTCCTGACCTTCCTGCGCACCGATCCGCGTTTCTATGCCAAGACCCCGCAGGAATTGCTGGATCGCGCGGCGTGGACGGCGAAGGAGGTCGACCGCAAGATCGGCCTCTATGTCGGCCACCTGCCGCGCCGCCGCTTCGGGATCGTGCCGGTCCCGGCGGACATCGCGCCTTTCTACACGGCGGGGCGCGGCGGCCCGGGCGAATATCTGCTCAACACCTATAATTTGCCATCGCGGCCGCTCTATCAATTGCCGGCGCTGACGTTGCACGAAAGCGCGCCGGGCCATGCCTTCCAGATCCCGCTGGCGGCGGAGAACAAGACCGCGCCCAAATTCCGCCAGACGCTCTACATCTCCGCTTATGGCGAAGGCTGGGCGCTCTATTGCGAGCGGCTGGGCGACGAGATGGGGATGTACGAAACACCCTATGAGCGGTTCGGCATGCTGAGCTACCAGATGTGGCGCGCCGCCCGGCTGGTGGTCGACACCGGCATCCACCACAAGGGCTGGACGCGCGATCAGGCGCTCGCCTTCCTCCACGACAATACCGCTTTGTCCGATCATGAGATCGCGACCGAAGTGGATCGCTACATTTCGTGGCCGGGCCAGGCCTTGTCCTATTATTTGGGCGAAATGGCGATCCGCGAAGGCCGCGCCAAGGCAGAGGCGGCGCTGGGCGCCCGGTTCAACATCCGCGCCTTCCACGATGTCGTGCTGCAACTGGGGTCGGTGCCGCTCCCCGTCCTGACGGCGCGCATCGACCGCTTCATCGCCGAAGGCGGCAAAGGCCCCTATCCCGACGAGGAGGAGTGATCGGGGCGATCCGCAAGAAGCAGAGACCGCCGTCATGCTGAACTTGTTTCAGCATCCATTTCGCAACAGGCGATGTCGCTCAAGCAAAGATGGATGCTGAAACAAGTTCAGCATGACGCGGCTTTTGCGAGGCGTGTAACGACAGCGTCTTGTTCGTCCTCGACCGCACGCAACCCGTCTAGGCAGGCGGCAGAATCAAGCTGACCTTGCGCTGCAGCTCCCCGCTACGGAACGGTTTCTGCACGATCCGATCGAAGCTGACCGAGGCGATCGCCGCCAGATCGGCATAGCCGGTCACGAACAATACCGGCAGCGCCGGCCATCTCTTATTCGCCGTGGCGGCAAGGTCGGCGCCGTTCATCCCCGGCATGGCGAAGTCGACCACCAGCAGATCGACCCCCTCCAGATCGTCGTCCAACAGCTCCAGCGCGGCGCCGCCGCTGCCGGCTTCCAGCACCTCCGCCCCCATCGTGCGCAACATGGTCGCGGTAATCTCTCGCACGGCCGGATCGTCATCCACGACCAGAATGCGCCGGCCGACGATTTCGCCGGGCTGTTCGTTCGTGGCGGCGGGATCGGTCACCCGCGGCTGGCGGCGCCGCTCCTTGGCGCGCGGCAGATAGACGCGCACCGAGGTGCCCTTGCCGACTTCGGTCTCGATCGCGACACCGCCGCCGGATTGCTTGGCGAAGCCATAGACCTGGGGCAGGCCCAGGCCCGATCCGCGGCCGATCGCCTTGGTCGTGAAGAAGGGTTCGAACGCGCGGTCGCGCACGTCCGGCGCCATGCCGCTGCCGGTATCGGTGACGGCGATCACGACATAGTCGCCGGGCGGCGGCTCTTCCGGCGTCACCGGCTCGCCCAGCGTGATATTGTCGGTCGAAACGGTCAGCGATCCGCCCACCTCCATCGCATCGCGCGCGTTGATCGCCAGGTTCAGGATGATCAGCTCGATCTGAGTCGGATCGACCAGTGCCGGCCACAGATCGCGGCGCAGGCGCGTGTCGAGCTGGACCGATCCGCCCATCGAGCTTTGCAGCAGATCGCGCATGCCCGAGACCGTGCCGTTCAGATCGATCGGCCGCGCCTCCAGCCGCTGACGGCGCGAGAAAGCGAGCAGCTGCGACGTCAGCGTCGCGCCGCGTTCGGCGGCGGTGCGCATATAGCCGATCCGCTGGCGCGTCTTGTCGTCCATGTCCGCCTGGGCGGCGGCGCGCGCGACCAGATCGACATTGCCGAGGATCACGGTCAGCAGATTGTTGAAATCGTGCGCGACGCCTGACGTCAGCTGGCCGATCGCTTCCAGCCGCTGCATCTGGCGCAACGTCGCCTCTACCCGCTCGCGCTCTTCGATCTGGGTGGAGAGCTGGCGGTTGGTGGCGGCCAATTCCTTGGTCCGTTCGGCGATGCCCTTTTCCAGCATTTCGGACGCCAGATGCACTTCGGTGATGTCGACGTCGCAGCCGACATAGCCGACGAACTGGCCATCCACCTGGCGCGGGCGCGCCTCGCTATGGAGCCAGCGGGTCACGCCGTGGCGATCGATGACGCGCACGTCGCGGGTGAAGGGCGCGCGGCAGAAAAAGGCCTGTTCGAAATCGTCCACGAAACCCGATTGATCGTCGGGATGGAGAATGCGCTGCCAGCCCGCATCCATCAATTCCGCCACCGGCAGGCCGAACGTTTCCTCATGCCAGCGATTGGCGAAGATCAGCGATCCATTGTCGTCGCACATCCAGATCAACGCCGGCGCGCTGTCGGCCAGCGTGCGGAACCGCGCCTCGCTTTCGCGCAGCTCCTGCTGCACCGCCTGGCGGCGGGAGATATCGAGCACGGTGCCGATCGCGCGAACGCAGCGCCCTTCCTCGTCGAACAGGCCGCGGCCCTTCGCGGCGACCCAGCGGACGACCCCGTCTTCCTTGCCGATCGTGCGATATTCCACATCATAGGTGGCGCGCACCGCCGGATCGAGCGCGGCCATGAAGGCGGCGGTGGTGGCGTCGCGATCGTCCGGATGAAGCCCGGCGTAGAAATCGTCCATCGTGCACGGCACGTCCGGCGAAATGCCGAACATCGCCTTGGTCCGATCCGACCAGGCGAGCGTGCCCCGCAACAGATCATGATCCCACGTCCCGATCTCGGCCGTCTCGGTGGCAAGGCGCAGCGTATTTTCGCTGAGCGTGAGCTGTTCCTCGGCGCGCACCCGCCCGGTGACGTCGCTGCCCTCGATGAAGATGCCGGTGACGTCGCCCTGCGGATCGACGATCGGCTGAAAGATCACATCGACGCGACGCTGCTCTTCCGCGCCTGCCGTCCGCCGCAGCGTGACGGCGATCGACCGTCCGGAATAGGCCTGCTTGGTGTCCGCCACCCGATCGAGGATCGCGATGAAGCCCTGGCCGACGACCTCCGGCAAGACGCTGGCCATGGCCTGGCCCATGACCGCGCGGTGGCCGACCAGATCCTGATAGGCGCGATTTGCAAATTCGTAGATGTGACCGGGTACGCGCACCAATGCCATGAAACTAGGCGCCTGTTCGAACATCTCGGCGAGCCGTTCGCGTTCGGCATTGGCCGCATCGATCGCCTGCTTGCGATCGGTCGTTTCATAGACGATGCACAAGATGCCGGGCAGGGCGCCCTCGCCGGCCGGCACCGCCGAATAGGAAATATCCAGCAGCACTTCGCTGAGCACGCCGTTGCGCCAGGACGGGAACAGGGCATCGCGCACCATCACCGCGCTGCCGGTGGCGCGAACCTGGTGCAGGATCGGCCCGACCCGATCCCAAACGTGGCGCCACTTTTCCGCCGCCGCCCCGCCCAGCGCATCGGGATGCCTGTCGCCGATCGCCATCGCGTAGGCGTCGTTATAAATGGCGGTGAAATCCGGGCCCCAGAACAGGATCATCGGCACGGGCGCCGCCAGCAGCAATGCGGTGGCATCGCGCAACGGCGCCGGCCAGTTTTCCTGCGGACCAAGCGGGGTCGCGTCCCAGGGATGTGCGGCGATCAGCGCCGGCACGGTCGCAACTATCCCCCCGTCCAGGGCATCGCCCTTCGCCGCCACCCCTGTAATCCCCCTGAAACGCACAAAGATTGAGCGTTTCGCCCGAAAGTCTTAGCGTTCCACCAGCGCGATAGAAAGGCCGGATCGTGACCAAAAAGGCGCGCTGATGCATCCATGTTCGAAAAGCGTCGCAAGATACTGAGAAACGCAGCCTTCACGCTGGCGAACCAGCCTGGCTTTCGCTAGGGCACGCCCAACGGCTCTTCAGCCTACCGCCAGCCACTGCGCCAGCCAGGACTGCCTATTCCCGTGATCAGCCGCGCGCCCGCTACCCTATCATTCCCGATCGCCCCGTCCTGCGCGACGGCGGCCGGGCGCGGCGTGCGCGTTCGCACCGCTGCGGCCTTGCTGCTGGCGGGCGCGATCGCGCTGTCGGGCTGCGGCAAGAAAAAGGATGCACCGGCACCGCCCCCGCCGGAGGCCGGCTATGTCGTGGTGCAATCCCAGTCCGTGCCGCTCGTGATCGAACTGCCCGGCCGCACCTCCGCCTTCGAGACGTCCGAGGTCCGGCCGCAGGTGTCCGGCGTGATCCAGGCGCGCCTGTTCACCGAAGGCGCGATCGTCCACCAGGGGCAGACGCTCTACCGGATCGATCCCAGCCTCTATCGCGCCGCCGTCAGCCAGGCGCAGGCCAATTTGCGGTCGGCCGAGGCGACGCGGGAGGCCGCCGCGGCGCGGGCGGCCCGTTACAAGCCGCTCGCCGCGATCCAGGCGGTCGCGCAGCAGGATTATACCGACGCGGTCGCCACCGCGCGCCAGGCCGCCGCGGCGGTCGCGCAAAATGCCGCCGCGCTGGAAACGGCGCGCATCAACCTGCGCTTCACCAACGTGCCCGCGCCGATCACCGGCCGCATCAGCCGCTCGCTCTTCACCACCGGCGCGCTGGTCACGTCGGGCCAGGCGGATGCGTTGACGACGATCCAGCGGCTCGATCCGATCTTCGTCGATATCCAGCAATCCAGTTCCGATCTGATCGCGCTGCGCCAGTCGCTGGCCAAGGGCGGCACCGTCGCCTCGTCCGCCAATGTCCGCCTGAAGCTGGAGGATGGCAGCCCTTATGCCTATGCCGGTCGCGTCCAGTTCGCGGAGGAGATGGTCGATCCGTCCACCGGCGCGGTCACGCTGCGCGCGCGCTTCCCCAATCCGCAGGGCCTGTTGCTGCCGGGCATGTATGTCCGCGCGACCTTCAGCCAGGCCACGACCAAGCAGGGCATCCTCGTGCCCCAGGCCGGCATTTCGCGCGATCCGCAGGGCAATGCATCGGTGATGCTGATCGGCCCGGACAATAAGCCGGTCAGCCGCAAGGTCGTGACCGCGCAGACGGTCGGCGCCAACTGGCTCGTCACGTCCGGCCTCAAGCCGGGCGATCGCGTGATCGTGGAAGGGCTGGGCAAGGTCAAACCCGGCAAGCCGATCCGGCCGGTCCCGGCGGGATCCAAGCCCGCGCCCGCACCGGCCGGCGCGAAGGGCGACAAGGGCGATTCCGGCAGCAGCGGCGGCTGACCGGCAATGCTGAGCCGGATCTTCATCGATCGCCCGATCTTTGCCTGGGTCGTCGCGATCATCATCATGCTGCTGGGCATTGGCGGCATCTTTTCGCTGCCGGTCGAACAATATCCGGACATCGCGCCGCCCCAGGTGAATATCCGGGCCAATTTCCCCGGCGCGTCGGCCGCGACGCTGGAATCCTCCGTCACGCAGGTGATCGAACAGCAGCTGACCGGCATCGACGGCATGTTGTATTTCCAGGCGACGTCGAATGCGGCCGGCCAGGTGACGGTCAACGTCACCTTCGGCAAGGGCGTCGATCCCGACATCGCCCAGGTGCAGGTCCAGAATAAGGTCCAGCAGGCGCTGCCCCGTCTGCCGCAGCAGGTGCAGCAGCAGGGTCTGGTCGTCACCAAATCCAATGCCGACTTCCTGATGGTGATCTCGGTCTATGACGAGACCGACAAATCCACCAATATCGACGTCAGCGACTATCTCGTTTCCAACCTGCAGGACGCGATCGGCCGCGTTCCCGGGGTGGGCGACGTCAATGTGTTCGGCACGCAATATGCGATGCGGATCTGGCTCGACCCCTATAAGCTGTCCAGCTTCCAGTTGATGCCGAGCGACGTGATCGCCGCCTTGCAGGCGCAGAACACGCAGGTTTCCGCCGGCCAGGTCGGGCAGCAGCCGATGCCGAGCGGGCAGATGCTGAACGCGATCGTCACCTCGCGCTCGCGCCTGACCAGCGTCGATCAGTTCCGCAAGATCGTGGTCAAGGCGCAGGGCAGCGGATCGCGCGTGCTGCTGGAGGATGTCGCCCGGGTGGAACTGGGCGCCGAAAATTACAACAGCCTCAGCCGGCTCAACGGGCATCCCGGCGCGGGCATTGCGGTCTCGCTCGGGCCGGGCGCGGATGCGCTCAAGACGTCGGAACTGGTGCGCAACCTGATCATCCAGCGCGCGAAGGGCTTCCCGGACGGCTATACCTACGCCTTCCCGCTCGACAGCACCGCCTTCATCAAATTGTCGGTGCATGACGTCATCAAGACGCTGATCGAAGCGATCATCCTGGTCGTCATCGTCATGTTCCTGTTCCTGCAGAGCTGGCGCGCGACGTTGATCCCCGCGATCGCGGTTCCGGTCGTGCTGCTCGGCACGTTCGGCGTGCTCGCGGCCTTCGGCTTCTCGATCAACACGCTCACCTTGTTCGGCATGGTGCTGGCGATCGGCCTGCTCGTCGACGATGCGATCGTCGTGGTCGAGAATGTCGAACGCGTGCTGGAGGAAGAGCCCGACATTTCGCCGCGCGACGCGACGATCAAGTCGATGGGCGAGATCAACATTGCCCTGATCGCGATCGCCTTGGTGCTGTCGGCGGTGTTCCTGCCGATGGCCTTCTTCGGCGGATCGACCGGCGTCATCTATCGCCAATTCTCGATCACGATCGTGTCGTCGATGGTGCTTTCGGTAATCGTCGCGCTGGTCCTGTCGCCCGCGCTGGCCGCCACCTTGCTCAAGCGCCGCGACAAGGAAGCGGCCGCCAACAGCAATGTGGTGGTGCGCAAGGCGCATGAATATGGCGATCGTTTCAACGCCTGGTTTGCGCGCACGTCCGAACGCTATCGCGCGGTGGTTGCCTGGCTGATCGAGCGGATGGCCGCGGCGCTGATCGGCTTCGGGCTGGTGCTGGCCCTGCTCGTCTTCCTGTTCCTGCGGATGCCGACCAGCTTCCTGCCGACGGAGGATCAGGGCTTTGCCCAGCTGCAATATACGCTGCCGCCGGGTGCCACCCAGGATCGCACGCTGCAGGTGGCCAAGGCGATCGAAGCCTATTTCAACGGCCCGGAAAAGAACGATACCGCCGCCATCTTCACGGTGATCGGGTCGAACCAGTCCGGCAACGGCCAGAATGTGGGCCGCGGCTTCCTCGCGCTGCGGCCGTGGGACGATCGCAAGGGCCCGGAACATAGCGCCCAGACGATCACCCAGCGCGCGACCAAGGCGCTGGGCAGCCAGTTGCGCGACGCCGAATTCTTCGCGCTCAACCCGCCGCCGGTGCGCGGGCTCGGCCAGTCGACCGGCTTCACGATGGAGCTGCTGAACACCGGCGGGCTGAGCCGCGAGCAATTTCAGGATCGGCTGAATCAGTTGCTGGCCCAGGCGCGATCGGATTCAAGCCTCACCGCGATCCGCATGAACAGCCTGCCCGATCAGCCGTCGCTGTCGATCGACATCGATGCCGAAAAGGTCGGCGCGCTCGGGATCAATCAAAGCGATGTCGACCAGACGCTGTCGACCGCCTGGGGCGGCAATTACGTCAACGACTTCGTCGATCGCGGCCGCGTGAAGCGCGTCTATGTCCAGGGCGATGCGCCGTTCCGGGCGAAGCCCGAGGATATCGGCCAATGGTTCGTGCGCAACGGTTCGGGCACGATGACGCCTTTCTCCTCCTTCGCGCACGGCACGTGGGGCACGACGCCGAACGTGCTGACGCGCTTCAACGGATCATCCTCGTTCGAAATCCAGGGTCAGGCCGCGTCGGGCGCGAGCTCCGGCGATGCGATGGATCGTATCGCCGAACTGGCCGGGCAATTGCCGGGCGTGTCCGTGGCCTGGGCGGGCATCTCCTATCAGGAACGGCTATCGGGCGGGCAGGCACCGATCCTCTATGGCCTGTCGCTGCTGGTCGTCTTCCTGTGCCTCGCCGCGCTCTATGAAAGCTGGTCGATCCCGTTCGCGGTGATGCTGGTCATGCCGCTCGGCCTGGTCGGCGCGGTGCTGGCGGTGACGTTGCGCGGGCTGGAGAATGACATCTATTTCCAGGTCGGCTTGCTCACCACAATGGGCCTGTCCGCCAAGAACGCGATCCTGATCGTCGAATTTGCCGAGCAGGCGGAAAAGCAGGGCAAGACGGCGCTGGAGGCGGCGCTGGAGGCGGCGCGCATCCGTCTCCGCCCGATCCTGATGACCAGCCTCGCCTTCATCTTCGGCGTGCTGCCGCTCGCCATCTCGACCGGCGCCGGTGCGCGCAGCCGGGTCGAAATCGGCACCGCGGTGATCGGCGGCATGCTGACCGCGACCGTGCTGGCGATCTTCTACATTCCGCTCTTCTTCGTCCTCGTCCGCCGCCTGTTCCGCGGCCATGACAAGAATGGGGCATCGCCGGACAAGAGCGACGCGACGCCTGAGGAACGGCCGGCATGAAGCGGGCGGCCGCGCTGCTGGCGCTGACCGGGCTTACCGCCTGCAGCATGGATCCGCATTATGTGCGGCCGACCCCGGCCGTGCCGCCCAGCTGGCCGGCGGGCGATGCGTATCTGCAGCAGAGCGAGGCGGCGCTGCCCAGCGTCACCTATCGCGACATCTTCCGCGATCCCCGGTTGCAGGCGCTGATCCAGCAGGCGCTCGCCAACAATCAGGATCTGCGCAGCGCGCTCGCCAATATCGAGTCCGCCCGCGCGCTATATCGCGTGCAGCGGGCCGATATCTTCCCCTCGATCAATGCCAATGCCGGCGTGACCGCGCGCAAGGGGGCCGGCCAGAATTTCGGCAATAACGGAACCGGCGGCGTGCCCGGTACAGGCACCGGCGGCACGCCCGGCGACGGCACCGGTGGGACTGGTGGGACCGGCGGCAATGGCAATAGCGGCGGCAATGGCGGGACCGGCGTCGTCAGCAATGGCGGTTCGGGACGGACGACGACCTACACGATGCAGGCGGGCGTCACCGCGTGGGAAATCGATCTGTTCGGTCGCCTGCGCAGCCTCGCCCGATCCGAATTCAACCAATATCTCGCCACGGATGCGGCCGCGCGTGCGACCCGGCTGACGCTGGTCGCCGATACCGCCAATGCCTGGCTGACATATGCGTCGGACCGCAGCCTGTTGCTGATCGCGGAGGATACCGCGAAAAGCGCGGAGGCGACCGTCCGCCTGACCCAGGCACGGCTCGACGGCGGCGTCGCGCCGCGCACCGAATTACGCCAGGCCCAGACCGTTCTAGCCACCGCACTCGCCGATCGCGCGCGCCAGGTGACGTTGGTGGCGCAGGACAAGAATGCCTTGCAGCTGCTGGTCGGCGCGCCCGTCGCGGACGCGCTGCTGCCGAACGCGATCGAGGATGCCGACGGCAACCTGGCCGAGCTCCCGGCGGGGCTCGACAGCGGCGTCCTGTTGCGGCGGCCCGATGTGGTCGAGGCGGAATATCAGCTGCGTGCCGCCAATGCCCGCATCGGTGCGGCCCGGGCCGCGTTCTTCCCACGCATCTCGCTGACCGCGGTCGCCGGCCTCGCCAGCACCGCGCTGTCCAGCCTGTTCTCCGGTGGCGCATTCAGCTGGACGGTGGCGCCGTCGGCCAGCCTGCCCATTTTCGACGGCGGTCGCAACGCCGGCAATCTCGCTTATGCAAAGGCGCAGCGCGACGTGTTCGTCGCCAATTATCAACGCGCCATCCAGACCGCATTCCGCGAAGCGGCCGACGCGCTCGCCCGGCGCGGCACGATCGCCGCCGAGGCGGAGGCCAACCAGCTCAACGTCACCGCCGCGCAGGACACGCTGACGCTGGCCACCGCGCGCTATCGCGAGGGGATCGATCCCTATCTCAATACGCTCGATGCCCAGCGCACGCTCTATACGGCACGCCAGCGGGTCGTGAGCCTTCGCCTGACCCGCGCCCAGAATCTGGTCACACTGTATCAGACGCTGGGCGGCGACGAACTCGTCGAGGCGCGCCCGGTCGACGGAAGCCCGCCCCGCCGCTGATCGCGATCAGCCGCTGTTGCGCAGGCCCGTCGCGATCGCGTTGATCGACAGCTGAATGCCCTCGCGCACGCGATCGTCCTGCTCGCCCCCGCGCCAGCGCCGGATCAGTTCGATCTGCAGGAGGTTCAGCGGCTCGATATAGGGCAGGCGCAAGCGCACCGATGCGTCCAGATGCGGCGTGCGTTGCAGCAGCCGCGACTGGCTCGATACGGCCAGCAACCCCTCGCAGGTCTGGTCCCAGCCCGCGCGGATGCGATCGAAGATCGCCGTCCCCGCCGCCTGATCCTCGACCAGGCTCAGATAGCGGCTGGCCAGCCCCATGTCGGATTTGGCCAGCACCATCTCCAGATTGGCGAGCGTGGCCTGGAAGAAGGGCCAGCCCTGCGCCATTTCCTTCAGCAGTCCCTTGTCGGCAAAGGCATCCAGCGCCTGGCCGACGCCATACCAGCCCGGCAGCATCACGCGCGACTGAGCCCAGCTGAACACCCAGGGGATGGCGCGCAGATCCTCGATCCGGTCGGACTTGGTCCGGCTGGCCGGGCGCGACCCGATCTTGAGCGTCGCGATTTCGGCGATCGGCGTGAACTGGCGGAAGAAGGTGCGGAAGCCGTCCGTATCGTAGACCAGCGCCCGATAATTGCGGAACGCGGTGGCGGACAATTCCGACATGGCGTCGGCAAAGCGGGCGGCATCCGCCTCTGCAATTTCGCTCTGCTCCAGGCTGGCGAGCAGGGTCGCGGCGGTCATCGCCTCCAGGTTGATCTGGGCGGCATCGCGCGTCCCATATTTGGCGGCGATCACTTCCCCCTGTTCGGTGATGCGGATGCGGCCATGGACGGTGCCCGCCGGCTGCGCACGAATGGCGGCGAACGCCGATCCGCCGCCACGGCCGACCGCGCCGCCGCGCCCATGGAACAATTGCATTGCCGCGCCGGCCGTATCGAATACCGGCTTCAGCGCGCGGCTGGCCTGGTGCAACGACCAGACCGACGTCAGATAGCCGCCATCCTTGTTGCTGTCGGAATAGCCGACCATCACTTCCTGATAGCCGCGCGCGACCGTCAGCGCGGCAATCTCCGGCAGCGCGAAATAGTCGCGCATCACCTGCGGACCGCGTTCCAGATCCTCGATCGTTTCGAACAAGGGCACGACCATCACGTCGCAGCCGGCGTCCGCGCCCGGCCGGTACAGGCCGGCCTCCTTGAGCAGGATCATCACTTCCAGCAGGTCGGACACGGTCGCCGCCTTGGAGATGATGTAGCAGGTGATCGCCGGGCAGCCGAACCGGCGATGCGCCTCGGCCGCCGCATGCACGATCGCCAGTTCGGAGCGCGTCTCATCGCTATAGTCGGCAAAGGCGCTGGCAAGCGGCCGCATCGTCGCCAGTTCGGCGCGCAGCAGCGCCACCCGGCCCGCTTCGTCGCGGGCCAGATAGTCCGCCTCGACACCGGCGACCTTAAGCAGTTCCGCGACGACGCGCTCATGCACGTCGGCATTCTGGCGCAGGTCGAGCGTCGCCAGGTGGAAACCGAACGTCTCGACCGCGCGGATCAGCCGCCCGAGGGCACCGCCGGTGGACAAGGCGCCGCCGCCGCCCTGTGCCAGCGCGCGCGCCAGCACGCGCAGGTCCGCCCGCAATTCGGCCGCATCGGCATAGGGCTCGGCCGTAACGCTCGCCGGGCGCGGCGGCGGACGGTGCGCGACACCCTGATAGGTCGCAGCAACGCGGGCATAGATGCCGGTGATGGCACGGCGATAGGGCTCGTCGGATCGCGCCGGGCTGTCGTCATGGCCGATCGCGGCGAGGGCCTCGACCTCCGGCGTCGTCGCCATCAGCTCGGTCGAGATCGACAATTCGCCGCCGATCGCGTGGAGCAGGGTCAGATAATGGCCCAGCACGGTCTCGGCATTGCGGCGCGTCGCCAGTTCCAGCGATGCGGCGGTGACGTTGGGATTGCCGTCACGATCCCCGCCGATCCACGATCCGGCGCGCAGGAAGCTTTTTGGGCGCTTGCCCAGCACCCGTTCCCACCGCGCGTACAAAGCGGGCATGACCGGCAGGAAGATGTCGCGCAGATAGGACAGGGCCGTCTCGACCTCGTCCGCGACATAGAGCCGCTCGCGCCGCAATGGCCGCGTCTGCCACAGCAAGGCGATCTGGCGGTAGATCGCCTGATCGATCAGATCGCCTTCGGCCGTCTCCTCCTGGCCCTGATCGCGCAGGTGCATCAGTTCGGCGATGCGGTTGCGGTGATCGATCATGCTCTTGCGCCGCACCTCGGTCGGGTGCGCCGTCAGCACGGGTACGATCAGGCCCTTGTCGAGCATGGCCGCGATGGTCGCGTCCTCCACCCCCTGCCCGCGCAATTTCTCGACCGCCGCCGCCAGGTCCGCGCCCGGCTCGGCCGTCACACCCTGCCGATCCTCGGCCAGGTTCGCCAGCATCGAGAACAGCATGAAGCCGCGCGTGAAGGCCAGCATCTCTTCCAGGCTGAGTGCGTCCAGCCCCGGATCGACGTCACCGCCGACGCCGCGGGCGCGATCGACCGAGGTGGAGCGAATATATTCGATCCGCCGGTACAGCGCCTCCCCTCCATAGGCGCGGATCACATCGCCGAGCAGGCGACCGAGGAAACGGATATCGGGGTCTTGCGCGACCGGCGGGACAGGGCTCATCGCGCTCTGTGCTGCACCGCAACGTCGGGAGCGTCAACCTCCTACGCGACGCATGCACCTTGCTTGGATGGGGCAAAGCCCGCAAGTAAATGTCGAAAAGGAGATATCATGGCCAAGCCTGTGCTGTTCGTGCTGAACGGACCCAATCTGGAATTTCTGGGCGAGCGCGAACCGGAGGTCTACGGCACCACCACGCTGGCGGATATCGAAACCATGTGCCGCGCCGAGGCGGACGCCGCCGGTTTCGACCTGCGCTTCCACCAGACCAACGCTGAGCATGAGATGATCGGCTGGATCCACGAAGCGCGCAAGGGCGCGGCCGGCATCGTCATCAACCCGGCCGCCTTCAGCTATGCCGGCTATCCCATCCTGGATGCGTTGAAGATGTGCGATTGCCCAATCGTGGAGGTCCATATCTCCAACATTCATCGCCGCGAGGAAGCCTGGCGCGCCAACTCGCTGATGTCCGCCGCGGTCACCGGGTTGATCACCGGCCTTGGCCCGCAGGGTTATGTCCTGGCCGTCCGCTATCTGGCCGAACGGAAACGCTGACAAAAAGAATGCCCCCCGGCAAGGCCGGGAGGCAAGGGAGAGTCCCGAGAGGGGGACGGGGAGGATCGAGAGGTGGCTTCGCCTGAGCGAAGCCACCGTCCGATAGGGGACGCTTCAGAGGCTGAAGCGGAGGCCGACGCGGTAGGTGCGCCCGAGAATGTCGTAGAGCGACGGGCTCGGGAAGCCGGGCACCAGCGGCGGCGACTGGTTGAACAGATTGTCGACCTTAAAGTAGGCGGTAACCTGTGGCAGGATATTATAGCTGCCGCCGATATCGATGTAGAACGAACCCTTGATCCGGTTGTTGTTGATCGTCGGGTTGTTGACGGTCGAGACCGGGCAGCTCGTCTGGCATTCGATATAATTGTTGTTGTACTTGCCGTCGGAGATCCAGCGCTCCTGGACCAGGAAAGACCATTTGTCGGTCTCGTAGGTCTGGATGCCCAGCACCTTCCAATTGGGCGTGCTGCCCGTGTTGATGCCGGCCGTGTCGTTCGGGATCGTGCCCGGCAGGCCGGTATCGGTCACA
Organism: Sphingomonas sp. ASY06-1R; assembly: GCF_052180265.1. Lineage (GTDB taxonomy): Bacteria > Pseudomonadota > Alphaproteobacteria > Sphingomonadales > Sphingomonadaceae > Sphingomonas_I. Next base: position 256,448 of record NZ_CP197464.1, on the reverse strand, counting down.
TATTTGATGATATGCGTGGCCAGACCGCGCACCGTCAGCGTGCCACCCAAGCCCAGCGGGCGCGCCCAGCGGTAGCTGGCTTCGATGTCGTAGCCGGTAGTCTTGATCTCCGCGAAGTTGAACGGCTGCACGTTGATGAAGTTCGGGCCGTTCGGATTGTTCAGGTTGAACGAGTCGCAGGTCGGGAGAACCTGGCGGAAGCAATAGTTGACGATGTCGTTCACACCCAGGGTGTTGATCACGTCCTTGATCTTGATCTTGTAGTAATCGAACGACACGCTCAGGCCCGGCAGCCATTTCGGATTGGCCAGCACTGCACCGAACGACGTGTTCCGGGCGATTTCCGGCGTCAGGTTCGGGTTGCCGATCGTGTTCTGGATCGCCAGCACGTTCACGTTGCGGAACGGATCCAGGAAGTTGGGCTGCGTCGTCGTAACCGGTGCGGCGAACAATTCCGACAGATTGGGCGCACGCACGTCACGCGAGGTCACCGCACGCAGGCGGAACCCGTCGATCGGCGTATCCCAGGTGCCGCCGACCTTCCACGTCCAGACCGTGCCGGACGTGCTGTAGTCGGTGACGCGGGCCGCCGCGTTCAGATTGGCGCGGCCAATGCCGTCCGGCGCGTTAAACAGCGGAAGATCGGCCTCGAAGAAGGCTTCCTTCACGTTATATTTGCCGCGGCCATTCTTGTAATTGCCGGCGAACCAGTTGTTGCCGGTGGTCAACAGGACCGGATCCGCGGGATAGTCGGCGCTATAGGGCGTGCCGGGGATGCCCGCCTGCTCATTGATGCCGTTGCCATACGGATCGGCGGTCACGCGATATTGTTCGCGCCGCCACTCGCCGCCGAACGCGATCGAGAGCGGACCGGCCCACAGATCGACCGGCGAGCCGGAGAAGTTGAGGCTGACCACGTCCTGCCGCTGACGGCTGTGCTGGTACGGGCCATTTTCCGGCTGAACATAGGCAAGGGCCGCGGCCGATGGCGGCGTGGCGCCGAAGACGTTGATCGGCTGGCACCCATTGGCCCGCGCCACCGGATCGGCGCAGACGATGACGCCGTTGATGCGAGTCGCATTGATCGCCTGATCGAAGCGGCGGTTGAGCATGATGTGGCTGACGTCGACGACCGTCTTGTTCAAGCCATATTGATAATAAGCATCATAGGACCAGTCGGTCCCAAGGACGTCGAACTTACCCTTGGCGCCCAGCACGTAGCGATACTGACGCCGATCGGTGTCGACGCGCGTGCTCGGCAGGATCGCGTTGCTCGTGCCGAAGCCGAAGGACGTGATCCCGGCCGCGGTACATTGCGCCTGGATGGACGCCGGCACGAAGGCGTTCGCGCACTGGATCGTCAGGCCGGGACGCGCCATGCCGTTGATCGGCTGGTTGTGCGTCTTCACCTGTGCGACGTTGACGGTCACATAGACTTCGTTGTTCGTGGCGAAATCATAGCCGATGCGGCTATAGGCGTCCCACCGCTTCAGCGCGGACTGCAAGGTACGGCCCGCATCGACGTTGCCCGACGTATCGCCGCCCAGGCAGAAGCCCGGATAGCAGCCATTCACGTTGCCGGCCGCATTGCGGGCGGGGGTGCCATTGCTGCCATATTGGAACGGTACGGGGTTGCCGGCCGGATCGAAGGCGATGCCCTGGAGCGGGCCGCTGGTGATCAGGCCATATTTGCCCTGATTGTAAGGCTGCGCATAATCGCCGACGATATATTGCGGCGAGCCGTCGTTCAGGACGTTGCGGTTGATGACGGTGCGACCCGTGAACCAGTCACGGCCCTTGGCCAGACCGAAGCCGTAATCGCCGGGGCCGACGCCGCCTTCCCGATCATATTCGCCGCTGACGACGATGTGCAGACGATTGTCGAGCAGCGCCGTACCATAAGCCGCCTGCGCGAGCGCCGTCTTGTTGTCCCCATATTTGGTGATGGCGCCCTGGACGTTGCCCTTGAAGCCTTCGAAGCGCGTGTCGGTGATGAAGTTGACCACGCCGCCGACGGCATCCGAACCGTAAGACGACGAAGCACCGCCGTTGACGACGTCGACGCGCTTGATCAGCAACTGCGGGAACAGGCTGACGTCCGGCACGCCGGTGACGTTGGCGGGGACGACGCGCTGGTTGTCGATCAGGGTCAGCGTGCGGATGGTGCCCAGGCCACGCAGCGAGAAGGAGCTGAGGCCCTGCTGGCCGCTCGACGTGCTGAACGTGTTGGTGGTGCTTCCGCTCGAGCCCTGCAGCGACGGCAGCTGCGCGATGGTTGCGAAGACGTTCGGCTGCGCGTTCAGCTGCAGCTGCTCGGCCCCGATGACCGAGGTCGGCGTCGGCGCCTGGAAACCGCTGCTCGTGATGCGCGAGCCGGTGACGATCACGTCGCCCGCATCCTGCTCGACGCTCGTCGGCGCCGCGGATGGCGCCTGCACGGTCGGCGTTGCGTCCACGGCGGGCGCGGCGTCCTGCGCAAAGGCAGGTGCGGACATCGAACATGCGACGATCGCGCCAAGGCTGGCCGCCCACATCAGGCGACGATCGCGCCGAAGAATCTTGTCCGACATTACCCCTCCCGTTTGATGCGCGCCGTCCCCGTGCCCCGACGATGCTGCAGCCGTATCTCGATACCCCATGCGTAATCCCCTGTTTTCTTGTTTCATTTTCTACGATCCACCGCGCTCGTGCGCGCTGGAACCGTTTCCCAAGATAAGACCGTTTACCGAGACAAGTCGGACTAAACGACCTCGACTATGGTCGTAATAGGCAGTCCGGCGGCGGTGGCGGATATGACGGCGGCTGCGGAGCCTGGTTCGGACTTCGGCACAGACGCGCTGGAGAAGGATGGGGATGCGGCGGCATAGCGAGCGATTACCTGCCCCGGCGATCATCATCATGGGCGTCAGCGGCAGCGGCAAATCCACGCTGGCGGCGCTGCTGGCGGAGCGGTTCGCCTGCCCCTTCCTGGAAGGCGACACCTTCCATTCCGAAGCGAATGTCGCAAAGATGCGGCGCGGCGAGCCGCTGACCGATGACGATCGCTGGCCGTGGCTGGACCAGCTGGGTGTCGCGATCGGCGCCGCGGCCCTGGCCGAGGGGCGCGCGGTGGCCGCCTGTTCGGCGCTGAAGCGGGTCTATCGCGATCGGCTATGCACCGCCATCGGCCTGCCGACCCGCTTCATCCTGCTCGAGGCAAGCCGTGAGGAACTTAGCCGTCGCCTCAACACGCGCACCGGCCATTACATGCCGGCGAGCCTGCTCGACAGCCAGCTCGCCTTGCTGGAAGCTCCGGCCGCGGACGAACCCGCACTGACGCTGGAGGGGAATCTCCCTCCCGCCGAAATGCTCGATCAGGCGATCGCCTGGCTCGACGCCGATCAGCCCATGGCCGCGCGCCGCCTGGCATAATCCGTAACCGGCGGTGCCACTCGCATCGCCCGCCATGGACCCCAGCCTGCGCTGGGGTGACGGTATAGCGGTGGGAGGTTGGGGCGCGTTCTGTCACTGGTCGCGGCCTTGACCCACATCGTCATGCCAGCGCAGGCGGGCATCCACGGACCCATTCTCCTGCCGTTCCGCCAAGGGCAAGCATCGCCCGCCCGCCAAAGCCTGCCCGGCCTAGGGCATCAGTCGTTTGCGCCCCTGCGTCTAGTGCCAGCGCGTGGCGAGTTTCGTGTCTGCGGATCGATTCGACAAATCACTCTCGGTCCTGCGTTGAGGGATAGCGGAGCTCAGCCTTTCCCGTTGGCGTGATTGAGCCACAAGTGAAATGCATAACGGTCAATCATCGCGCGTTACTGACCCGCATCATGTTGCGTTTCGACAAATACCTCGCCCTGCGGGCGGCATTGTAACGTCTGGAACACATCTTTCGCGTTACCCAAGGCTTTGTGTTCACGATCAGCTTGAATTAGCCGCGACTGCAAAACTCTACAGTAGCGGTCAAGCTGCGAGCTGGCCTCCTGCGCATAGACAAGGGCAAAAGCCGCAGCACACCCCCCCGCGAAGAGGAAACACCATGCGAGCTTTTCGGCGACCGGCTTAACGCCCGACACCACACGTGCATTGTAAAGACCGAGCAAGCCCATGCCCGCCAACAGGCCCGCGATGGCCAAGGCTACCGGATTGGCAAATTTCAGAAGCGGCGAAACGAGGAACGCTGCCAACGCGCCTCCTATGGCTACACCGCCGAATTCCCTTTTAAACTTTCCCTCGCGTGTGTTGTGGTCGGCCACTCGATATTTCCCTCACCAACGGTAAGTCCTAAGGCATCAGCCGTTTGCGGCCCTGCGTCAGGTGCCAGCGCATCGCCAGCGCCGCGCCGTCGGCATCGCCCGCGCGGATCGCTTCGACGATGATCTCATGTTCGCGCATCATCGTCTGGATCGCCTCCGGCGGGCGCGAGCGCGAGATATCGACGCCGGCGCGCAAGATCTGGTCCACCTCGTCATGCAGCAGGTCGAACGACGCCAGGAAGGCGGGATTGGCGGTCGCCTTCACGATCGCGCGATGCAGCGCCCAATCCTCATCATGCGCCGGATCGGAGGATAACAGGCTGGTCCGCAGATCCGCCAGCGCGCGGTTGATCTCCGCCATCTGCTCCGGCGAGCGGCGCATGGCGGCAAGGCGCGCCGCCTCCGCCTCCAGCACGAAGCGCACTTCATAGGTGCCGAGCGTGGCGGACAATTCCGACATACTCATATGCGCGCCCCAGCGCTCCGACGGTCGGCTCTTGACGTAGGAGCCCGCGCCGCGCCGCGCCTCGGTGATTCCGTCCGCGGCCAGGCGCACCAGCGCTTCGCGTACGATCGTGCGGGAAATACCGAACCGGTCCGCCAGTCGCGATTCGGACGGCAGCCGATCGCCCACCTGCAATTGATCGCGATTGATGATTTCGACGATGCCGGCATAGGCCCGTTCGGCCAGCGTGCCATCCTGTCCCATCATCCCCGCCATCATTCTAGTTGCCAAGGATCGCTGCCCTTTCGTATCCGTGCCGACCGGCGGATATACCATATCCTGGGCCCGGCGCCACGCCGCGCGCGCCTGTAGGAGCGGCGCAATTCGGGAAGGCTGTCCAACAGCTTTTATCGGAAATGGTGAGAAACAGCCGAGCGCCGGGATTGACGCGCGAATTAAGCACACTTACGGTTAAAACCTGTCCAACCGATTTCGGCAGCTCTGCATCCAGAGAATAGCCGAAACGGCTGCCAGTATATGGCCGCGCGAGGTGCCGGAGGCATGATCTCGTTCGGCGACAAGACTTCGATGTCTTGAACCGGTGAGGGGTTGCTATGGGTGTCATTTCAAAAATCGAGCCGGAATTCCGGCCTGCCGGATTTGCGGAGCTTACGCCGACGCAGATGAAGGTTTTGCAGGGCGTGCATTCCGGGCTGCTCAACAAGCAGATCGCCTATGATCTCGGCATCGCCGAGGCGACCGTGAAGGCGCACATGACCGCCCTGATGCGCAAACTGAACGTGCGCAACCGCACGCAGGTCGCCATCGCGGCGCAAGCGGCCATGTGGTCGCCGACACGCGAGACTGCCGCCGCCTGAGGCCCAGGGGTCCGCCCGGTCGTCTGGCGCCGGGCGGTCGATCAGATCCGCACCGAATACAGGGTGTGATGGGTCAGGATGAACAGCGTACGCTTGTCCTTGCCGCCGAACAGCAGCTGCAACGGCCGCTCGGGGACGTCGATCTTGCCGACTTCCTGGCCGTTCGCGTCATAGATGAAGATCTGCCCGTTCGCGACATAGACGCGGCCGTCCGGCCCGCTCGCCACGCTCTCGCCACCGCGATTGGTGAAGGGCCGCAGGTCTGACAAAGCGCCATCGGCGGACACGACACCGCTATAGGTCTTGCCCTCGGTCGCATTGCTGACGAACACGCGCTCGCCCGGCTTGGCCGTCACGAACCCATAGGTGTCGAGCGTGTCGGAGAACCGCCATCCCAGGAAATTGGCAGGCCCCTGCTGATAGACGCGGAAGGCGGGCAGGACGACGCTGCCGTCGGGCGAGACATATTCGTTGGCCTTGGCCTGGCCGGCATCGCGCGCGAAAATCTCGCCGAGCGTCGTGAAGCGATAGGTCCGCACGTCCAGCTGGTCGCGGAACTCGCCATTGTTCCAGAAATTGGCCGGCACCGCGACGCGGGCGTCACGCCGCTGTTTCACCGGCGTCGGCGCGATCAGCGTGATATCGTCGCCCGGCGCCTTGGGATCGAAGCTGTAGACCGTCGCCTTCGGCCCGTCCGATGACAGCACCATCAGATTGCCCGAGCGATCGACCGTCAGGTTGACCGGATCCAGCGTCTGGTCGCGCACGATGGACAGGCCCTGGCCCTGCTCCCAGCCATAGATGGTCTGGAAGCGACGATCGATGAAATAGAGCTTGCCGTTCGCGTCCACCGCCGCGCCGGCGATGGAATAGAAACCATCTTCCAGCTTCTCGACCGCGGGCCCGGCCACAGCGGCCGGCGGCGGAGCGCCCGGCAGGTCGAGCACCGCGAATTCGCGTTCGCGCACGTCCAGCTTGCGCGTCGCGTCGCGCACCGAATTTTCATACGGGAATTTGCTGACCCGCAAATAGGTGCCGCAACCGCCATCGTCGCAGAAGCTGTAGCCGCTTTCGGCATTCACATGGACGTTGCGCAGGCGGATGTCGGCCGAATTGATCAGCCGGATCGCCGCCACCGCGGGCTTGATCGATCGGGTGACGCGATAGCCGTGGAAGTTGGCGAACAAGATGTCGCGCGAATTGCGGATATCCAGCGCGATCGTATCCTGGCTCTCGCCCACTTCCTCTTCGGTCTGCGGCGCCAGGAATTCCCAGTTGCGGACATTGTCGAGCACGATTTCCGAACGGACATGATGTTCGTTCGACAGTTCATAGACATAGCCCGGCGTGCTGGTGTCGGAGACCTTGAAGCCGGACTGGGCATAGGTGTTGGGCGACCACAGGCCACTGAACGTGCCGCCGCCGCCATCCGTCACCCAGAAGCTTGGATATTGCGCTTCCCACCGTTTCTGCGGATCGGCATCGGACGAATGATTGGCGTTGTACGGGTCGAAGCGCGTGCCGTCGGCCAGGCCGGTGCCGTGGCCACCCTGCGCCTTCACGTCCTGCACCAGCGAATCCACCCCCGCCTTCCACAACAAGGCGGTCGCGCGCGGATTGATCCCACCCGTCGCCAGGCCCAGGCCGGAGACGATCGCCGCGCCGCCCTTGGCGCTTTCGATCAGCGCCTTGGCCGATCCGACGCCGGCATAAGCGGGGGTGCGATCCGGCAGGACGATCTGGGTCAGATCGGGATGCAGCCCGATCAGGACGCTGTTGGGCCGCAGCTTGAGCGTGTCGGTGACGACGTAAAAACCGGCCGGGAAATAGACGACGTCATGTGTATCGATCGCGCGCTGGATCGCCCGCGTATCGTCGGTGATATTGTCGCCCTTGGCGCCGCCGGCCCGTACGCTGAACCAGGATGCCACCGGCGGCAGCAGCCGCACCGCACGCTTGGCCGGCTTGGGCAGCGCGCGCAGCGGCTTCATGTCCATGCTGGTTTCGTAATGGCCGGTCTGGCCAAGCCCCGGCACCACCAGGCCATAGGTAAAGCGGCTGAGCTGATAGACGCTGCCGGACCCGGCCACCGTCTTGCCGCTGTCGCGGAAGCGGGCGAAGACCGGCGTGTTGCGCGCGACCGCATTGTCGAACCCGATCTGGGTATAGACATTATTTTCGTTGCTGATGATGATGCCCGCTTTCGAGACATTCTCGAACCGGACATTCTTGCCCCAGAACCAGTCGCCATAGCCTTCGTCGATGTCGATCCCGACGGGCGTGTTGCGGATGGTGGTGTTGACCAGCGTCAGGCCGGCTTCGTGTTCCCGGATCGCCGCATCGCGCTGGCCATCGAAGGTGGAATCGATCAGCGTATATTGCCAGGCAGGCGAGGTCTTTTCGGCGAGGATGCCGTAGCGCCCGCCGTAGAAGTGCAGATCCTCGCCGACATTGCCGACCTGATAGATGCCCGCCAGGCCGGATCCGATGCGGAAATCCATATGGCTGAGATAGGCATGTTGCGCGGTGTGGAAACGAATGCCGACCGCGCCGGCATTGCCGTCACCAATCTCGAAGTCGACATTGCTCATCGCCGAATAGAAAGTGCCGGAATTGGCGTCGGCGATCTTGTCGTTGAACGGCACGCTGCCCAGCGGCGGCACCGGCACCTTGAACGGCTGCCCATTGGGCGTCGGCCGGCTGGGGTTGAAACCGCTGAAGATCACCATCGTCCCCAGCCCTTCGCCAAAGCCGGGCGTGTTGGCCCCCAGGACGATCACCGGGCGGGTTTTGCCGACCCCGAACAGGCGCACGCCCGGCCACATCGCCAGCGTCCGGCTGATGCGGTACCGGCCCGACGGCAGGAAGACGATGCCCTCCCCAATCTTGCTGGCGGCGGCGGCATCGATCGCCGCCTGGATCGCGGCACTATCGTCCGCCTGGCCGTCGCCGACGCCCTTCACCGTGATCGCGCTCGGCTCGGCCGGTGCGGTCAGCAGGACGGAGGGGCCGGCCGCCGCGGCAACCCCGGCAAGACCGGGCAACGCGGCCGATGCCAGCAACAGGGATAGGATACGCATGGTCAGGTCCTACGCCGTTGGTCCCCGGGCGAAACCCGCGACAAAGGTCGTAATGACGCCACGGGCCGGTGCCGCATAGTGACGGCGAAGGGAAAATGCCGATGCGCGCCCGTTTGACGATCCTGCTCTTCTTCCTGCTCGGCGCCGCCTCCGCCGATGCGGCCGATCCGCAATCGCTGCCGATCTGGCCAAACGGTGCCCCCGGCGCACAGGCCCATGCCGACAATCCCGAAATCGTCGAAAACACCTATGTCCGCAGCGTCCATAGCCCGAACCTGACCGTCTTTCCGGCCGATCCGGTCCACGCCAATGGCGCGGCGGTCGTGGTCGCACCTGGCGGCGGGCATCGCATGCTCGTCTTCGTCAACGAAGGCATGGTGCCGGCGCGCACGCTCAACCGCTTCGGGCTGACCGTATTCGTGCTCAAATATCGCCTCGCCCGCGAGGCCGGATCGACCTACTCGATCGAGGGGGATGCCGCCGCCGATGCGCGCCGGGCGATCCGCTGGGTGCGCGCCCACGCCGCCGATTACGGCCTCGATCCGCACCGGATCGGCATGATGGGCTTTTCGGCCGGCGGGGAACTTGTCTCGCTCACCGCCGACAATCCGGAACCCGCACGCAGCTGGCCCCTGGACGCGATCGACCGCCAGAGCGCCCGGCCCGATTTCCAGATCCTGGTCTATCCCGGGCCGCTCGGGATACCCGCGCGTCAGGTGACGGGGGCGCCGCCCGCTTTCCTGGCGGCGGGCACGCTGGATCCCTGCTGCGTCGTTCCCGCGATGACACTCTACAACCAGCTGCGCGAGGCCAAGGTCTCGGCCGAGCTGCATCTGTTCGCCGATACCGATCATGGCTTCAACATGGCGATGCACAATGAACGCGTGTCGATCCAGCACTGGCCCGACCGCCTGTTCGATTGGCTCAGCGACAGCGGCTGGCTGCTGCCGCGCAAACGATAGACGCACGCCACCGCTTTCGTCCTCGCCGATCCCGGCCTAGGGCAGCGCATGGCTTCCCAAAATCCTCTCGCCGCCGCGCTGGAGCGCGTGATCGATCCCGCCTCCGGCCACGGCCTCATCTCCGCCCGCCGCGCCGCCGTGCCCCGCCAGAATGGCGGCACCGTGGATGCGGTGATCGACGTGAGCGGGCTCGATGCCGACGCGCGTGATGCGATCGAGCAGCGCGCCCGCGCCGAATTGCTCGCCCTTCCCGGCGTCCAGGCAGTCCGCGTCGCCCTGACCGCCGAACGCTCCGCCGGTGTCCGCCTGATCGCGGTCGCCAGCGGCAAGGGCGGGGTCGGCAAATCGACCGTCGCCGCCAATCTGGCGATCGCGCTGCTGCACAAGGGCGTGAAGGTCGGGCTGGTCGATGCGGACATTTACGGCCCGTCGCAGCCGCGCCTGCTCGACGCCGACGTGAAGCCCGACGCCTATGACGGCAAGCTGGTTCCGGTGCAGACCAAATCGGGCGTGCCGATGCTGTCGCTCGGCCAATTGGTCGCACCCGGCCAGGCGGTGGCATGGCGCGGGCCGATGGCGGGCAAGGCGCTGGATCAGCTGGTCGACGCCCATTGGGGCGCGGCCGAAATCCTGATCGTGGATATGCCGCCCGGCACCGGCGACGTGCAATTGTCGATGATCCAGAAGCATAAGCCGGCCGCGGCGGTGATCGTGTCGACCCCGCAGGATCTGGCGCTGATCGATGCCGAACGCGCGATCGATCTGTTCACCAAGGCGAGCGTGCCGATCATCGGCATCGTCGAGAATATGGCCGGCTATGCCTGCCCCAAATGCGGCGAGATTTCCGATCCGTTCGGCCAGGGCGGGGCGGAGGCGGAAGCCGCCCGGCTGGGCCTGCCCTTCATCGGCCGCATCCCGCTGTCGATCGATATCCGCAAGGCGTCGGATGCCGGCACGCCCGACGCGGCGCAATTTGGCGGTGTGGCGGATGCCGTGCTGCACTGGCTGAACCCATCGGCGGCTCCATCGTTCTAGCCTTATGCCCCTGACCCACGACGCCGATATCGCCCAGCTCCTGAAGGAGACACGCACGATCGCATTGATCGGCGCGTCCGATCGGCCCGATCGGCCGAGCTACCGCGTCATGCGCGTGCTGCAGGATTGGGGCTATCGCGTCCTGCCTGTGAACCCGCAGATCACGGGCGAGCGCGTCCATGGCGAATATGTTTGGCGGGAGCTTTCCCAGATCGGTGAGCCGATCGACATGGTCGATATCTTCCGCCGTCCTTTGGCCGCGGGCGAGGCGGTCGACGAAGCCATCGCCGCCGGCGCCAAATCGGTGTGGCTGCAGATCGGCGTGATCAACGAAGAGGCCGCCGCCCGCGCCGAAGCCGCCGGCCTGAAGGTCGTGATGGACCGCTGCCCCGCCATCGATCTGCCCCGCCTGGGCGTGCCCAAGATCGCGCCCGAATAGCACCCATCCCGAAATCGCGGTACAAGACCGCGATGAGCGTTCGGGGAAGCTGTCACTGCGGCAACGTGCAGATCACGCTGCCCCGCCAGCCGGATTGGGTGGCGGACTGCAATTGCTCGCTCTGCCGCCGCACCGCCTGGCGTGTCGCATATTATCCGCCGGACCAGGTCCGGATTTCCGGCGAGACCAAGGCCTATATCTGGGGCGATCGCCTGATCGGCATCCACCATTGCCCCACCTGCGGCTGCGGCACCCACTGGCAGACGCTGGGCGAGGATTTCGGCAAGATGGGCATCAACGCCCGCTTGCTCGACAGCTATGACGAAGCAACGATCGAAGTCCGCAAATTCGACAATGCGGACTGACCGGGCCAGCGCCGGTTTCCCGACCCTGCATCGCCTTTCAAGGAAGACGCACGCAACCAGCCACAACCTACCGTCACCCCAGCGCAGGCTGGGCTCCATGGCGCGTGCCCCCTCCGCTGCCTAGAAATCCGCGCGCAGGCCCAGCGTCGCCGATCGCGGCCGCAAGGGCGTGATTTGCCGCTCGTTCTGGAATGTGAAGGGATTGCCATATCCAAACAGGCTGGATCGATCGTTGGCCAGATTCTGGATCGTCAGCGACGCGGAATATCGCCCGCGTGCCAGCCGTGCGGCCAGACTGGCGTCGACCACCTGGCCCTGCTCGATATCGTGCAAGTCGCCCCAACCAAGCCGGGATTTGCCGCGGTACGTCACCCGTCCTTCGATCCCGAGCCGATATCCATCTCCCAGGGCATGCGACCAGGCGGCCTCGACGTTCCAGGCAACGTGCGGCACGCTCGCCACTTCTTCGATCGCGCCATCGCCGTGCACGGCGGATATGGCGGTGGTCAGTGATATTCCGCCGCTGATCGAAAGATTGGAGCGCAATTGCCAACTGCCGGAAAGATCCAGATTCGTCAGGTTGGAGCTGGGTAGATTCACCGTCACCGGAAAGCCGGTCTGAAAGATATAGTCGGCCTGGATCCCGCTCCAGTCGACCAGCGAGAGCGCGGCTGTCAGTGCCAGCGGGTGCGCGCCCTTCGTCCGATAGCTGCCATCCACGACCAGCACGCGCACCGCGTCGGATCGATAGGGGGAGACCAGCCGGTCGGTCGGGTAGATACCGGTCGGCAACCGAAAGACGGTCACGCCATTCGCACGAAAGCCTTGACGGTAACTGGCGGAGACCGTGAGTGCGTCGCTGCCGAACCAGGACAATTGCACCATCGGCGATGGATGGATGTCATGCCGATGCAGAAAGGCCTGCTCGCTCGGCAGCAGCGTGATGTCGGTATCTCCGTCCACCCATGATCGCGTCAGCCGCGCGCCCCCGGTCAGCAGGAAGCGGCCGAAACGATGCGACGCCTGCGCGAACAGCTCCACGTCCACGCGGCGGCTATCGAAGGTGAGATTATAGATCGCCGCCAGCGGCGCGTCCGCCCGCTGCCGTGTCGTCTCATCCTGTATGAGCCCGGCAAAGCCGACGATCCAGCCCGAACCATCAGCCGACGAATGCGTGAGCCGCGTCTCGTGACTCAGCGCCTTGATGTCGCGCGCGTTGACGAAGGCCGCCGCCTCACCCGCCACGACGCTTGCATCGTAGGTCGCGGAAAGATCGTTCCGCAGCGCGGATGTGGTGGACAGGAGATCGATGCCCGCAAGGCCCCCATGCACCTGCAGATTGACGAGATCGAAGCGATTGTCGGCCGGCTGCGCCAATGCGGTCGAACGCGTCAGCGGAGGAACGCCGGCCACGGCATAATTGCCGTCGTCCGTCTTGATGGTCTGGTGCGCCCCCAGCAGATCGACCGTCCACCCGCCCGCCTTCACCCGCGCCTGCGCGCGTGCGCCCACCGTGCGCGAATGATTGACGTCCCGCATGCCCCGCCCGGCATCGTCGATATAGCCCGCGTCGTCCCGTCGATATCCCAGCAGCCGCAAGCCCGCATGATCCACCGCCAGCGGCACATTGATCACGCCCGCCAGCGCGCTGCCCATCCCGCCATGCTGCGTGCCCGTCAGCGCTGCGTCGACGAAGCCAGACCAGCGCACGAGATCCGGGCGTTCCGGCTCGATCCGCAGCACCCCGCTCAGCGTGCCGCCGCCGTACAGCGTGCCTTGCGGCCCTTTCAGCAACTCGACGCTGCGGACATCGTACAGAAGCAGGCCGGGATCGGGCCCGTTGAAGTTGATCCGCGCTTCGCCCAGATATTCGCCCAGGGTCGCCTGCGTCCGACCGGTGAAACTGGTGTCGGCGATGCCGCGCAGGAACAGCTTGTTCTGGCCCGGGCCAAGCGCGGTCGAGGACAGGGATGGGAGACGGCCGGCAAGATCGCTCGCGCTGCCATGACTTGCCTGGATGCCCAGCGGCGTCGCAAAATCCACGCGTTCGACATTGCCGTCCATCAGGGAAAGGCGCCGGGCCCGCTTGGTCGCGGTCACGATAATCTCCTGCTCCGGCAGCGGCGCCGCCAAGGCGGGCGGCGCAGGGCGGGCTGTCGCGGCCGGATCGAGCCGGTAATTGCCGGCGCCGACCTTGACCGCGCGCAGCCCGGTGCCGATCAGCAAATGCCGTAGCGCCGCCTCCACCGACATCCGCCCCCGGACGGCGCGGCTGCGCAGCGCCGGATCGATTCGGCTGCCGCCGACGGTGATCCCCGTATGCTCGCTCAAGCGGCGTAGCGCTTCGATCAACGGAAGCGATGGAACATCATAGGTGCGGGGTACCGCGGACATTGCCGGCGCCGGAACGCACAGCGACAGAATGACGGCACAGGGCAGCCATCGCGCCGCACGCGCGCGCGGCGCGCACGCGGCCGACAATATCCTTTTGCGATAAACCTTTGGTTGGGAATGCGGGATGCGCGGCGGCCTCGGCTTACGCCCGGTATCGGACATGATGCCCTAGCGCCTTTATCGCGGATGTGCGGTTATTTCCTGTTGCTTCGGCCGGCCCTCCACAGGTCGCCAGTGCGCTGCCGAACGCCGCTCAGCGCGGCTGGATGCTGGCCGCGCTGGCGCGCTCCGCCAGGCGGGCGACGGCGGCGGTGTGGATCGCGGCCGCGCTTGCGACCACGCCGAACGCCTCGGCCGCATCGCTATTGTAGCGGATCTGCGTACCCAGCGCGTCGGTCACGGTGGCGCCTGCTTCCTGCGCGATCAGCGCGGCGGCGGCGATATCCCATTCATTGCCCCACCGCAGGCTCGCGCACAGATCGGCCTGGTCGGCCGCGACCATCGCAATGCGCAGCGCGATCGAATTGGCGCGCGGCACCGCGATCAGATCCTCGTCGATCCGCGGCAGCGTATCGGCCGGCACGCGCGATCCCGGCAGTTCCAGCCGCATCGATGCGCGCAGCGGCGTGCCGTTGCAGGTGGCGCCTTCGCCCGCCGCCGCGCGCCAGCTTTCCTGCCGCGCGGGTGCGTCCAGCACGCCCACGATCGGCGCGCCATCCTCCACCAGCGCAACCGACACGCACCAGCCGGGCCGCCCCCGCAGATAATCGCGCGTGCCGTCGATCGGATCGACTACCCACAGCCGCCGGTTGCTCAGCCGCGCATCATTGTCGGCGGTCTCTTCGGACAGCCAGCCGGCATCGGGATCGATCGCCGCCAGCCGCACTTTCAGCAGTTCGTCGACCGCCAGATCGATCTCGCACACCGGGCTGCCGGCGGCCTTTTCCCAGCGGCGAAAGTCCGTCTTCCAGCGATCGAGCGCAAGTTGGCCGGCTTCGGCCGCGGCCGCCGCCACCGCGTCGATCAGCGCGTCAGGCACCGGCGATGGTCATCCCGTCGATACGCACTGTCGGCACATCCATCGCCCGCCGGAATTCCAGATCGTCGGCCGGCGTCAGCGCCAGGAACATGTCGGTCAGATTGCCGGCGATCGTTATCTCCGCCACCGGCTCGGCCAATTGCCCGTTGCGGATCGCATAGCCGGAGGCGCCGCGGCTATAATCGCCGGTGATGCCGTTGACGCCCTGGCCGATCAGCTCGGTCACGAACACGCCCAGCGTGATGTCACCGATCAGGTCCGCGACCGAGATCGTGCCCGCTTCCAGGAACATGTTGCTCGTCCCCGCGCCGGGCGCGCCGCTGCCGCCGCGCGTGGCGTGGCCGGTCGGCTGTTCGCCCAATTGGCGCGCCGATGCGCTGTCGAGCAGCCACGTCTGGAGCACGCCATCGGCGACGATGTCGATCGGCGCGGTCGGCAGGCCTTCGCCGTCGAAGGCGCGGCTGCGCAGCCCGCGCAAGCGGTGCGGATCGTCGCGAATGGTGATGCCCGGCGCGAAGATGCGCTCGCCGCGCTTGCCGAGCAGGAAGCTGGTCTTGCGCGCGATCGCCGCGCCCGTGATCGCCCCGGCAAGATGACCGATCAGGCTGGATCCGACGCGCGGATCGAACACGACCGGCATCGGGCCGGAGGCGAGCTTGCCCGGGTTCAGCCGCTTGACCGCGCGTTCGCCCGCGCGCCGCCCGATCTCTTCCGACGCTTCCAGATCGCTCAGATAGCGCGCCGAATGATAGGCATAATCGCGCTGCATGCCGGCGCCCTCGCCCGCGATCACACTGGCCGAACAGCCATAGCCCGAGGTCACGAAGCCGCGCGCAAAGCCGGTCGAGGTGGCCAGCGCCATCAGCGTGCGCCCGGCACTGGCGCCCGCACCCTCACTATTGGTCACGCCGGCGATCGCCCGCGCGGTTTCTTCGGCGGCGAGCGCGCGCGCCTTCAACTCGGCGGGCGCGGGATCGGCGCCATCGTCGCCGTCGATATGGATCGCCTCTCCGGTCAGCAGCCTATCGGCAGGCGCCAGCCCGGCATAGTCATCGTCCGGCGCCTCGCGCGCCATGGCCACCGCCCTTTCGACCAGCGCGCTCAGCGCGTCGCCCGACAAATCGGAAGAGGAAACGCTCGCCGATCTTTTGCCGACGAACAGGCGCAGCCCGATCTCCTCACCATCGGATCGGCCGACATCTTCCAGCGTGCCCAGGCGCACCTGCACCTCGGTCGAGGCATTGCGGTAATAGACGGCGTCGGCCGCATCGGCGCCCGCACGCTGGGCGGCGGCAACCAGATCGGCGACACGGTTTTCGGCTTCGGAGACGGAGAACATGACCCGCACTTAGGGATGCATGCGCGCAAACGGAAGCGGAAGCGGCCTATTCGGCGGCCTTGGCGTCGAAAGCCTCGCGCGATCCCGCAATCTCGTCATAATTGGCCTCCGCCCATTGGCCCAGCGCGACGATCGGCCCGCACAGCGACTTGCCCAGATCGGTCAGCTCATAATCGACGCGCGGCGGAATGGTCGGGAAGACGGTGCGGCTTACCAATCCGTCGCGTTCCAGCCCGCGCAGGTTGAAGGTCAGCATGCGCTGCGAAATGCCCTCGATCATGCGCTTGAGCTCGTTGAAGCGACGCGGCCCGCGCGCCAGGATCATCACGATCAGGATGCTCCATTTGTCCCCGATCCGCTGCAGGATCGGCGCGATACTGCGGCAGCGCGGGCTATTCCCGATTGGCAAGGCCTGCTGGCAGCGCGCGAACGCATCGTCCGTCACGGTATCATCCATGTGCTCGGGTAACAAAATAGTGCCTCCTTGCGGGGCTCGGCCATGCAGTCACATATCCCGCCCCGGTTACAAACTGATACCGGAAAGGCCTCCAATATGAAACTGCTCCATCTCGATTCAAGCATCACCGGCGACGGCTCGGTCAGCCGCCAGCTTTCGGCCGGCATCGTCGATCGCCTGCGCGCCGCGGATCCGGCGCTGGAGATCCGCTATCGCGATCTTGCCGCCGATCCGATCGCGCATCTCACGCTTGGCCTGCTGCCGGCCGCGTCGCCCGACAGCCGCGCTTTGCTCGACCAGTTTCTCGCCAGCGACGTGATCGTCATCGGCGCGCCCATGTATAATTTCACGCTGCCCAGCCAGCTCAAGGCCTGGCTCGACCGCATCTTGATTGCGGGCGAGACCTTCAGCTACGGCCCCGAAGGTCAAAAGGGGCTTGCCGGCGGCAAGCGCGTCATCATCGCCCTGTCACGCGGCGGCCTCTATAGCGAAGGCACGCCCCACGCCGCCTATGAACATACCGAATCCTATCTGAAGGCGGTGTTCGGCTTCATCGGCATCACACCCGAATTCGTGGTCGCGGAAGGCGTGATGATGGGGCCGGAGGGCCGCGCCAACGCGATCGATAGCGCCTCTGCCGAAATCGATCGCCTCGCCGCCTGAACGATCAGGCCCGACTGGCCGTCCCCACCACCAGGCAGGCGAGGAACAGCAACAGCCCGGCAAAGCGGTTGGAGCGGAAGCGCATCAGCGCATCCGCCCCGTCCGCGGGCTTCAGCCCCGCCGCCTGCCACAGCAAATGGCCTGCGACCGGAAGCAAGGCGACCAGCGCCAGCGCTTCCGGCCGTACGCTCCAGATCGCGCGGCCCCACAGGATCAGCGCGATCAGGTAGAAGGCCGTCACCCCGGCGCGAGCATGGCGACCGAGCGCGCGCGCGGACGATTTGACCCCGACGATCCGATCATCCTCGATATCCTGCAGCGCATAGATCGTGTCATAGCCCAGCACCCAGAAGATCGATCCGGCATAGAGCCACAGCATCGCCGGCTCGATCCGCCCCGCCGCCGCCGGCCAGCCGACCAGACACGCCCAGGAAAAGACGATCCCCAGCCACGCCTGCGGCCACCAGGTGATCCGCTTCATGAAGGGATAGGCCGCGACCGGCGCCAGGCTGCCGAGCGCGACGATTTGCGCCAGCCCGTTCAGCTGCAGCAGCACGATCAGCCCGATCATGCACAAGGCGAACAGCCAGCCCCAGGCGAGCAACAGCGATACCCGGCCGCTCGCCACCGGCCGCTCGCGCGTGCGCGCCACCTGCGCGTCCAGATCGCGATCGACGATATCGTTATACACGCAGCCCGCCCCGCGCATCGCCGCCGCCCCCAGCGCGAACCACGCGATCAGATCCCAGCGATCGAAGGCGTGTCCGGCCAGCGCCACCGCCCAGGCCCCCGGCCAGAAGAGCAGCCAGATCCCGATCGGCCGATCGATCCGCGCCAGCTGCACCAGATCGCGCGCGCGCTGCGGCAGCAGGTTCAGCAGGCCGCGATGCTCGCTATCTGGTACGATGGAGGTCGGCGGGGCCATGGCGCCGTCCTGCCCCAATCGCGCGGCCGACGGAAGCCGTTCATCGGCGGTTGGGGCGCGCGGTGCCATGGTCCGACCAGGTTGAAAAGGATTCGTCCATGTCCCGCTTGCTGCTCGTCGCTTTGCCGATGCTGATCGCCACGCCCGCTCTGGCGCAGGATGCCCCCGCCGGCGGCACCCGCCCCAGCTGGGCCAATGCCCAGACCAAGGCGGATGCGTTGCAGCGCGCGGCGTTGATCTTCGGCCAGCTCGATCGCAACCAGGACGGCTTCATCACCCAGGACGAGATCACCGCCTTCACCCAGGCGATGGGCGACAATCCGCGCATGGTCGCGCGCGTCACCCGCATGTTCACCACCGCCGACGCCAATCATGACGGCAAGGTTTCCGCTGCCGAGGCCCAGGCCCAGGCCGCCGCCGCCTTCGACGCGGTCGACGCCAACCATGACGGCATCCTCACCCCCGAAGAGCGCCAGGCCGCCCGCGCCGCCGCCGGTGGCGCCCCACGCCCACCCGCGCAATAACCGCAAAGCGTCATGCCAGCGCAGGCTGGCATCCACGGAACCCTCCCCGCACCCCACAGGGGGTGACGAACCGACACCCCCTCCCTACAACCGCCCGATGCCCGCCACCCCCGCCTGGCCGCCCGCGAGCACGCCGCGCCTGTTCGTCGATCAGCCGCTCCACGATGCCGCCACCCTTCAGCTCGACGGCGCACAGGCCAATTATCTCGGCAATGTGATGCGGCTGAAGGCGGGCGATCCGGTGCGCCTGTTCGACGATCGTACCGGCGAATGGCTGGCCGAGGTCACCGATACCGCCAAGCGCCACATCACGCTGCGGATCACCGGCCAGCTGCGCGCGCGGGAAACGGTGCCCGATCTGTGGCTGCTGTTCGCGCCGATCAAGAAAGGGCCGATCGACTGGCTGGTCGAGAAAGCGACCGAGCTTGGCGCCGCCCGCCTCCAGCCGGTGATCACGCAGCGCACGATCGTCGATCGGCTCAACCTGGATCGGCTGCGCGCGAACATGATCGAGGCAAGCGAACAATGCGATCGCACCGCGCTGCCCGAACTGGCGGCGCCGGCCAAGCTCGCCGCCCTGCTGAAAGCATGGGACCCGAACCGCGCCTTGATCTTCGCCGACGAGACCGGCGGCCTGCCCTTTGCCGACGTCGCCCGGCCCGGCCCGGCGGCGATCCTGATCGGGCCGGAGGGCGGCTTCACGCCCGACGAGCGCGATGCGATCCGCGCCACCCCCGGCGCGATCGGCGCCTCGCTCGGCCCGCGCATCCTGCGCGCGGAGACGGCGGCGGCAGCGGCGCTGGCGGCCTGGATGACGCTCGCCGGCGATTGGCGCTAGCCCCGGCCGGTGCATCGAGCGCGTGGCGGCACCGCCTCGTCGTTCCCCTTCTTGCAACGATCTGTGGCGGATACCGCTAGTATCCGCCTGCGGCCATGCTATCGCGCCGAACATGACGACGCGCACGGCAGAGGCCGGTCCAGACCCCTTGATCGAAAGCCGCGCCGATTTGATCGGCGTGTTCGCAAAGGGCGAGAAACCCAAGGAAAATTGGCGGATCGGGACGGAGCATGAAAAGTTCGTCTATGCCGTCGGCGATCATCACGCCCCCTCCTATGAGGAAAAGGGCGGCATCCACGCGCTGCTGATCGGCCTCACCAAATTCGGGTGGGAGCCGATTTACGAGGGCGACAATATCATCGCTTTGTCCGGCCCGGACGGCGCGGTCAGCCTGGAACCCGCCGGCCAGTTCGAATTGTCGGGCGCGCCACTCGACAATCTCCACCAGACCTGCGCCGAAACCGGCCGCCACCTCGCCCAGGTGAAAGAGATTGGCGACAAGCTTGGCATGGGCTTCCTCGGCCTCGGCTTCTGGCCGGACAAGACGCGCGCGGATCTGCCGATCATGCCTAAGGGCCGGTACGAGATTATGCTGCGCCACATGCCCCGCGTCGGCAGCCTCGGGCTGGACATGATGCTGCGCACCTGCACCATTCAGACCAACCTCGATTATGGCAGCGAGGCGGACATGGTGAAGAAGTTCCGCGTCAGCTTGGCGCTCCAGCCGCTCGCCACCGCGCTCTTCGCCAACTCGCCCTTCACCGAAGGCAAGCCCAACGGCTTCCTCTCCTATCGCAGCCATATCTGGACGGATACCGACCCGCACCGCACGGGCATGCTGCCGTTCGTGTTCGAAGACGGCTTCGGCTATGAACGTTACACCGATTACATGCTCGACGTGCCGATGTATTTCGTCTTCCGCGACGGCAAATATATCGACGCGGCCGGGCTTTCCCTCCGCGATTTCCTCGACGGCAATCTCTCCGTCCTGCCCGGCGAAAAGCCGCGCATCGCCGACTGGACGGATCATCTGTCGACCGCCTTTCCCGAGGTGCGGCTGAAGAGCTTCCTCGAAATGCGCGGGGCCGATGGCGGGCCATGGAACACGATCTGCGCCCTGCCCGCATTCTGGGTGGGCCTGCTGTATGACGACGATGCGCTCGATGCCGCCTGGCAGGAGGTCAAGCATTGGACGATCGAGGATCATCACCGCATCCGCGCCGAAGTGCCCAGGCTCGGCCTCGCCGCACGCGGCCCGCGCGGGCGCACCTTCCAGCAGCTCGGGTCGGAAATCCTGGCGATCGCCCACAAGGGCCTGGCCGCGCGCAAGCGGCGCAACGCCATGGGCGATGATGAGACCGGCTTCCTCGAGCCGCTGCGGGAGATCATCGCCAGCGGCAAGGTTCCGGCCCAGCGCCTGCTCGATCGCTATCATGGCGACTGGAACGGCGACGTCAGCCGGGTTTATGACGAGATGAGCTTCTAAGAGGGCGCGGCGATATGGCGAGGCGGGATGGCCCCTGTGCGGATTTGGACGCGGCTGCGGCCGGCCGAAGCTGGCAGGCCAGCCGTCGCGCCCTCCTCACCGGCGCCGCCGCCTTGGCCGCTATCCCGGCGTTCGCCGCCAAGGCGCCGCCCCCGCCCAAGACCGCCAATATCCGCTGGCCCGGTCCCGGCCATGACCTCCACGGCTATATGGCGATCCCGCCCAAGGCGCATGGGCCGCAGGCGGCGGTGATGGTCGTCCACGATGTCCGGGGCGCCGACGCCTTCACCCGCAGCCTGTGCGATCAGCTCGCCGCCGCCGGCTTCGTCGCCTGCGCGCCGACCAGGCTCGCCTCGCTGGAGGAAGCGGTCGCGACCGTCCACTGGCTGGCGAGCAATGCCTATGCCACGGGCAAGGTCGCCGCGATCGGCCTCGGCTGGGGCGCATCGCTGGTCGAACGCGTCGCCGCCTCGCCCCAGCCGCAGCTGAGCGCGGCGGTGACCTTCAGCGCGGATCGCATCGCCGACCTGCCCATCCCCGTCCTGCGCCTCCCGTCCGTGGCGCAGTTCCAGGGCGACGCCTACAACCAGGCCTGGCTGCAAGCCCTCGCTTTCCTCAAGGATCACCTCGCTTAGGCCCTCGGCCCGTCATGCCGGCGAAGGCCGGGATCGCGGGCTATGGCAGGGCGCCCACCCCACGGTCCTTCCTTACTCGAATAGAACAGGTTTAGACGCATCCGTTCGTGCCGAGTAGCGACCGAGTTGCCCGCAGGGCGTATCGAGGGCGCGTATCGAGGCATTGGTGGGGATCTCTCGATACGCGGATCGCGCTCGAGACGAACGGTGCCTGCCGAAGCCCTCCCGGGGTGGTCTCCGGAGGCGAAAGCCCATCCTTTCAAAGCCACCCCGTCCCACCCCACAACAGGCACAAAAAAAGGCCCCGCCGAAGCGGGGCCTCCCATTTTCGTCTGTCGCTTCGCTTAGCGGCGATCGCCGAACAGGCGCAGCAGGAACAGGAACATGTTGATGAAGTCGAGGTACAGCGTCAGCGCGCCCATGATCACCGACTTGCCCATGAAGTCCGAACCCTGCACCGCATAGTACATGCTCTTGATCTTCTGCGTGTCATAAGCGGTCAGACCCGCGAACAGCAGCACGCCGAGCACGCTGATGACCAGCTGCATCTTCTCGGACTGGAAGAACAGGTTGAGCAGGCTGGCGACCAGAATGCCAACGACGCCCATGATCAGGAATGTGCCGAAACCCGACAGATCCTTCTTCGTCGTGTAGCCCCACAGGCTGAGGCCCGCGAACGCGGCGGCGCTGGCGAAGAAGACCTGCGCCACCGACGTGCCGGTATAGGCCAGCAGGACCGTCGAGAGCGACAGGCCCATCAGGACGGCATAGGCCCAGAACAGCGCCTTGGCAGTCGTCTCGCTGATGCGGTTGATGCCAAAGCTCAGGGCGAACACCAGGCCGATCGGCGCCAGCATCACGATCAAGCCAAGGCCCGAAGGCTTGCCCTGCGGCGAGAAGAGCAGGCCCATATAGGGGCTGCTGGCGAACAGCAGGGCGACAATGCCGGTCAGCAGCACGCCCGATGCCATATAATTGTAAACCGAAAGCATATAGGACCGGAGACCCGCGTCATGGGCCGCGGGCCGCGTGCCGACCGATGCGGTCGCAGCGCCGTTCGTCCAGGGGTCGGACCAGTTTGCCATCTCGAAATAGCTCCTTACGCGCCACAAACGGCGCATCCTCAATATTGTCGTGGTTCGAACGCTTTTCAAGCAAAAGCGGGTGCAGCCATGTGCGCATTCTCTTAAGACGGGCCCATGCACCGGCTGTTTGTTGCGCTCCGGCCGCCGCGGCCGCTTCGTTTGCAGCTGCTGGATGTGATGGGCGGCGTGCCCGGCGCACGCTGGCAGACGGACGATCAGCTTCACCTCACGCTGCGCTTCATCGGCGAAGTTGATGGCGCTCAGGCGGAGGATATCGCGGTCGCGCTCAATAGGATCGACCATCCCCAGCCCGAAATCGTGCTCGCCGGCGTCGGCACCTTCGATCACAAGGGCCACGTGAACACATTATGGGCCGGCATCGCCGCCAACGCGGCGCTGACCACGCTCCACAAACGCGTCGATCGCGCGCTCGTTACCTGCGGCCTGCCTCCAGAACCCCGCGCCTTCACGCCCCACATCACGCTGGCGCGCATGGGCCGCCACGCCGGCCCCGTCGCCCCCTTCCTCGCCCGCACCGCCGCCTTGACCAGCGCGCCACTCACGCTCGACGCCTTCTGCCTGTTCGAAAGCCACCTCGGCAGCGAAGGCGCGGTCTACGACGCCGTCGCCCGCTACCCCTTACGCTGATCCGTCGCGACCTTGACGGGTGAGGCCGTCAAAGTCTCACGCGGCGCACCCCGTCAACGAACGAAGGCGCGTAGGACCGCGCCGACCACCCGCCAGCCGGAGCGACAACAGCCCGCGACCCGATGGACCCGAGCCTGCGCTGGGGTGACAGAAAGAAGGGCTGTAGCACGTGGCCACCACGAGCTTGGCCCGCTCCGGGATCATGCCCGTTGGGAGGGCCAGCCGCCCGACCAGGCGCCAGCGGACGTAATGGAAGGACCCCCGCCCCCCACCACCACCACCGTCATCCCAGCGAAGGCTGGGGTCCATTCCGCGGCTTGGCGGCGCATCCGCCAGCCGGAGCGACACAGCCCGCGACCCGATGGACCCCAGCCTTCGCTGGGGTGACGGGAATAAAGGCAGGAGCGAACAGAGAAACGGCCAACCCGGTTCGCGTCGGGAATCGGGCGACTTCAGAACGTCGGCTGGCTAGCCGAGACCAAACACCGCCGGGATCAAAAGGACCCCCGCCCCCACATATCACCGTCACCCCCAACGCGGGCTGGAGTCCATTCCGCGGCTTGGCGACCTCCCGTCTGCCAACCACCAAGGCGCACAAACCGCGCCAGACACCGGCCCCGAAGCGCACCCAACGGCAGTAGCAGCACTGACCCCACGGCCCCAGACGCCGCACACAACCCCATCCCGCCCAGGCAAAAGAAAAGGGCCGGCCATTGCTGGCCGACCCCAATCTTTGTCCCGAAGGAGCGTGCCTTACTGACCCGAGTTCGGGCCGAAGGTGATCTCCACACGGCGGTTCTGCGGCTCGCGCACACCGTCGGCAGTCTGGACGAGAAGACGAGTCTCACCGAATGCCTGGGTGGTCATCACGCCGTCAGGGATACCCTTGCCAGCGAGATAAGCCTTAACCGAGTCAGCGCGACGCTGCGACAGACCCTGGTTGTAGTTCGCCGAACCCGACGTGTCGGTGTAGCCGGCCAGCATGATCTGGGCGTTGCCCGTCGTGCTGTAGGCCTGTGCCGCGTTGTCGAGGATCGAAGCTGCCTCAGGCGTGATATCCGACTTGTTCCAGTCGAAGAACACGATGAACGGCCCAGGCGTTACCGACGGCGGAGGCGGCGGCGGCGGCGGGGGCGGAGGCGGCGGCGGCGGGGGCGGCGGCGGCGGCGGCGGCGGCGGTGCTGCCGGTTCGCCGAAGTTGTACACTAGGCTCGCCAGCAAGCTGTTCGAGCGATAGCGCGCCGTGGAGTCGCCACCGGCCAGAGCGTTGGCGGTGCTGCCGCGAACGCGAACGCCGAAGGTGTTGAACCAACGATACTTCACACCGACATCGACATGGTCGCTGACGGGGTAGAGCAGGCCGGCAATTGCCTGGAAGGCGAAGCGGGTGTCGCTGCCGTCGAGGAACCAGTTGCCGCCGTCGAGGCGGTAGATGCCGTAGTGAACACGAGCAACACCGGCACCACCGCCGACATAACCCTGAATACCGTCGTCATCACCAAAGTTCAGGAGCGCGTTGCCCATGAAGCTGAGGACCGACGTGTTGCCACTGCGCGAGCTACGATATTCGCCAGCCGGCGAACCGTTGAGCGTCGTGGTCGTCGTGTGCGACTTTACTTCGGTACGCTTGTAACCGACCTCGGCTTCGAGGCGGAGCATACCAAGGTCATAACCAACAATGCCATCGACATCGAACAAGCCGTTCTTGTGCTTGACAGTGTCAGCATTATCGACCGCGCCGATGTTGATGTGGGTCTTCTCGACGATGATGCCGCCGCCTTCAACACCAACATACCAAGCCTTGTCTTTGGACATGGCGGGCGATGCGAGTGCCGACGATGCCAATATGGCCATCATGGCTAGTTTACGCATTTGTATCCCCTTTTCCTTCATTAGGAGCGTGTCAGGTACTCAAAACCCCTAAACACTGCCCTGGTTCTACGCAACCGCGCAAAAATGTGGACTGTTGCCGAAATGTCTCGGATCAGAACCCTGAGTAACTGAACGCTCCAACCGCTCTGATGTGCGGCTAAACTCCATTCCCGGGATTCGGTTTCAACCGCCATGAAATTTTTTGCACCGGCTCGGTGCGATCTACCGCATTGCGGCACGGTGAACGTGGGGATGGTTATGCTGCACTGCCATAGGCACCAACGCAAAAAGGGCCGAGTGCGGCACAATCGCCACACTCGGCCGACCACATCATTCCGGCGCTAAAAGTTTGCGCCGGCGCGAGGATCAGAAGGCAACCGCGACCGCCCCCACTACGCCGCCATGCACTTCGTTACGGCCGTTGACCGAGAACTCGCCCTTTTTAAAATCGGTATCGACATAGGCGACGCTGAACGTCAGCGCCTTCCATGTGTAGGCCGCGGTCACGCTCCAGTCGGTGTAATTCTTCAGCCCGTTGGTCAGGTAGGAGCGCCCCCAGCTTTCGCCGACATGGCCGGTCAGGGTGACGCCGGTGTTGGGAATGGCGCCCGAGAGCTCGCCATAGGTGTAGAGACTGTCTTCCTTGGCCTTGTTCCCGCAGCGGGGATCAAAGGTGCAGGATTGGGCGTGCTGCTTCCACGCATAATTCAGGCCGGCCTTGGCGCTGAGCGGTCCAAACGTGTGCGAAACGTTGAAATAGGGTTCGAAAAAGTCCGTATTCGCGCCGTGCGAACCAGGATAATAATAATAAAGCAGGCCGCCATCCACGGTCGTCCCGTCGATCGTCTTCTTATAGCCGCCGTACAGATCGATTTCCTGGTCGCTGCCGTTGGCGACATAATCGTCGATCGAGCTGCCCCAGGTTCCGATGTAGAAACCCGACGAATGGGTGACGCCGATCGTGCCCTGGATGGCGAAATGCTTGTCCGTCTGGGAAACACCACGAAAGCGATAGTCGCTCGTCAGCGCGGCGCCGCCGGTGATAGTGAAATCGCTGGCGGGTGCCGGGGCATCCTGCGCCAAAGCAGGTGCGGCCACCACGACGGCGGCAAATAGGGAGAGCCCGGTGAGGGTGGTGCGCATGGAAAGTCCTTCTCGCGAATTGCGTCAAGTTCCACTGCGCGTCGATGGCGCCCGCACCTCTGCCTCTGAATGAGCGGGGGGGCTACGTACCGACCTCGCTGTCCTGAGCCAAAGTGCTGCGAAGCACAATCTTTAACCACGTCTTGCCGATCGTCTACAATCCGCCTGTTGCACGCGTGCAACAGCTTTCGCCCAGCTCAGGGCAGCCCTGATTTATCCTTGCTGCGCGGCAGCGTGGAGTGCCTGATTCAAATCGGAAATCAGATCAGCCGTGTCTTCCAGACCGATTTGCAGCCGGATCATTTTGCCCGGCGATCGCCAGGGAACCGCCGTCCGCGTCCGCTCCGGATCGATCGGCAGCGCCAGGCTTTCAAACCCGCCCCACGAGAAACCAATCCCGAAATGCTGCAATGCATCCACCAGCCGGACCCGGGCGTCATCATCGCCATCGATGGCGAAGGCAAATAATCCGGCCGCGCCCAGAAAGTCCCGCTCAAACAGATCGTGGCCCGGCGTATCGGGCAAGGCCGGGTGCAATACGGTGACGACACCTGGCTGACGCTGCAACCAGCGCGCAATCTCCAGGGCCGCCGCCCCATGCTGGCGAAGCCGCACCGCCATCGTCCGCAGGCCCCGGCTGGCCAGAAAGGCATCGTCCGGGCTGACGCACTGGCCCATCACCTGGCTGGTCTTGCGGACGCGTTCGAACAGGCCCGGCCGTGCGGTCGCGGATCCCATCATCACGTCCGAATGCCCCACGACATATTTGGTGCAGGCGAGGATCGATATGTCGACCCCGCGTTCGATCGCCGGGAACAGCAGCGGCGTCGCCCAGGTATTGTCGATCAGGCTGACGACGCCGCGCGCCCGCGCCGCCGCGCACAGCGCGGGAACGTCCTGCACCTCGAACGTCAGGCTGCCGGGGCTTTCCAGGAAGATCGCCTTGGTTTTCGGGCCGAACAGCGCCGCGATCCCGTCGCCCCGCACACAGGGATCATAATAACGGGTGGCGATCCCCAGCCGCTTCAGCAAGCCGTCGCAAAATGTGCGCGTGGGCTCATAGGTGGAATCGGTCATCAGCAGTTCGTCGCCGGGCTCCAGCACCGCCAGCAGCGCGGTGGTGATGGCCGCCAGGCCGGATGCATGGAGCGTCGTGCCGGCCGCGCCCGGCTCCAAGGCGGTCAGCGCGTCCGCAAGCGACCATTGGGTCGGGCTGCCGCGGCGACCATAATAGAGGCCGTCATCGGGCCGGCGCGTGGCATCCCGCAGGTCGCCGACCGTATCGAACAACATGGTCGATGCGCGCCACACCGGCGCACTGACGATCCCCTGCGTCCACGCCTTGCGCCGCCCCGCCTCGACCACCCGTGTTGCGGACCCTTTTTCCTGCTCGTCGCTCATGCCATTTGCCTAATCGCCCTCCGGCCCGGCGTCGAGTTTTGTCAGGAAGGCCGCCGCCTGCTCGCGCAGCGCCGCCTGATCCTCCGGCGCGAACCGATCCCAGTTGCGATAGGCCATGGCGAGCCGGCGATTGTCGCCGATCCGGGGGCGATGGCGCGCCAGGAAATCCCAATAGAGCGCGTTGAACGGGCAGGCATCCGCCCCCACCCGCTTGGTCACATCGTAGCGGCACGGCCCGCAATAATCGGACATCCGATTGATATAGGCGCCGGACGACACATAGGGCTTGCTGCCGAGCAGCCCGCCGTCGCCATATTGGCTCATCCCCAGCGTGTTGGGCAGTTCCACCCATTCATAGGCATCCAGGTAGATTTCCAGATACCAGATATGCACCTGCGCCGGGTCCGCCCCGATCAGCAGCGCGAAATTGCCCGCCACCATCAGCCGCTGGATATGATGCGCGTGCGCCGTCGCCAGCGTCTGGCCGATCACCTCGCGCAGGCAGTGCATGTCGGTATCGCCGGTCCAGTAGAAGGCCGGCAGCGGACGATGATGCTCCAGGAAGTTGCGCTCCACATAAGTGGGCCCTTCCCGCCAATAGATGCCGCGCACATATTCGCGCCAGCCGATGATCTGGCGGATATAGCCCTCGACCGAATTGAGCGGCGCCCGCCCGGCGCGATATTCCGCCTCGGCCCGGCGGCACAGATCCAGCGGATCCAGCAGACCGCTATTCAGGTAGGGCGACAGGATCGAATGCCACAAATGGCGTTCGCCCGTGACCATCGCATCCTCGTAACGGCCGAAATCGTGCATCGCCTCGCGGAAGAAGCGATCCGCCTGCCGCTCGGCCTCCTCCGCCGTCACCGCATAGTCGAACTGCGCGAGGCTGCCGGGATTGTCGGGGAACATCCGCTCCACCAGCGCCAGCACCTCTTGCGTCACCGCGTCGGGTGCGAACGCGATCGGGTGCGGCATCAGCATATCCGCCTTGGCCGGCTTGCGATTATCCTTGTCGAAATTCCAGCGCCCACCCGCCGGCTTGTCGCCGTCCATCAACAGGCCGGTCTTGCGCCGCATCGCCCGGTAGAAATCCTCCATGACATGCTGCTTGCGGCCATCCGCCCAGGCGGCGAAGTCGGCATGGCTGACCAGAAAACGTGTATCCGCGCAAATCTTCACCGGAATGCCGAACAGCGTCTCCCACGCCTCCAGCATCGCCGCCACGCGCCACTCGCCGGCTTCGGTGACGATGATCCGGTCCGGATCGTGCCGCCCGATCGCCCGCGCAATTTCCCCGCTGAAGCTGCCGCTATTGGCCGGATCGTCCAGCACGACATACTCGACCGTCCATCCCGCCGCCCGCAACGCCGCCGCATGATGGCGCATGGCCGAAAAGATATAAGCCAGCTTCGCCTTGTGATGCCGCACATAGCCCGCTTCTTCCGCCACCTCGACCATCAGGATGATCGTGGCGGCCGGATCGACGTCCGCAAGCGACGACAAAGTCAGGCAAAGCTGGTCGCCCAGGATAGGAACAAGAGTCCGCATTACGGATACTTGTTCCCAATCTGTTCGACTGTCTAGCGGCGTCCTGCGTAGCGGACGACCACGCCCTTGAACCTTGGTTTCAGATCCGATGTCGTCCCGCCGACATAGACGCGAAATTCAAAAATCTCGCCATTCCGGGGATTGGTAAAAGGCAGCTCGATCCTGCCGCTGCTGAAATCGCGGCCATCCCTCCTGGGTTCGATCACTGCCAGCCGTTCGCCGAACATGGCGACGTCGAGGACCAGATCGGGCACGGGACCGCCGTCCCAATCGAAATGGAACTCGGCGATATAATCGGAGGCGCCGAGCCCGATATAGGGCCCGAAGATCTCGCATTCATGCTTGCGGGTGAGATCGAGCGTAAGCTCCCACGGGTTGGTCTTGGGCAGCGAGGTGCGGAAATCGCCCGCGGGATAGGCTCGCACCGATCCGTCATCGGGATGCCAGAACGGCTTCTCGATCTTCTCGACCACCAGCTCGATCTCGTAGCAACCATCGGTGCCCTGGTAGGGCATGATGTTGTAATCGAAGCCGCGGTCATTTTCGACAAGATGGCGGATGCGGTAGCTATTCTCCTCGAATGCCGTCTCGATCTCGGCCAGCAGGCTCATCGGCGTATAGAAACGCTTATGATCCGGATTGATCGGCGAAGGCAGATGACGCTTGCGCTCGAACAGCAGCTGATGCGGCACGACAATCACCAGGAAGCCGCCGACCTTCAGCAGCCGGTACCAATCCCGCAACACGCCCAGCCAGTCGCCGATATGTTCGAAGCAGTGGCTTGAATAAATGGCGTCAAAGCTTCCGTCCTCGAACGGGAAGGTCGCGCCTTCATAGCCCGGATAGCCGACATCCACGCCGATCGCCTGCGGCACGATCGGCACGGTCGCCCCTTCATAGCCCTTATAGCCGATCTCCATCACGTTCGGCCCGGACATATAGGTGTCGAAGAAGCCGCTGCGGATCTTCTCGGCATAGCTTTTGCGGGTTTCGAATCCGACCGGCCGGTCGGCGTGCAACGTCTCGGTCGGCATGATGCGATCCACATCGATCTCGACGCCGACAATCTCGGCATCGATCCTGCCGCGCGCGAACAGCCGCACTTCGCAGTCTAGCAGATGCTCGGGAATGTCCGCGCTCAACTCCATCACCGATCCGGCCGCAAGGTCGACCATGCGATCGGCCAATATCTTGGTGCCCTTGGCGGCGGAAATTTCCATCTTCACCAGCCCACGGCTGTCCGGCCCAAGCAGGATGCGCGCGGTGCAGCGGCCCGGGGGCAGTTCCAGATAGGGTCCGTGCAGCACACAGCCGGACGTCCCGGTGATGCGCATGCTGCCGCCCTGCTTCTTCCCGTTGGCGGAGAGCACAGCCGCGCTCCCGCCCGAAAAGCGCCACTTCAATACCGACATGTTGCCCCCCAACACAGAAACTCCGGCGCCATAGCCGAAACATTCGGCGTGTCACTCTCCGGTTGTACCGTAATGCACCAGATCCTAAGTCGGCGGGCATGAGCATTACGCATCTTGGCCAGACCTCCGCGCTGCCGGCTTCGCCGGAGGACGCGACGCTGGATTATGTGCCGAACCCGCGGCCCGAGCGCCTCTATCTGGTCCGCTTTACCGCGCCCGAATTCACCTCGCTCTGCCCGGTCACGGGCCAGCCGGATTTCGCCCATCTCGTGATCGATTATGCGCCGGGCGAGACGATCGTCGAATCCAAGTCGCTCAAGCTGTTTCTGGGCGCCTTCCGCAACCATGCCGCCTTTCACGAGGATTGCACGGTCGGCATCGGCGAGCGGCTGGTGGCGGAAATGCAGCCGAAATGGCTGCGGATCGGCGGCTATTGGTATCCGCGCGGCGGCATTCCGATCGACGTATTCTGGCAGACCGGCGCGCCGCCTGCGGATTTGTGGCTGCCCGATCAGGGCGTACCATCCTATCGCGGCCGCGGCTGACCCCTGGAGGAGAGAGACATGATCAGGCCCTTATGCGCGTTCCTCAGCCTCGCGGTCGCGGCCAGCCCGCTGCAGGCGGTCAAGATCGCCAATCCCGCCAGCGACCAGCTGATGAAGCTCACCGATCTGCAGCGCCGTGGCGCGTTGCGCGGCGCGCTGCTGGATTCGGGCTATAGCTGCCCGCGCGTCGAGCGCGCCGCGGTCCAGGGACCGTGGAAGAACATGATCATGTGGCGCGCGCAATGTTCGGTCACCGATGCCCGCTTCGATTACGGGATCTTCGTCGGTCCCGATGCGTCGATCCAGGCGCGGCCATGCGGCGAGATGGCGGAACTGAAGCTGCCCCCCTGCCGCCCCTTCAGTGCGAAGACACCATCGCGCTGATCGCGGGCTCTCCGGCTTCGGAGACTTGTAGCCACGAACGGCCGGCCGGCAGATCGAACGCCACGATCTTGGCGATGCCGGAACAGGCCGGGCCATGCATATGCGCCGCCGATTTCAGCCGCTTGCCATGGTTGACCGCATCCACCCAGGCCCCTTCCGACAGCGCGACGCGATAGCGGCCGGCGTTGGCGACGGTCAGCGGGAAATAGCCGCCATAGGTGTTGGGCTTGGGCTTGCGCGTCAGCGGCGGATCGAACCGGACCTTGCTGGCGGGATCCAGCTTCAGCGCGGCCGCCTTGTCCACCGCGAGAGCGGTGCCGGCGGCACGCCCCCACCCTTCGAAACCGGCGGCGGGTTGCATCCGTACGCACACCGGCTGGGCGGGCGTCGCCGCAGCGGCGGCGGCAAACAGCAAAGCGATCATATCAGTTTGATCTCCCTCAGGCGCTGCATCAAATATTCATGGGCCGTAATCGGCTCCGGATACAGGTTCGGATGCGCCTCCGACACGCATTGCGGCAGCGTCTCGATCCGATAATCCGGCCGGAAATGCAGGAAGAAGGGCATCGAATAGCGCGCGACGCCGCGCCGTTCGGGTGCCGGATTCATCACGCGATGCGTGGTCGAACGCAGCTTATTGTTGGTCAGACGCTGCAGCATATCGCCGACATTGACCGCCAATTCGCCCTCTTTGGGCTGGACCGGCAGCCAGTTTCCGTCGCGATCCAGCAGCTCCAGCCCGGCTTCTTCCGCGCCCAGCAGCAGCGTGATCGTGTTGATATCCTCATGCGCGCCCGCCCGGATCGACGGCCCGTCCGCGCCCATCGGTGGGTAATGGAGCAGCCGGAGCACGCTATTGCCGTCGCGGACGGTGTCGTCAAAGAAGTCCGGCGCGAGCTCCAGATAGCGCGCGATCGCCCGCAACAGCCGCGCACCGGCGGCATCCAGCGCGTTGAACAGCGCCAGTTCGGCCTGCTTGAACGCCGCGATTTCGGCCGGCCAAAGGTTGGGCGCCATCACATCGGCGAACGGATGGCCCTCCGGCAGTTCGCGCCCGACATGCCAGAATTCCTTCAGATCATGCGCCTTGGCGTCCTTGGCGGTCTCGATCCCGAACGGCGTATAGCCGCGCGCGCCGCCTTGGCCGGTATGGTAAGCGCGCTTCACCGCCTCCGGCAGCGCGAAAAAGGCCTTCGCCTGCACCTCCGCCTCCGCAATCACCTCGCGCGGAACGCCGTGATCGGAGACGATCGCGAACCCATAACGCTGGAACGATCCGCCCAAAGCCTGGGCAAAGCCGTCCGGATCGGACGCCTCCTGCGCCAGCGATACGGTGGGAACTTGAGCGCGGTCGAGAGTCGTAGCCATAAGCGCTTCCTAACATTCCCGAACCGCCGCGCAAATGTCAGCCGGAGGCGGCACGCGACGCTCGCTCGATCATGTCCGTGACGCGACGGACGTCGGGAATGGAGCGAAGCGCCGGCAGCTGCGACATTTCCGGAACGCAATACCGCCACCGATCCCCGAAAAATGACGCCAGGATGGAAGGCACGCCGAAATAGATCGTGCCGACGCCGGAGCGTGTTTCACGCACATCAAGAATTGGAAGCTGCCGCAGATCGATGACAACGCGACGCGGTTGCAGACCATCGCGCTCAATCAGTATGCGATGACTGGTAAGCGTGTAGCGTGTGTGTGCCCTTAAATAGGCGTCGTGCAGCAACCGGCCGACGCTCATATAGCTTCCCATTAAAACAAAGAAGCTCAGGATGGCGCAGGTGCCGATGTCCAATCTGCCCAGTCCGTCAGACCTGACGCCGCCCACAAACCCATTAACGGCGACGCTTATGACCGTGCCGGCCCATAAAAAGCTGAACGGCACCAAGACGATGTCATAGGCCTGGAATTTTATCCCGTTGGGCGGGGCGCCCGTCCACAACGTGCGTTCAATATCAAACCCGCTCATCGCCCGCTTTTGAACAACCCGCCCAGCAGGCCGCGCAGCAGCTGGCCGCCGAGCTGACCGGCGACCTGGCGGCCGACCGAGGAGGCGACGGAGCGGGCGGCGGACTGGAGCATCTTGTCGGTCAGGCTTGGCTTGGCGGCTTCGCGGGCGGCGGCGGCGCGGGCGCGTTCTTCGGCCTTGGCCTGCGCTTCGGCGGCGCGGGCGGCTTCGCGATCGCGGCGCGCCTGTTCCTGCGCATCCAGCTTGGCCTGGGCGGCGGCGGCCTTGGCCTGTTCGGCCTGGACCTTGGCGGCTTCGGCCTGCGCCTGCGCTTGCGCGGCGGCGGCCTTGGCATCGCCCGCCTTGGCGGAGAGCATCTCGGCCGCGCTCTCGCGATTGACCGGCGTGTCATATTTCCCCGCCAGCGGCGAGGTCGAGACGAGGATGGCGCGCTCCTTGTCGGTGAGCGGGCCGACGCGGGAGAAAGGCGGGCGGATCAGCGTGCGCGCGACCGGGCTGGGGGCGCCGTCAGCCTGGAGCAGCGAGACCAGAGCCTCGCCCACCTTCAGCTCGGTGATGGCGGTGGCGACATCCACGCCAGGGCTGGCACGGAAGGTCTGCGCGGCCGATTGCACCGCTTTCTGCTCGCGCGGGGTGAAGGCATTGAGCTTGTGCTGGATGCGGTTGCCGAGCTGGCCGGCGACATCGTCGGGCACGTCGATCGGGTTCTGGGTGATGAAATAGACGCCGACACCCTTGGAGCGGATCAGCCGCACGACCTGCTCGATCTTGTCGAGCAAGGCGGGTGCGGCATCGTCGAACAGCAGATGCGCTTCGTCGAAGAAGAAGACGAGCTTGGGTTTATCGGGATCGCCCACCTCGGGCAGCGTCTCGAACAGCTCGCTCAGCAGCCACAACAGGAAGGTGGCATACAGCTTGGGCGCGGCCATCAACTTGTCGGCGGCGAGCACGTTGATCGTGCCTTTGCCGTCTTCGCCGACGATCATCATGTCGTGGACATCGAGCGCGGGTTCGCCAAAGAAATTGTCGCCGCCCTGCGCTTCCAGCTGCAGCAATTGGCGCTGGATCGTGCCGACCGTGGCACGCGTGACATTGCCGTAGCGGGCGGACAGATCGGCGGCATTTTCCGCCGCCCAGGCCAGCATCGCCTGTAGATCGGGGAGGTCGAGCAGCAGCATCCCCTGCTCGTCCGCCACCTTGAACACGACCTGCAGGACGCCTTCCTGCACCTCGTTCAGGTTCATCAGGCGGGCGAGCAGCAGCGGCCCCATCTCGCTGATCGTGGTGCGGACCGGATGGCCCTGCCGGCCGAACAGATCCCAGAAGATCACCGGATTGTCGCCATAGGCCCAGTCGGTCATGCCGACATCGGCGGCCCGCTGGGCGAAGGCGGCATGGGAGGGCGCCATCGCCGATCCGGCCATGGCGAGCCCGGCGAGATCGCCCTTCACGTCGGCGACGAAGACGGGGACGCCCGCGCGGCTGAACCCTTCGGCAATGCCCTGCAGCGTCACCGTCTTGCCGGTGCCGGTAGCGCCGGCGATCAGGCCGTGGCGGTTGGCCCGCCGCAGATTGAGTTCCTCGCGCTGGCCATCCGCCGTCGCGCCGACGAAAATGGTGCCGTCCGCCACGATACTCTCCTTATTATCCGACGCTCTTTTACTTTTTGGGCGTCAAGCGCAACAGCCGGCCACCCGCCCCGTCTTCCAGCAGCCACAGCGCACCGTCGGGACCGGCGACGACATCGCGGATGCGCTTGCCCATGTCGAACCGCTCCGCCTCGCGCGGGGTGCCGTTCTGGAAGGAGACGCGGATCAGCGACTCGACCGCCATGCCGCCGATGAAGGCCGATCCCTTCCACTGCGGGAAGAGCGCGCCGTAGTAAAATGTGAATCCGCCGGGCGCGATCACCGGGGTCCAGTACAGCGCCGGCTTCTGGAATTCGGGATGGCCGTCCGGGCTGGGAATCGGCTTACCATTGTAATTCATGCCGTAGCTGACCAACGGCCAGCCATAATTCTCGCCGGGCTGGATCAGGTTGATCTCATCCCCGCCTTTGGGGCCCATTTCGGTTTCCCACAATTTACCCGCCGCATCGAAGGCGAGGCCGTAGGGATTGCGATGGCCGCTGGTCCAGGTTTCGGCCGGCACCAGATTGGGGCTGGGCACCTTCACCTGGCGGGCGGACGCGGTCTTGGCGGCTTCGGTATCGGCGGGCGGGTCGAAGACCGGCAGGGTCGTCGCGCCCGTCTTGCCGGCGCCGGGATTACCCGGCGCGGGCTTGCCGTCGAGCGTGAGGTGCAGGATCTTGCCGAGCGCGGAATTGGGGTCCTGCGCGGGCGTGAAGCGCTGGCGTTCGCCGGACGTCAGGAACAGGCTTTTCCCGTCGGGCGCGAAGGCGATGTAGGCGCCGAACTGGCCACCCTCGCCAGGCGCCCAATCGCGCCAGATCACCTTCAGGCCATCGATGCGGGCAGTGCCCGTCCCGATCACCAGCTTGCCGCGCGCCAGCGCCAGCGCCGAGCCCCCGGGACCGGGTTCCGCATAGGTCAGGTAGATCATGCCATCGCGGGCGAAGCTGGGCGCGACCGCGACCGACAGCAGGCCGCCCTGCCCGGCATAGACGACCGCGGGCACGCCCGTGACCTGGATCTTGTTCTTGCCGGGGGCGACCAGCCACATCTTGCCGGGCTTTTCGGTGACGAGGATGCGCCGATCCGGCAGGAAGGCGAGCTTCCACGGCACGTTGAAGGTTTCCACCGGCGTCACGGTGAAGGGGTTGGTCGCAACCGGCTTCGATCCGCCATAATTGACCTGGGCATTGACGGCTGCAGGGATCAGGGTGAGCAGGGCGGCGGCGATCGTGGCGGTGCGAAGCATCAATTTTCCCCAAGGCACGTGAATTGCACGGAATAGCGCCTCGGCGCGCGCCGTCCTAGCGGAGATACGCCCGATCATCTGCGACTTGCGGCGACCGCCGTGACCGCCTATGTGGCGATCGTCTTCTCGACATTGGAAACTGTGCCGAGGCCGGCGCCGCAAGGCACCGGCGCGAAGGCGCTTAGGATTTTCAGATAGAGATTATGACGGACATCGCAGCCCTCACGAAGTTGATCGAGCCCGAGGCGCAAGCCCTCGGCTTCGCCCTCGTGCGCGTGGCGATGTTCGGCGGCCGCACCGATCCGACGCTGCAGGTGATGGCCGAACGGCCCGACACGCGGCAGCTGGGGCTGGAGGATTGCGAGGCGCTGTCGCGCCGCATCTCCGACGTGCTGGACGCCAATGACCCGATCGAGGAGGCCTACCGGCTGGAAGTGTCCTCGCCGGGGATCGATCGCCCGCTGACCCGGGCCCAGGATTATGCCGATTGGGCGGGCTTCGATGCCCGTATCCGGCTCGCGGCCCCGCTGAACGGCCGCAAACAATTCGACGCTCGTCTCGTCGGACTCGAAGGCGACACCATAAAGGTGTATGCGGACAAGGTCGGCGAGATCGAGATTCCGTTCGGCCAGATCGCCAGCGCCAAGCTGTTGCTGACCGACGAACTGATCAAGGCAACCGCGCCCCTGTCTACAGAGGGTGCGGACCGGATTTCACAGGAAGGATGAGTTAAGTCCATGGCTACTGCCATTTCCGCCAACAAGGCCGAGCTGCTTGCCATCGCCGACGCCGTCGCGCGCGAGAAGCTGATCGACAAGGCGATCGTGATCGAGGCGATGGAGGACGCGATCCAGCGTGCCGCCAAGGCCCGTTACGGCGCCGAGAATGATATTCGCGCCAAAATCGACACCAGCGCCGGCGACGTTCGCCTGTGGCGCGTCGTCGAGGTGGTCGAAGAGGTCGAGAATTACTTCACCCAGGTGTCCGTCGCCGAGGCGCAGAAATTGCAGCCGGGCGCGGTGCTGGGCGACTATATCGTCGATCCGCTGCCGAACATCGAGTTTGGCCGCATTGCCGCGCAGGCCGCCAAGCAGGTGATCTTCCAGAAGGTCCGCGATGCCGAGCGCGAGCGTCAATATGAGGAATTCAAGGATCGCGCGGGCGAGATCATCGTCGGCACGGTCAAGTCGGTCGAGTTCGGCCATGTCGTCGTCAATCTCGGTCGGGCCGAAGGCGTCATCCGCCGCGATCAGCAGATCCCGCGCGAAGTGCTGCGCAAGGACGATCGCGTGCGTGCGCTGATCATGAAGGTGGTACGCGAGAATCGCGGGCCGCAGATCTTCCTGAGCCGCGCGCATCCCGACTTCATGAAGAAGCTGTTCGCGCAGGAAGTGCCCGAAATCTATGACGGCATCATCGAGATCAAGGCCGCTGCCCGCGATCCGGGTTCACGCGCCAAGATCGGCGTGATCAGCCGTGACAGCTCGATCGACCCGGTGGGCGCCTGCGTCGGCATGAAGGGCAGCCGCGTGCAGGCGGTCGTCCAGGAGCTTCAGGGCGAGAAGATCGACATCATTCCCTGGTCGCCCGACAATGCGACCTTCGTCGTCAATGCGCTGCAGCCGGCCCAGGTCGCGCGCGTGATGATCGACGAGGAAGAAGAGCGGATCGAAGTGGTCGTCCCCGACGATCAGCTGAGCCTGGCCATCGGCCGTCGCGGCCAGAATGTCCGTCTCGCCAGCCAGCTGACCGGCAAGGCGATCGACATCCTGACCGAGGCCGATGCGAGCGAGAAGCGCCAGCGCGAATTCGTGCAGAATAGCGAGACCTTCCAGAACGAGCTGGATGTCGACGAGACGCTGGCCCAGTTGCTGGTGGCCGAAGGCTTCACCAGCCTGGAGGAAGTCGCCTATGTCGAGCCGGACGAACTGGCGCAGATCGAAGGCCTGGACGGCGAGATTGCCGGCGAGCTGCAGAACCGCGCGGCCGAGGCGATCGATCGTCGCGAACAGGCCAATCGTGCCCAGCGCGTCGAACTGGGCGTCGAAGACGCGGTCGGCGAGCTGCCGCATCTGACCGAGGCGATGCTGGTCACGCTGGGCAAGGCCGGGATCAAGACGCTGGACGATGTGGGCGACCTGTCGACCGACGAGCTGATCGAAAAGCCGCGTGCCGAACCGCGCCGCCGCAAGGAAGGCGCGCCCGCACCGAAGCCCGACAAGGGCGGCGTGCTGGCCGGCTATGGCCTGACCATGGATCAGGGCCAGGAGATCATCATGGCCGCCCGTCAGGCCGCCGGCTGGTTCGGCGACGACGAGACGGCGGACACCGCCGCAGCACCGGAGGCCGACGCCTGATGCCCTTCATCGCGGTCGAACTGGCGGGATCCGCAACGCATGAGCAGAAGGCGGCGATCGTCGCCGACATCACGCGTTCGATGGTGGAGCGGTTGGGCAAGCCCGCCGCTGCCGTCCAGGTCGTGATCAACGAGCATAGCACCGAAAATTACGGCGCCGCCGGGATCCTGATCGCCGACCGCCCCGCGGCCCCTGCACAGGAGGTCGCGAACGCGAATGGCGGACAATGATCGTTCGGATGAACTGACGGGATCGGCGC
Source organism: Sphingomonas sp. ASY06-1R (assembly GCF_052180265.1). Taxonomy (GTDB): domain Bacteria; phylum Pseudomonadota; class Alphaproteobacteria; order Sphingomonadales; family Sphingomonadaceae; genus Sphingomonas_I. Next base: position 217,203 of record NZ_CP197464.1, on the reverse strand, counting down.
CCCTCCCGCCCGCGGGAGGGAGCGAAGGCCTATCCGTGCCCGCTTCCGCCGACCCGGCCGAAGACGGCGCCGACACGCCGCGTCCGCCCCGCCCCGAAAACGGACGGGCGGCGAAGGCGGACCCCGAACGCACCTGCGTGCTTTCGGGCAAGAAGGCCTGCCGCGACGAGCTGATCCGGCTGGCGCTGGGGCCGGACGGCACGATCGCGCCGGACGTGCGGGCCAAGGCGCCCGGCCGCGGGGCATGGATCGGGGTCGATCGCGCAACGCTGGAAGAGGCGATCCGCAAGGGCCGGCTGGGCAAGGCGCTGAGCCGCGCGTTCAAGACCGCCGTCAGCGTACCCACCGACCTGGCCGACCAGATCGAACGCGCGCTGGAACGCGCCGCGCTCGACCGGCTTGGGCTGGAGGCGCGCGCCGGGCAGATCGTGACCGGAACGGAGAAGATTATCGACACCGCCCGCAAAGGCGGCGTTGCCTTGCTGCTCCACGCGCGCGATGCTGCGGCGGACGGCACACGCAAGCTGGATCAGGCACTGCGCGTCGGGCTGGATGCCGAGGGTACAGACCTGCGGGGACTCGCAATCCCGGCAACGCGGGCCATATTGTCGATGGCGCTCGGACGCGAGAATGTGGTACATCTTGCGTTGATCGCGCCGGCTGCGGCCGCGCGCGTCAACCAGGCGCTCGGCCGGTGGCGCGGCTTTATTGGACTGGATGATGTGACTTAGGCCCTTGCGAGGCTTCGCAAGGCGCTTTCGGCGCATAATGATTTTATGAGGGTTCGGGTTACCAGATGAGCGATAACGAAAAGCCGAAACTGGGTCTCAGCGTCCCGTTGGGCGTGCGGCGCACCGTAGAGACCGGCAAGGTGAAGCAGAGCTTCTCCCACGGCCGTTCCAACACGGTGATCGTGGAGACCAAGAAGGCTCGTGTCCTGCGCAAGCCGGGAGATCCCGCGCCTGCCCCCGAGCCTGAAGTCGAAATTGTGGCCGAAGCCGCCGCGCCTGCGCCCGTCGCGGCGCCGGTCGCCCCGCGTCCGCAGCCTGCCCCGACTCCGCCGTCGCGTCCGATGACGCCGCTGGAGCGCCGCGAGCAGCAGGAACGCCTGCTGCGCGAGGCCGAGGAAGCGCGCATGAACGCGCTGGAAGATGCGCGTCGCCGCCAGGACCAGGCCGCGCGCGAAGCCAGCGAAGAAGAAAAGCGCCGCGCCGAGGAAAAGGCCCGCGCCGCCGAAGAGGCCGCGGCCAATCCGCCGGTCGAGGCACCGGTTGCGACGCCTGTGGCACCCCCCGCGGCTGCCGCCCCGGCGACCGCCGAAGCCGTTACGGCCGAGCCTGCAGCGGCCCCGGATGCAACCGCCGCCGCAGCAGTAGCTGCTCCGGCCGAAGCCGCCGATGGCGAGCGCAAACCCGGTGCCGAGCCGCCGCCGCGCCGCTTCACCCCCGTCATTCCGCCCAAGCGGCCCGAGCCGCCGGCACGCCCGGCGCGTGGCCGCCAGGGCGATGATCGTCGTCAATCGGGCAAGCTGACCGTCACGCGGGCGCTGGACGATGGCGACGGCGGTGCACGGGCCCGCAGCCTCGCCGCGCTGAAGCGCGCGCGGGAGAAGGACAAGCGCGCGCATCAGGCAGGCGGCCCGTCCGTCAAGCAGGTGCGCGACGTGGTGGTGCCGGAAGCGATCACGGTTGCCGAGCTCGCCAATCGTATGGCCGAGCGGACCGCCGACCTGGTGAAGGCCCTGTTCAAGATGGGCACGCCGGTCACGTCCAATCAGTTGATCGACCAGGATACGGCCGAGCTGATGGTCAGCGAATTCGGCCATAACATCCGCCGCGTGTCCGAAAGCGACGTCGATATCGTCACCGAGGTCGATGTGGATCCGGCCGACACGCTGGAGCCGCGCGCCCCGGTCGTCACGATCATGGGCCATGTCGATCACGGCAAGACCAGCCTGCTCGATGCGCTGCGCGGGACCGACGTTGCCGCCGGCGAAGCGGGTGGCATCACCCAGCATATCGGCGCCTATGTCGTGGCGCAGAAGGACGGATCGAAGATCACCTTCCTCGATACGCCGGGCCACGAAGCGTTCAGTTCGATGCGCGCACGCGGCGCCGACGTGACCGACATCGTCGTGATCGTCGTTGCCGGTGATGACGGCATCCGGCCGCAGACGATCGAGGCGATCCAGCACACCAAGGCGGCCAACAAGCCGATGATCGTCGCCATCAACAAGATGGATAAGCCGGGCTCCAACGCGCAGAAGGTGCGGGAAGCCCTGCTGCAATATGACGTGCAGGTTGAGGATATGGGCGGCGACGTCCAGGACGTGGAGGTTTCCGCCACCGCGAAGACCGGGCTGGACGAGCTGATCGAGAAGATCCAGCTGCAGGCCGAATTGCTGGAGCTGACCGCCAACCCGAACCGCGCCGCCGAAGGCGTCGTGATCGAAGCGGAACTCGACAAGGGCCGTGGCCCGGTCGCGACCGTGCTGGTGCGTCGCGGCACGCTTCGCACCGGCGACATCTTCGTCGTCGGCGCCGAAAGCGGCAAGGTGCGCGCGCTGGTGGACGACAAGGGCAAGCAGGTGAAGACCGCCGGCCCGTCGACCCCGGTCGAGATCCTCGGCATGTCGGGCGTGCCGTCGTCGGCGGATCAGCTGACGGTGGTCGAGAATGAGGCGCGCGCCCGCGAGGTCGCCGCTTATCGTGCCAGCGTGATCCAGCAGAAGCGCACCACCAGTGCGCCGGCCAGCCTGGAATCGATGTTCTCGGCGCTGCGCGACAAGCAGGCGGAGCAATATCCGCTCGTCATCAAGGGCGATGCGCAGGGGTCGGTCGAAGCCATTGTCGGCTCGCTCAACAAGATCTCGACCGATCTTATCCAGGTCCGCATTCTCAGCGCGGGCGTGGGTGGCATCACCGAGAGCGACGTCAGCCTGGCGGCGGCATCGAAGGCGCCGATCATCGGCTTCAACGTCCGCGCCAATGCCAAGGCGCGCGAGATCGCCACGCGGGACGGGGTCGCGCTCAAATATTATGACGTGATCTACGATCTGCTGGACGACATTCGTGCGGCGATGGCCGGCCAGCTTGGTCCGGAATTCTTCGAGACGGTCGTCGGCCGTGCCGAAATCCGCGAGGTCTTCTCCGCCGGCAAGCATGGCAAGGCCGCCGGTCTGCTGGTTACCGAAGGCTATATCCGCAAGGCGCTGCGGGCGCGTGTCACCCGCGACGATGTCATCATCTACAACGGCTCGATCGCGTCGCTGCGGCGCTTCAAGGACGATGTGGCGGAAGTCCGCGCCGGCCTGGAATGCGGTATCACGCTGGAAGGCTCGATCGACATCAAGCCGGGCGATTATCTCGAGACGTTCGAGGTCGAGGAACGCGCACGCACGTTGTAAGCTCACCCTCTCCCCTCGGGGAGAGGGTGGGACCCATGCGTAGCATGGGAGGGTGAGGGCACGAATGGTCAGGGCGCTTGCCCTCACCTTCCCACCGCTTCGCGGCGGGCCCCTTCCTCTCCCTGCAGGGAGAGGAAAGATTCGGCACAACGAAACATCTGAAGGCAAATCGGTTCGCCTGCTGCGCGTGGGCGAACAGGTGCGTCATATCCTGGCCGAGATCCTGATGCGCGGGGATGTGCATGACGACGTGCTGGCATCGCATCTGGTGTCGGTGACGGAAGTGCGGATGTCGCCCGACCTGAAGCATGCGATCGTGTTCGTGAAGCCGCTGCTGGGGTCGGACGAGGAAAAGGTGCTGAAGGCGCTGCGCACCAACACCGCCTATTTCCAGAGCGAAGTCGCCAAGCGCGTGAACCTTAAATATGCCGCCAAGATCCGGTTCCGTCCGGACGAAAGCTTCGACGAAGGCGCGCGCATTGACGAATTGCTGCGCAAGCCCGCGGTCGCGCGCGACCTGGAAGGCGATGACGACTGAGCTTGGCGCGGCGATGGCGGACGGCGCGTTGCGGCTGGATCCACTGGCCGAAGCGCATCGTGCTGACCTGAAGGCCGCCTGTGCCGAGGACCTTGCAATCTGGCCGATCTATTCGACATCCTATGATCCCGACCATTTCGACGCGCAGTTCGATGCGCTGCGGGCGCGGGCGGGCAGCTTTCCCTATGCCGTGCTGTCGGACGGAAAGCTGGTCGGCATGACCGCCTTCCTAAGCCATGCGCCCGAGCGGCAGACGGTGGAGATCGGCAGCACGTATTATATCCCCGCCATGCGCGGCACGGGGCTGAACCGGCGGATCAAGCGCCTGTTGCTGGACCGTGCCTTTGCCTGCGGCATCCGCCGGGTCGAATTCCGCATCGACGATCGCAATGCGCGCTCCAAGGCGGCGGTGCGCAAGCTCGGCGCGCAGCAGGACGGGTTGATCCGGGCGGAACGCATCACCTGGACCGGCCATGTCCGCGATACGGCGCTGTTTTCGATCTTGGCGGACGAGTGGCGGAGCCTGTCGGCCGCCGGTTAACGCCTTGAACGGATTCGACTCCGCGACTCGGCGGACTCATGATAGGATCGATTTCGTACCGGCCCATGGAGCCTGGGCGCGGCCATAAACCAGACAGGGCTCCCGCTGCTGAAGCGTGAAGGAGACGGGCTGTGGACCTGATCGAGCTCTATCATCGGCTAGGCATTTCGCTCGCACGATCGAAGCTGGCACGGTCGCCCGCGGCCCGGCGCGGCTATAGCCGGCTGGCGCGGCGCTATTCCGAGCAGATCGACCGCCAGCGCCATGAACATGCGCACCCACCTGAAATGCTGATCCCTGCGGCGTGATGCGACCTAAATTTCCTCGCCATTGAAATGTACGCCACAGTGGCGTACATGGTGTGGAGATGGAGGTGGATCATGCTCGGTATTGACGACCAGGTTGGCGCCATCGACGAGCGCAGCAGCGAGCGGATGAATTTCCGCACGAAGCCCCGCATCAAGCAGGCTATTCAGCAGGCGGCGGCGCTTTCTGGCGTGGACGATTCCGTGTTCACGATGAACGCGGCTTACAAAGCGGCGATGGAGACGATCGCGGCGCACGAGCGGACACGCTTGCAGGCGATCGATCATCAGGACTTCTTCGCCGCGCTCGATAGGCCGGCGGAGCCAAGCGCGCGTCTGCGGGCGGCCTATGCACGCCACGATACGATCCGTTCGAGGTGACGGCGCGACGGGACGCTGCACCTTTCGTCATCGAAGCGCTGGACCCCACGCGACACGATCGAACCGGCTTTTCCTGCGGCATCGCGCAAGTCGATAATTTCTTCCGGCGCACGGCAAACAAGCTGGCCCGGGCTGACAATATCCGCACATTCGTGATGCTCAATTCGGCAGGCGAGCTGATCGGGTTCTATGCGGTAAACGCGCATGCGATCGACTATCAGGATCTGCCCGATCGATTTGCGCGCAGCCGCCCGTCGCACGGCAATATCCCAGCCGCCTATATTTCGATGATCGGCGTCGACCGCCGTTTTCAGGGACGGGGCCATGGCGGCGATTTGCTGATCGATTGTCTGATACGCGTGCTGGGGGCCGCGGATGCGCTGGGCATCGCGATGATCTTGCTCGACGTGCTGGACTGTGGTGATCCGACACAAGTGGAAAGGCGTCGAGCGCTTTATCTCAGCTACGGTTTTGCCCCGTTGCCATCCCACCCGCTGCGCCTGTTCCTACCGATGGCTACGGTGCGAAAACTCGTTGCGGGCGGATAGGCGGAGGTCCAACGGATAGCGGCGGACGCTAATGAAAATGGGGGCTGGTGTCGCCACCAGCCCCCACTGCGCCGAGCTGAGTCCGCTTCGTCTCCCTTACGGGTTCGGTCCTGGATCGCTCAGGCGTCGCTGCTTTGCCGCGGGCGGAAGCCTTTGGCTGGTCAGCGGCCCTTCTTGGGGCGGTGATCGCTGAATTAAGCCTTGCGGCCCCATCTGCCATCATCGCCTCTTCCGGCGCCCTGCCGCTGCCTTCTTTCTCGCACCTCCCGGAAGGGGCCACGATCGGTCGGCTTTGGCTGTACCCTGGTTCCCGGCTCTTCCGTTTCCGTCCGAGCCCGTCTCCTGGGCACAGATGGAAGCTGTCATGCTCAGCCGAGTCGGGCCAGCGGAAAAGTGGGCCTGGGGGCTGTGGATAAGGAGGATATCGGGGATTGTTTGCGGGCGGTGGGCATAGCCTGCGGCCCGGTGCGGCGCGCCCTAGGCGGCTATGGGGTTGCCGTCCAGAGGCTTGCGGTCGGGCTGCCGGGGATTCTCTCGCACGGACGATAGGCGAGAATAGCGACATGGACCCCAGCCTGCGCTGGGGTGACGGTGGCGTTTGTCGCTGTGGGTACGTAATCTTCGCACGCACAACCTCCCCACCCGTTCGCCGGGTGAGGAGGCCGTGGGTTTAGCGGCCGCCGTGTTTGGCTGCGTCGCCGCCGGTGCCGGGGGCGGGCGGGTGGCGGGGTTCGAGGTCGCCGGTGTCGCCGCTGGCGGCATCGGAGTCGAAATCCTCCGGTGTGCCGCCGCCGCCGGCCCCTGCCCCGGATCCATGGACGCTGCCGTCCCGGGAAACGGAGGCGGGGTGGCCGCGCTCGACAGCCGCCGGATCGCCGTCGCGATCAGCGTCGCCGGTCATTGGCCGGGCAGGCTGGTCGGGATGGTGGGGGCAGGCTCGCTCTGCTTGGAGATGTCCGGGCCCGATCCGGCGGCGCCGGCGCCACCCATATGGCCCATCGTCTGATCGACGCGGTCGCCGGACTGGCCGAACTGCGCACGCTTGGCGAAATCTTTCGCGTCCAGGGCCGCGCGCTCTTCTTCGGTCAGGGTGCCGGTTTCGTCGATGGGGGTCAGTTCGTCGGCCATGATCGCTCTCCTTATGTGGGATCGTGGGAAGAACGAAGCGGCCCCCCTCCCCGTTCCGGCCGATCGGGCAAAGCGACAGGGTTGCAACGGCGAATGGCCCGGCTAGGGAAAGACGCATGGCAGAGAAGCTTCGTATCGCCCTGGCAGGGCTGGGCACCGTCGGCGCAGGCGTGGTCAAGGTCCTCACCCAGAATGCCGCGTTGATCGAACGCCGCGCCGGCCGCGGGATTGAGATCGTCGCCGTCTCCGCGCGCGATCGCACGCGCGACCGCGGCATCGACCTGACCGGGATTGCCTGGGTCGATGATACCGCCGCGCTGGCCGCGCGCGACGATGTCGATGCGGTGGTGGAGCTGATCGGCGGATCGGACGGGCCGGCGCTGACGCTGGCGCGCGCCACGCTGGGCCGGGGCAAGGCGTTCGTCACTGCCAACAAGGCGATGCTGGCGCATCACGGGCTGGAGCTGGCGACCGCGGCCGAGGAAGCCAATACCGCGCTGAAATATGAGGCGGCGGTGGCCGGCGGCATTCCGGTGATCAAGGGGCTGCGCGAAGGCGCCGCCGCCAATGTGATCGACCATGTCTATGGCGTGCTGAACGGCACCTGCAATTATATCCTGACGACGATGGAGGCGGAGGGGCGCGACTTCACCGAAGTGCTGGGGGAGGCGCAGGCGCTGGGCTATGCCGAGGCCGATCCCAGCTTCGACATCGATGGCGTCGATGCCGCGCACAAGCTGGCGATCCTTTCCAGCCTGGCATTCGGGACCGAAGTGGATTTCGGGGCGGTCGCGATCACGGGCATCCGCCATGTGCTGGCGGCCGACATTGCCGAGGCAGCGGCCTTGGGCTTCCGCGTGCGCCTGGTTGGGTTTGGCGAGGCGAACAGCAAGGGCCTGTTCCAGCGCGTCCACCCCTGCCTGGTGCCGCTCGGCCATCCGCTGGCGCATGTCACGGGATCGCTGAACGCGGTGGTGGCGGAGGGCAATTTCGTCGGGCGGCTGCTGTTCCAGGGCCGCGGCGCGGGCGAGGGACCGACCGCGAGCGCGGTGGTGGCCGACCTGATCGACATTGCCCGCGGCGAATATGGCCCGGCTTTCGCCATGCCGGTGCGCAGCCTGGCCAAGGCGGCGCCCGCCCCGGCCGGCGAGCGGCGCGGACGCGTCTATCTGCGCTTCACCGTCTCCGATCGCCCCGGCGTGCTGGCCGAGCTGACCGCGGCGATGCGCGATGCGGGCGTCTCGATCGAAAGCCTAATCCAGCGCGGCGCGACCGCCGACGGCAGCGTGCTGCTGGTGATGGTGACGCATGAGGGGCCGGAGCGCTGCGTCAGCGCGGCGCTGGAGAAACTGGAAGGATCGCCCAGCCTGCTCGGCACGCCGATGCTGATGCACATATTGGAGAGCTGAGTAGCGAGAGCGGCGGGCGTGGGTTGGATGCGCGGCGATCGCCGCGGTCTCGCTACGAACAGTTCGATCCCCCAGCCTCCTACTGCCGTCACCCCAGCCTATGCTGGGGTCCATGGCGCGCTAAGTTTGGACAGCCTTCCCGGACATCCTCCGTCACCCTGAACTTGTTTCAGGGTCCAACCCTCCCCGAGCGGCGTCGCCGCTGCCGCGATGGATGCTGAAACACGTTCAGCATGACGAACGGGTGCCAAGCCGCGCAGTCCCCACCACCGCCGTCACCCCAGCGCAGGCGGGGTCCATGTGGCGGCTTGGCGATGGCGCGCGCTGATGGGACGGCACGGCTGGTGGCGCGATGGACCCCAGCCTGCGCTGGGGTGACGGTGGGTGTGGGAGAGCGGTTGGCGGCGTGCTTAGTCGGGATCGACGAGAGCGCGGACCAGTTTTACGCCGGCGGCCGCGGCTGCGATCAGGTTGATCGGGCCGCCGCCTGCACAGGATTGGGGGCCGCAGATATCCGGATCGGCCATCGCCTGTACCGCGCGCGGGATCTCGCCCGTCGCGGTGCGCGGGCCGTCGCGAGGGCCGCGTTCGTCCGGGAGGGGCAGGCGATCGGCGGAGCCGACGCGGCCGTTGCCGCAGATCACGACTTCATTGGCGTGGGTCGGCGCCGGACAGGGAACATAGCCGTGCAGATATTTGTCGCGATATAGGGCGGCAGACTGCTGGACCAGGGTCGCTTTGACGACCGGCGGCGGTTCCGGCCCATAGGGCGCGGCGCGGACCATGCCGGGTCCGGCCAGGCTGGCGACAAGAACGGCAAGGATCAGGCGCATCGGACAATTCCCTTGTCCCGCGCAGAATGGCCCGCGCGCAATCGCTTGACCATCCCGTTCCCGCGCTTCGTCCGATCCGGATGCAACCGGCCGGAAATGCGGGAGCGCTATCAGCGGGTTTCTCGACAAGGTCATATGGCCGCCCTATCGCCACCCCGACATCCATAGAGGGGACAGTGGGACGATGGCGGTAAAGGCTTCGAAGACGCTCGATCGCGTGCTGGTTCTGGAAATGGTGCGGGTGACCGAAGCGGCGGCGATCGCGGCGTCCGGGATGGTCGGTCGCGGCGATGAGAAAGCGGCGGATGCGGCCGCGGTGGAAGCGATGCGCCACGCCTTTAACGAGCTGGAATTCGACGGCACCGTCGTGATCGGCGAAGGCGAGCGCGACGAAGCGCCGATGCTGTATATCGGCGAAAAGGTCGGCAAGGGCACGGGGCCTAAGATCGATATCGCGCTGGATCCGCTGGAAGGCACGACCATCACCGCCAAGGCCGGGCCCAATGCGCTGGCCGTGCTGGCGATCGCGGAGGAAGGCTGCCTGCTCAACGCGCCCGACGTTTACATGGACAAGATCGCGATCGGCCCGGGCTATCCCAAGAACCTCGTCAGCCTGAAGCACACGCCGACCGAGAATGTCCATGCGCTGGCCAAAGCCAAGGGCGTCGCCCCCAATGAGATCATCGCCTGTGTGCTGGATCGCCCGCGCCACGACAAACTGATCGCGGAGCTGCGCGCGATCGGCTGCGGCGTGATGCTGATCCCCGACGGCGACGTCGCCGGCGTGATCGCGGTGAGCGACCCCGATACGACGATCGACATCTATATGGGATCGGGCGGCGCGCCGGAGGGCGTGCTGGCGGCGGCCGCGCTCGCCTGCGTCGGTGGGCAGTTCGAGGGGCGGCTACTGTTCCGCAACGACGATGAGCGCGCGCGCGCGGGCAAATGGGGTGTGACCGATCTGGATCGCATCTATCAGCTGCAGGATCTGGTGCGCGGCGACGCCATCTTCGCCGCAACCGGCGTCACCGACGGTTCGCTGCTGCAGGGCGTCAAGCGCCGGGCGGGCAAGATGACGACCGACAGTGTCGTGATGCGGGCCAGTTCCGGCACGGTGCGCTGGGTCAAAGGCGAGCATCGCCGCGATATCATCGGCTGACGCGCCAACCTCTCGTAAAATTCACCAGCAATTGGCGTTGATGTGGCGCCGATTTCAAGAAATGGCGCGTTTCACCCTCTGAAGAGCAATTGGCACGCTCCCTGCAAAGTATTGTGCATCGCCGGAATGGTCCGGCGACACGATACTTCAAGGGAGACTTTCAATGATCACCAAGTCCAACTCGCTCTTCGTCCAGTTCGGCATGGGCGTCTTTGCATTCGCGGTCAGCGCAACCTGCATCCTCGCCGCCGTCGGCCCGGTTCCTGCGCTCGCATGATCGGCCGCGACACACGGCAGGGACAGGAGAGGAAGATGATTCGCGAAGACAAGGAATTGCAGGTGGCGGGCCGCAGCTGGCTGCTCGGCACCTGCATCCATCTGGCCCAGACGACCGGGCTACCTGCCTGGGTGCTGCGCGGCGGCGCGATCGTCGCGCTGTGCCTGTGGTTCAAGCTGACGCTGATCGCCTATTGCGTCGGCGCGCTTTATTATCACTACCGGCGCTGACGGCGGATCATTTGCCGCCGTCCAGCGCCGGCTGCATCGCCGTGCCGGGCCGTTCGCCTTTCATCGACGCCGCTACTTTTTCCGCCGCTTCCATGACCCGCAAGACATTGCCGCCCGCCAATTTGGCCGCATCGGCATCGCTCCAGCCGCGCCGGAGCAATTCCGCCAGGAGCGCCGGATAGGTCGCGACGCTGCCCAGCCCTTCGGGCAGGCTGTTGCCGACACCATCGAAATCCGAGCCGAGCCCGACATGATCGATGCCGGCGACTTTGACGATATGATCGATATGATCCGCGACCTCCGCCAGCGTGACCTTGGGCGCGGGATGGGCCTGGCGCCAGGCCGCCAGCGCCGCCGCCGCCTTGTCCGGCTGCCCGATATAGAGGCCGCCATAAGGCGGGGCGTTCATCCGCGTCTTTTCCGCCGCCTCGTCTGCCGACCAGCGGCGGTAGGCGTCGGACACATAGCTCCGCGAATAATTGACCATCACCACGCCGCCATTGGCCGCGACCAGCCGCAGCACATCGTCGGAGACGTTGCGCGGATGATCGTCGACCGCACGCGCACCGGAATGGGAAAAGATCACCGGCGCGCGGCTGACGCGCAGCGCGTCGCGCATCGTATCTTCATTCACGTGGCTGAGATCGACGAGCATGCCGAGCCGGTTGAGCTCATGCACCACCGCTTCGCCGAACGGGGTGAGGCCGCCATGTTTGGGATTGTCGGTCGCGGAATCGGCCCAGCTGATGGTGCGGGCATGGGTGAGCGTGAGATAGCCCGCGCCAAAGGCATGATAAGCGCGCAGCACCGACAGGCTTTCGTCAATCTGGTTGCCGCCCTCGACCCCGATCATGCTGGCGATGCGCCCGGCCTTGTGGATACGGCGGACGTCGGCGGCGGTGGTGGCGAGTTCGAACGTCTCGGGATAGCGGGCGACGATGTTATGGATCAGGTCGATCTCTTCCAGCGTCTCCTTCACCTGCTCCAGCGGCGGCAGATCGGCCGACACCCATGCCGACCAGAATTGCCCGCCGACCATCCCCTGGCGCAGCCGCGCGATATCGGTGTTGTACGGTTCGGCCCTGGTGCCGAGCCCGGCGCGCAGATCGACCGTCCAGCGTTTCTCTCCCTCCTGCTCGCGCAGCGCCTCGGGCCAGTCATTATGGCCGTCGATCAGCGGCGTATCCTTGAGGATGCGGGCGACGCGGGTGGCGATGGGATCCGTCGGCGTCGCGGCCGCCAGGGGGGTTGCGATCAGGGCGGCAGCGAGGAGGAGGCGGTGCATCCCACCACGATGACGCGGAACCGCGGCCGCGACAAGCGGCCGACCGGGGCAATATTTCATACGCGCGGGATGGTCCGTAACGTTGATAGCAGGGTGTGCTTCACGCGCCATGGACCCCAGCCTGCGCCGGGGTGACGGCAGTGGCCGGGGCTGAGCGGCTTGGCACCACGTCGTCATGCTGAACTTGTTTCAGCATCCATCACGCCAGCAGCGACGCCGCTCGGGGAGGGGTGGACCCTGAAACAAGTTCAGGGTGACGGAGGATGTGCGCTGGGCGGCGCGGAGGGCTACCGCGCCATGACGCGGTTGATGACCTCCAGCCGGCCGCCGTCGATCCGCAGTTCGTTGAACGAGGGCTGGGTCGTGCGCAGCCGTTCGGAGAGCGTGCCCGATCCGACCAGGCGGACGACGCGGCCCGCTTCCTGATGCGCCACGTCGAACGCGTCGTGAACGTGGCCGCTGACCACCGCATCGGCCCCGGCTTCCGCCAGCAGCGCCAGCGCCTCCGCGCCATTATGGGTATCGCCATGGCCGACGAAGCCGCTGCGGATCAGGGGATGATGGCAGGCGACGATCGCGACCGTATCGGCGGACTTTTCCGCCAGCCGCCGCAACGCGTCCTTCAAGCCCGAACGCGACACGCGCCCCCAGGAGAGGTTGCGGACCTGAAAGCGCGCGGTGGTTTTCAACGGCACGATCAACACGCCGGGCAGGTCGAGCGGACGCTCGATCGCGCGCTCCACTTTCTCGAAGCGGCGATAAGGGTTCAGCAGCCGCGCGACCGGGTTGAAATAGGGCAGATCGTGATTGCCGACCTCGACCGTCATCGGCACGTCGAGGCTGGCCAGCCATTGCGCGGCGGCGGCGAATTCGGCCTTACGCGCGCGCATCGTCAGGTCGCCGGTGCAGATGACGGCATCGGGCCGCTCCGTCGCAACCAACCCCGCAAACCAATCGAGCGCAGCGCGGTCTTCGCGCCCGAAATGGAGATCGGAGACGTGGAACAAGCGGGTCATGCCCGAACAAGCGATCCTCAACCGGGCAAGGTTCCGTCGAGGATCTGTTTGTACAATTCCAGATATTTGTCCGCCATCGTCTCGACCGAAAAACGCTCCTCCACGGCGCGACGGCAGGCGGCGCGGTCGATCTCGCCGATCCGCTGTACCGCCTCCAGCGCTTCGTCGAAGGTTTCGACCAGGAAACCGGTGACGCCATGCTCGATCAATTCGGGCATGGAGCCGCGATTATAGGCGATGACAGGGGTGCCGCAGGCCATCGCCTCGACCACCGACAGGCCGAACGGCTCGTCGAAATGGATGAGGTGGAGCAAGGCCTTGGCGTGGCCCAGCGCGCGCGTGCGCGCGGCGCCGCCAAGCGGGCCGTTGAAGCTGATCTGGCCGCCGTCGATATGCAATTCAACCTCGCGCGCATAATAGCCCTCGTCCTGGACGATGCCGGCCATCAGCAGCCGATCGCCGGTGGCCTGCGCCACGCGGATCGCATCCGCCGCGCCCTTGTCCGGATGGATGCGGCCGAAGAAGAGCAGGTCGTCGGAGCCTTCCGCGTCGAACGGGAATTCGTCGAGGCGGATGCCGTGATGGATGGTCGCGGCATATTTGAGATCGGCATGGCGATCCGCATCCGAGATCGCGACATAGTTCACGCGATCCTCATAGCGCTTGAATACCGGCACGATCCGTTCGGACGAGAAGCCGTGGATGGTGGTCACCTGCGGCACGTCGACCAGGCGCGAGAAAGCGAGCGGCACGAAATCGGCCTGATTGTGGATCAGATCGAACTCACCGGCGCGTTCGAACACGTGGGAGACGTGCAGCATCTCCATCACCTTGGCATCCAGCGTGCGATCTTCCGAATAGCCCGCCGGCACCACCGCGGCGAGCGTGCCCGCCGTCTCGCTGTCCGCCGTGGCGAACAGGGTGACGTCGACGCCTTTGGCGACCAGTGCCTCGGTCAACAGGCTGGTGATCAATTCCCACGGGCCATAATGACGCGGCGGCGTGCGCCAGGAGATGGGCGCGAGCATGGCGATACGCATCAGCCGGCCTCCACCAGCAGGACGATGCCCTGATCGGGGGCGAGCCGGCCGGGGGCATAGTCGCCCGATGGCAAGGTCGAAAGCAGCAGGCGGCCGGCGGGCAGCGTTACCGCCTGCTCCTGCCCGCCCAGGTTCAACGCGACCACGATCTTTTCTCCTTGATGGAAACGTTCATAGGCCAGGACATCGCCCTCGGCCGCAATCAAGCGGACGGTGCCGATCGCCAGCGCGGGATGCGCGCGGCGGAGCGCCAGCAGGGCGCGGTGCAGCGCCAGCATCGATGCCGGGTCCGCCGCCTCCACCGCGACATTGCGCGTGCGCCAATCGTCATTGAGCGGCAGCCACGGCGTGCCGGTGGTGAAGCCGGCCTGGGCGCTGTCGCCCCACGGCATCGGCGTGCGCACCGGATCGCGGCCGAAGCCGAGGCCGGGCTCACGCAATTCGCGAGGATCCTGCACCAGCTCGGGCGGGATGGCGACGTCGGTCAGGCCGAGTTCGTCGCCATAATATAGCGTGGGCGTGCCGCGCATCGTCAGCAGCAACATCGCCGCGACCCGCGCCTGGGCGGCGCCGACGCGGGTAGCGATGCGCGGTCTATCATGATTGCCGAGCACCCAATTGGGCCAGCCGCCAGGCGGCAGCGCGCGTTCGTAATCCGCCACCATCCGGTGGATGGCGCGGGCATTCCAGGCGGCTTCGACCAGCTGGAAATTGAAGGGGAGATGCACGCCCTCCCCGGCCTGACCATAATAAGCCATCAGCCGTTCGACCGGCAGGTAGATCTCACCGACCAGCACGCGCGGCTGCCCGTCCTTTTCATAGGAATCCGCTAGCGCGCGCATCTCGGCCGCCAGCTCGAACACTTCGGGTTGATCGGTCGAGTGAAGCTGCAGCACGCGATCCTTGTCGGCCATGCCTTCGGCCCAATCGGGGTTGGCGGGATTGTCGGGAAAGGCCGCCGCCTTGATCATGTGCCAGAGGATATCGACGCGGAACCCGTCGACGCCGCGATCGAACCAGAAGCGCATCGCATCCAGCATCGCCGCCTTGAGTTCGGGATTGCGCCAGTTGAGATCGGGCTGCTCACGCAGCATGGCATGATAATAATATTGGCCAGTGGCCGGATCATAGTCCCACGCCGAGCCGCCGAAATCGCTGATCCAGTTATTGGGCGGGCCACCGTCGGGGGCGGGATCGCGCCAGATATACCAATCGCGCTTGGCGCTGGTGCGGGATGACCGGCTTTCGAGGAACCAGGGATGCTGATCCGACGAATGGTTGGGCACGAAATCGAGGAGCAGCTTCAACCCGCGGGCATGTGCCGCCGCCAGCAGCCGATCGAAATCCGCGAGTGTCCCGAACATCGGATGGACGCCGGTATAATCGGCGACGTCATAGCCGAAATCGACCATCGGCGAGGGGTAGATGGGCGAAATCCAGATCGCATCGACGCCGAGATCGACCAGATAGTCGAGCCTTTGCTCGATCCCCAGCAGATCGCCGACGCCGTCGCCGTTCGTATCCTGAAAGGAGCGGGGATAGATCTGATAGATCACCCCGCTCTGCCACCAAGCGGGCGCGCTCATGCGAAGCGCGCCTTGGGGATATGGGTGATACGGCAGGCAAGATCCGCCTCGCCGCTGGCGACGATATACGCCTCGCCCGCATCGACGATGCCGGTGGTGAAGACGACTTCGGTCGGCAGATAGAGCTGGTGCGCGATCGGCGCGGTGAGCGACGGGTCCGCCTCCAGCAGCGGATCCGCATCTTCCAGCCGCAGGATCTTCCAGGGCTCGTCCTTGTCGAGCAAGGCCCAGAACGTGCGATAGATGCCGACCTTCGCGCGCGTCTCCACGCCATGATACAGGATCAGCCAGCCCGCGTCGGTGAGGATCGGCTGGCTGCCGCCGCCCAGTTTCATCGACGAGGCGGAGGCCTTGCGCGCACGCAGGAACGGCTCATCACGCGGCTTCCAGTGCAGCGCATCGGGCGACTGGGCGAGGTTGATCGACGGCCCGCCGCGATAGGGGCTGTCGTCGGGATAGGCGAAATAGACCTCCCCCAACGGCCGGGTGAGCGCCATGAACTTGTCGCCGACCTGCCCTTCGAACAGGATCATATCCTTGTTCTGATGATCCAGCACGATCCCGGCGAGGCGATAGTCCAGGCCGTTATCGGAAATATGCATGGTCGTGGAATGGCGTTCGGCCGAGACCGAGCAGGTCGTCATATACCAGGTGTCGCCGACCTTGCTGATGCGCGCATCTTCGACACCATAATGCTGAAAGTCCGCCACCGGCTGGATCGCCTTGTCATAATGGACCGCGACGATCGCGCGTCCGTCCGGCGTCAGTTCGACCGGCAACAGCCACGACAGCGAGGTGAGCGCCAGCGTGCGGTACATGCCGCCGGCGACGTCGAACTGGCGCGGATCCGCCATGTTGACGCCGGTCAGCAGATGATCGTCCAGGACATAGCCGTCCTGCGTCCAGCGGATCGCACGGACATGTTCGCCCGCGACCGGCTCTTCCAGCGCTTCGGCGACGCGCACCATCATCAGCAGATTGCCATTGGCCAGGCGGGTGAAGCCCGGATTGAAGGCGCCCAGAACATAGGTCGGCACATCCAGCGACGCGCGCAGCGGCGATTGCGCGAGATCGACATCGCCCGGCGTGAAGATCAGATAATCGCGACTTCGGTCCATCATGCGCCCCACGCCTTACAGTGTCGGGCAACAAATGCGGCGCGCCGCGTTTTGGTCCCTAGAGATGTGGATAGGAGGCAGGACGTGGCCGATTTACGCAAAGGCGATAAGGTAAGCTGGAAATCGCATGGCGGCACCGCCCATGGCGAGGTCGTCAAGAAACAGACCAGCCCGACCACGATCAAGGGCCATAAGGTCGCGGCATCAAAGGATAATCCCGAATATATCGTCGAAACCGACAAGGGAACGCGCGCCGCCCACAAGGCAGAGGCGCTCCATCGCACGTAAGAGAGGCTTGCCAAAGGCCTCTCCTCGCGGAATAGCAGCGTCAGCCTTGAGAGAGGGGCCGCAAAAGGAGGACTTTACATGGCAACTAAGACCGGTGGCATTCACAAGCCCGTAACCCCATCTGCGGATCTGGCCGCCGTCGTCGGCAAGGGCCCGATGCCGCGCAGCGAGATCGTCAGCAAGCTGTGGGAGTACATCAAGAAGAACAATCTTCAGGACAGCAAGGACAAGCGTCAGATCAACGCTGACGCCGCGCTGGAGAAGGTGTTCGGCAAGAAGAGCGTGAGCATGTTCGAGATGAACAAGCACGTTTCCAACCACGTCAAGTAATCTGATCGATGAGGCCGGCGCGATCGTGCCGGCCTCTCAACTCTTCACTCCCGCGCCGGTGTTTGTAAAATAATCACAGTCGCGCGGATGCTTGCGGTTGCACCTGCGAAAACACTCGCGTGCGCCGTAACGATCTGCTAATCGCGCCGCCTATAAATAGGCTCCAACAGGGCAGCGAAAATGGCGGACGAAACTGCAATCGAACTTCTCACATTGACGGCGGACATTGTTGCCGCACATGTCGCGCATAATCGCGTTACTGTCGGTGAACTGCCGGACTTGATCGGCAAGGTGCACAGCGCGCTTGCCGGCCTGGGCGATCCTGTCGAACCGGCGGCAGAGGACCGTAAACCGGCCGTTTCAATCCGCGCATCGATCAAGCCGGACCATCTTGTCTGCCTGGAAGACGGCAAGAAACTGACGATGTTGAAGCGCTATCTGCGCACCAACTTCAATATGACGCCGCAGGAATATCGCGCGAAGTGGAAACTTCCTGCAGATTACCCGATGGTCGCGCCGGATTATGCCGACAAGCGGCGGACCCTGGCCAAGGCGATCGGATTGGGGCGCCAGCGTGGCGCCGCCGCCCCCGCATCCAAGCGCGGACGCCCTGCCGCCAAGAAATAAGCGGTTCAGGCAAGGGCGCGCATCGGCCGCCTGACGGGTGTCGTGACGACACCCGTCCATCCGGAGCATGCGATGCCGGGATCCCACGAGCGCGCGGCCTATTTCGTGATGATCACGGTGCTGATCGATGCGATCGGCTTTGGCATCGTGATGCCCGTATTGCCCGGGATCGTGATGGAACTGGGCCATGTCGGCCTGGCCGAGGCGACGCGCATCGGCGGGTGGCTGGGCGTGATCTATGCCGCCGTCCAGTTCCTGACCGGCCCCTTGATGGGCAATCTGGGCGACCGCTTCGGGCGGCGCCCGATCATCCTGGGCGCACTGGCCGGCTTCGCCGCGGATTATGCGCTGATGGGCTTCGCCCCGTCGCTCGGCTGGCTGTTCCTGGGGCGGGCGCTGGCGGGCCTGTTCGGCGCATCCTATGGCCCCGCCGGCGCGGCGATGGCCGACATATCGGCGCCGGAGGATCGCGCGCGCCATTTCGGCATGATCGGCGGCGCGTTTGGCGTCGGCTTCGTGATCGGGCCGGCGATCGGCGGCCTGCTGGGCGAAGTCGGCCCGCGCGCGCCTTTCTATGCCGCCGCTCTGCTGGCGACGGCCAATTTCCTGTTCGGGATGGTCGCCTTCCCGGAAACCCACAAGCCGGAGAACCGGCGTCCGTTCGACTGGACGCGCGCCAACCCGCTGGGCGCGCTATTGGCGCTGCGGCGGCACCCGGGCGTCCTGCCGGTCGCCTTTGCCAGCTTCTGGTGGAATTTGGCGAGCATGGTCTACCCCGCGACCTGGGCCTATTTCGCGATCGCGGCGTTCGGCTGGACGCCCGGCATCATCGGCGCGTCGCTGGCAATGGTCGGCCTGCTGATGGCACTGTCGCAGATGTTTGTGGTCGGCCGGGTCGTGAAAAAGGTTGGCGAGCGCCGCGCCGCCGAGCTGGGCATTCTGTGCGCGATGATCGGGTTCGTCGCCTATATCTTCCTGCAGACCGGCTGGCTGGTATTCGTGTTGCTATGCTTCACCGCGATGCAGAGCCTGGTGATGCCGTCGATGAACGGGCTGATGTCGCGCCGCGTACCGGCCGATGCCCAGGGCGAATTGCAGGGCTTTGGCGGCAGCATCGCGGCGCTGGGCGCGATCCTGGCGCCGGCGCTCTACAATCCCGCTCTGGCCTGGTTCACCGGGCCCGGGGCGCCGTTCCGCTTTCCCGGCATCGTGTTCGCGATGGCGACGGTGGCCGCCCTGGTCGCGCTGATCACCCTGATCGCGATGCGGCGCGCGCCTCAGATCCCGCCGGCGACGGGCGCATAGCCTTTCGCGGCAAGCGCGGCGGTGAGATCGGCGGCGCAGGCGTTCAGCCGCTCTTCGTCCGTAGAACGGATCACGAAATTGGCCCCCGTCCGGCCATCGCGGAAGAAGGGGTAGGAACCGATCTGGCAGCCGTCATGGCTTTTCTCGGTCTCGCCCAGCAGATTGGCGACCTCGCTTTCCTGGACCCAGCAGCCGATCGTCGCGGAGACCACCGGGCGCCCGCCTTCCAGCTTGCCCGACAGACTGTCCAGCATCGCGCCGGCAATATGCGGCACACCGGCGAGAATGAAGATATTGCCGATGCGGATGCCGGGCGCGCCCGACCGCCCGTTGACGATCAGCGAGGCGCCTTCGGGTGTGCGCGCCATGCGCAGCCGCGCCTCGGTCAGGCCGCCGCGCGACGCATAATAATCGTCCAGGATCGCGCGCGCCTCGGGATGGACGATGACGGGCACGCCCAGCGCGGCGGCAATGGCATCGACCGTGATGTCGTCATGCGTGGGGCCGATCCCGCCGGTGGTGAACAGATAATCGTTGGCGCCGGCAAGCGCGGTCACGGCCGCGCCGATCGCCTCCATCCGATCGGGCACGACCCGCACTTCACTGAGCCGGATCCCCTGCAGGTTCAGCCACAGCGCCAGCTGGGCAATATTCTTGTCCTGCGTTCGGCCGGACAGAATCTCATCGCCGATAATAACAAGGGCGGCAGTCCAGATACGCTCGGCCATAGCCCCCGATAGCGGCTCCCCCGGCTCTCGCAAAGCCCGCGCGCGACCGCTATATATGACGGATGACCCAATATCAGACGATTGCGGCAGGCGAGGCCGTTACGCGCACGGGCGCGATCAAGCTTTACGGGCCGGAAGGCTTTGCGGGGATGCGCCGCGCCGGGCGCCTGGCGGCGGAAATCCTGGACGAACTGGCCGCGCATATCCGCCCGGGCGTGACCACCGAAGAGATTGACCGCATCGTCTATGACATGACGATCGCGGCGGGCGCGGTGCCCGCGACGCTGAACTATCGCGGCTATACGCATAGCTCGTGCATCAGCCTGAACCATGTCGTCTGCCATGGCATTCCGGGCCCGAAGCTGATCCGCGACGGCGATATCGTGAATGTCGATGTGACGCCGCTGCTGGACGGCTGGCATGGCGACAGCAACCGCACCTATCTGGCGGGCAATGTGCCACTGAAGGCGCGCAAGCTGGTCGACGTGACCTATGAATGCATGATGCTGGGCATTGCCGCGGCCAAGCCGGGCGCGCGGCTGGGCGATATCGGCCACGCGATCCAGACCCATGCCGAGCAGTATCGCTATGGCGTGGTGCGCGATTTCTGCGGCCATGGCGTCGGCCGGCTGTTCCATGACGCGCCGGAAGTTGTCCATCTCGGCCGGCCGGGCACGGGTCCGGAGCTGAAGCCCGGCATGTTCTTCACGATCGAGCCGATGATCAATATCGGCCGCGCCGACGTGAAGGTGCTGGACGATGGCTGGACGGCGGTGACGCGCGATCGCTCGCTTTCCGCCCAGTTCGAACATTCGATCGGCATCACCGAGGATGGCGCGGAGATCTTCACCAAAAGCCCCAAGGGCCTGGATATTCCGCACCGCCCCAACGAAGGCTAAGCCTTCAGCCGCGTGGCCGCATGATATTCGGCGCGCATCAGCAGCAGATCGAGATCGTCGCGGCTGATATCGAACGCGTCGCCCATGTCGGCGAGCGCGCGATCGATATCGTCGCGATGGAAATCCGCCGGCGCAGGCGCGGCGACGCGCGCGGCCGGCCGATGCGGATAGCTGTGACCGGAGAAACGATGGAACAGCATCGCGATAGCCACCAGCAGGACGGCGTTGATCGCCACCGGCAGCAGGGCAAAGCCATAGCCTGACGCCGCGACCGCAGGGGCGGGCAGCGCGGTTACGAGCGCGGTACCGCCTCCCGCCGCGTGCAGGCAGCGCAGGAGCGACATGGCCAGGATCGCACCACCCACCGCCACGGCCGCGGCCAGCTCCGGCCGGGGGAGCAGGTGCGCCGCGAGCACGCCCACCAGCCCCGAGACGACATTGCCGCCGATCACCGGCCACGGCTGCGACAACGGGCTCGCCGGCAGGGCGAACACCAGCACGGCCGAGGCGCCGATCGGCGCGGCAAGGTAGGGGTTGGCGCCCGGCAATAGCCAATGGCACATCAAAGCGGTGAGGCCGATCGCAAGCAGCGCGCCGAGGCAGGCGATCACGCGATCGCGGGAGGTGCTGCCCGCCAGCAGGGGCGCCAGCAGCGGCAGGGAAGAACGGATGCGATCAGGGGCCATAGACGTCCCGCTATACGGACCAGCGCGATCAGGCACGCGCCACTTTCTTGCGGCCTGGAAAGGGGCGAGATTGCACGGGTAGCCCTCGCGGCGTAGCCTCCGCGAAACAGTGGAGGACGCCATGGACAGCCTGACCCGCCCCGAAGGAACCCAGCCCGAAGATCTGCATATCGGCCGCCGCGCCGCGGTGACGATGTTCTTTGCCGGCTATGCCGTTGCCGCGCTCGCCGCCGATGCCAAGCCGATCCGCACGCCCGACGCGGGCCTGACGATCGCCGAAGTGCTGATCCCTAATGGTGCGGCCAAGCCGCTGCCGGCCTATGTCGCGCGGCCCAAGGGCAATGGGCGCCATGCGACGATCATCGTCGTGAACGAGATTTTCGGCATCCACGATTATATCAAGGACATCTGCCGGCGGCTGGCGAAGCTCGGCTATGTCGCGGTCGCGCCCGATTTCTTCTACCGCTCCGGCGTCAATCTGCCCGCGATCAGCGACTTCAAGCAGATCATGCCGATCGTGGCGCAGGCAAGCGACGACCAGGTCGACGGCGACGTGCGCGCCACCACCGCCTGGATCAAGCAACAGCCTTTCAGCAAACCGGCCGCGATCGGCATCACCGGCTTCTGCTGGGGCGGATCGGTCGTGTGGCGTTCGGCCATGGTCAATCCGGATATCCGCGCCGGGGTCGCCTGGTATGGCCGCGTCGAGAAGCTGATCGCGCGGGCGGGCGAGGTGCGTGCGCCGGTGTTGGGCCTCTATGGCGCCAAGGATCAGGGCATTCCCCAGGATCAAGTGCAGGCGATGGCGGCCGCGCTGCAAAAGGCGGGCAAATCCGGCTCGGCCGTCCATGTCTATCCGGATGCCGGCCACGGCTTCCACGCCGATTATCGCGATAGCTACAACGCGGCGGATGCCAAGGATGGCTGGGCAAGGATGCTGGCCCATTTCAAGGCGCATGGCGTAGCGTAAGCCGGGCGGGCGAGCGGCGGCGCGTAGGCGTTCGCGACGCCCGTAGGATGATACGCGCGCCCCTCACAACCACCGTCACCCCAGCGCAGGCTGGGGTCCATTCCGCGGCTTGGCGATGTCGCCGCTAATTACAGCGACAGCGCCCGCGGCATGATGGATCCCAGCCTTCGCTGGGATGACGGACGGTGTTCGGAGGCCGCCGGGGAAGCACCCGCGCATGGCAGATTTGGGTCGCTGCCGGAACATTTCGTCCTGCCGCAGCGGGCATGCACTTGGGCTTGCGGCCAGGAACGCGCATCGCCGCTCCTCCGTTGAACCGGCATCCCTGTTTCCGGAGCGTATCATGACCAAAGCCCTCATCATTGCCACCGACGGCTTCGAACAATCGGAGCTGTTCGGCCCCCGCCAGGCCCTGCTCGATGCCGGCGTGGAGGTGACGCTCGCCTCCCCTGCCCGCGATCCGATCCAGGGTATGGAGCATGACAAGAAAGGCGACACGATCACGCCTGACGCACTGATCACTGACGTTTCGGTCGACGGCTATGACGCGCTCGTCATCCCCGGCGGCGTCGCCAACCCGGACACGCTGCGCATGAACGCGCAGGCGATCAAGCTGGTGCGCGATTTCCTGTTCGCCAAGAAGCCGGTCGCGGCCATCTGCCACGGCCCGTGGCTGCTGGCCGAGGCGGAGGTGCTGGAAGGCCGCACCGTCACCGGCTGGCCCTCGATCCGCACCGACCTGAAACATGCCGGCGCGATCGTGGTGGATCAGGAGGTCGTCGTGGACGACAACCTTATCACCAGCCGCAAGCCGGATGACATTCCAGCGTTCAACCGCGAATTGCTGGCCAAGCTGGGCGTGGAGGCCAAGCAGACCGCGTGAGGCAGGCGGTGGGGGCATGGCGCGGGCCACGCCCCCACCGCCCGTCATCCCAGCGAAGGCTGGGATCCATCGGGTCACGGGCGCTGCCGCTGAAGTTAGCGGCGACATTGCCAAGCCGCGATATGGACCCCAGCCTTCGCTGGGGTGACGGCGGTGGTTGGACGGCGGGGTACACCCTCCCGCCAGCCCTTTGTCTTCAGGCGAGCAGTTTCTCCGCCTGATCGAGCACGTCGGAGAAGCTGCGGATGATCGTCTGATAGGGCGTGGCCGTCGCCATATCCAGGCCGGCTTTCTTCAGGATGTTATAGCCGTAATCCGATCCGCCTGCGCGCAGCACCGACAGGTAATTGTCCCGATCCTTGGCCGTGCCATGCAGCACCTTGTCGGCAAAGTAATTCGCCGCCGTGATCGAGGTCGCATATTGGAAGACGTAGAAGCCGTAGAAATAATGCTGGATCAGCATCCATTCGACCCCATAGGCCGGGTCCATCACGAATTTCGGCCCGTGATATTTCTTGAGCATTTCCAGGTTGATGGCGGTCATTTTCTCGCCTGACAGGCCTTCGCCCTTCTCGGCCAGATCGTGGATCGCCAGCTGGAATTCGGCGAACATCGTCTGGCGGTAGAAGGTGCCGCGATAATTCTCCATCAGCTGGCCGAGATAGAAGAGCTTCTCCTGCTTCGTCTTCGCCTGGCCGAGCATGTAGTTGGCGAGCAGCAATTCCTGGCAGGTCGAGGCGATTTCGGCGGTGAAGGTGGGATAGCCGGCCGTCTCGAACGGCTGCGCCTTATTGGCCAGCAGCGAGTGCATCGCATGGCCCCACTCATGCGCATAGGTGGTAAGCCCGTCATATTTGTCGCTGAGGTTCAGCAGCAGATAGGGATGCACGTCATAGGCCGAGCCGCTCATATAGGCACCGGACGCCTTGCCCGGGCGCGGGCGCGGATCCATCCATTTGTTGGCGGACGCCTTGGCGAATTGCGCGCTGTAATCGGGGCCGAGCGGCTTGATCGCGGCCAAGGTGAGCGACCGCATCTCGTCCAGCGAGAAGGTGCGGTCGAGCGACACGAGCGGCGGATAAATGTCGTAATAGGCGATTTCGGGCAGGTTGAGCATGCGGCGGCGCAGCTCGAAATAGCGGTGCAGCACGGGCAGGCCGGCATTGGCCTGCGCCACGAGCGTGCGATAGACGCCGGCAGGGATGTTGGGCTGCGACAAAGCGGCGTCGAGCGCGGTCGGGAATTTGCGCGCCTTGGCCTGGAACATCTCCCCCTTCACCTGGCTGGCGAGCGCCGCGCCAAGCGAACTTTCGAACGCTTTGTAGCTGGCCCAGAATTGATCGAACACGAGCTTGCGGTCGGCGCGATTGGGCGCGCTGCGGTGGAGCGTATAGCCCTGATCGTCGAGCCGCGCCTTGGTGCCGTCCGACAAGGTGACGGTCGGGCGCGGAATGTCCGACGAGGCGAGCTGGGTGCGGATATCGCCGGGGCCTGAAAGCGGTGCCTGCGCGGCGGCGAGCAGCGCTTCTCCTTCCGGCGACAAGGTGTGCGGCGCCTGGCGCACGACATCGTCCAGCTGGAAGCGGAATTTGGCAAGGCCGGGATCGGCGGCGAGATAGGCCTGCACCTTGGCCGCACCGAGCGCGAGCAGTTCGGGGTTCAGCCAGGAGCCGGCTTCGCCATAGGCGGTGGCCAGATCCACCGCCTGCTGGCGGCGTTCCTGATTGGACGCGACGCGCAGATCCTCGTCCCCCTTCAGGCCGGCATAGGTGTAGAGCCGCGCCAGTTTCAGGCCGATGTCGGACTGAAGCTGCAGCAAGGCGCGCAACGTGCCCGCGCCTTCGCCCAGCCGGCCCTTATAGGCGGCGATTTCGGGCAGGCGCGCGGCGATGGCCTGGCGTTCGGCCGACCAGGCGGCGTCGTTCGGATATAAGTCGGTCAGGTCCCAGGTGGCGCCGGTGGCGGCGGGCTCGGCCGCGCCGGCGCCGCTCGCCATCGCCAGAGCGGCCACGGCAGCAGCCGAGAGCATCGCATCACGGCGGGACAGTTCGGTCATCTTCACCCCATCAGAAACCATCCCGCAGATGCGGGCAGACGGAAGCTGTAAAACGCCCGAGCGTGCGCGGCTAGAGGGCCTGCGCCACCGCAGACGCATCCCTTTGACATTGGTCATTTTACCCCGCCACGCAGCAACCTGGCCGCAACAACCTGCGGTTATAGCTGTGCGAATGAGACGCAATATTGCGTGGTCCACCATTGCACGGGCGCCGATCGGCGCCATATGATGGGTGGACAGGGGATCGGCGGGGCACGACATGAGACTGCGTTTCGGACTGCAGGCGGCGATGCTGATGGCACTGGCGGCGTCGACCAGCGGATGCAGCGACAAGGCCGCCGCATCCTCCGAGCAGAAGGCGCAGTCGGCGCCGCGCAAGATTTCCCTATTCCACCACCGCAAGAAGCAGGACCTGCCCAAGCCGTCGCCCACGGCACATCTGATCCTGCTGCCCGACAGCGCGATTTCGGTTGAGCGCGGATCGACCGAAGAAAAGCTGGCGATGTTCCTGAAATCGAATCAGCCCGCGCCCAGCATGTTCCGCTTCACCGGTACCGAATTCGAGCCGTGGCAGACCAATCCCAATCCCGGCACGTTGCGCACCATGTATGCGGTGGCGCAGATCCTGCGCGCTTATCCCAACAGCCGCGTGACGCTGGTCGGCCATACCGACAATGACGGTACGGCGGAGCAGAATCTGGCGCTGTCGCGGGCGCGGGTGCGGCGCATGGCGGCGCTGCTGATCCGCAGCGGCATCCAGGAACGCCGCATCTCCATCGACGGGCGCGGCATGACCCAGCCGGTGGCGGACAATCGCACGCCCGCCGGACGCGCGAAGAACCGCCGGATCGAGCTGATCGTCACCGCGAAATAAGTCTTAGGCGCGGATCAAATCCAGCGCAGGCCGTCGGCGCCGGCGCATCCATAAGGCGGCACCTGGCCCGGGAAACGCTGTTGCATCTTGTGGCAACCCCATCGCCGCAGCGGCGCCGGCGCATAACCGTTGAGCGCGATACCGACCTCGTCATACGGGCTCTTCGCCCAAGCGACATAGGAATACCAACGGCCGCCGAATACGATCAGGGCGACGACCAACACGATCCCGATCAGCTGCGCAGTCTTCCGCATCGCAATCCTCATTCATCCGGGCACGCCTAAGCGCCGGTGCGTGTGTATTCCCATTGCTCGACTAGGTCTTTCGATTCGCTGAGCCCCATATGCGTGGCGTCGCGCACGACCTTGATCGCGTTGATCTTGCGTCCGGCGGCCAGCAGCGCACGCGCCTCCGCTTCCACCTCCGGCGTCAGCGTGGCGGGCGACAGGGCGGCGGAGGGCAGGGTGTCAGACGGGCGGGCCGGCTGCGGCATCGCCGGCGTCTGCGCGCGCGCGAGCCCGGCATCATAACCGCGTCCCGCCATCGGCCCGCCCAGCAGCGGATCGGGACGCCGCGACATGCGCACAAGCTGCACCGCCATCAGCGCGAAGGCGAGGCCGAAGAGAATCAGGATCGGGACCGGGACGAACATCGTGGCTCCTGCGGAAACGGGCCGATAATAAGCTTCAGCTCTCAGGCACGGGACTTGTTCCCCCGAGCCCGCCGCGTGCGCGATGGCAGCGGGCCACCGAGCCGCCGCGCCATCGCCTGGCCGCGGAATGGACCCCAGCCTGCGCTGGGGTGACGGTGGTGGTTAGTGCGCCTCCACCTTGTTCCCCCGCGTCCCCCCGTCATCCCGGCGAAGCCGGGATCCATCGGCCTACGGGCGGTGCCGTTGAAATGAGCGGCCACGGTGCCAAGCCGCGATATGGATGCCCGCCTACGCAGGGGCGGCAGTGGTGGCGTGGGGTTGGCGGCTGTTCTATTTTCATGGGCGAGGACGGGCGAGGGACGCAGGAGGATCGATGACGGATGCCGCCGACACGCAGGTGATCGACATGTATCAGCGGCACGGCCATGTCTGGGCCGGGTTGCGCACGACGCAAAAGGTGGAGCGCGACTGGCTGGATCGCTTCTGCGCGCTGATCCCGCCGGGGGCGGCGATTGTCGATATCGGCTGTGGCAGCGGGATGCCGATCGCGCGCGGGCTGATCGATCGCGGCTTCGATGTGACCGGGGTGGATGGCAGCACCAATATGCTCGCCTTGTTCCGGCACAATCTGCCGGGGGTCGCGGCATGGCAGATGGACATGCGACAGCTTGCGCTGGGCCGGCGCTTTGCCGGGCTGCTGGCGTGGGACAGTCTCTTCCATCTGTCGCCGCAGGATCAGCGCGGCATGTTCGCGCGGTTCCAGGCGCATGCCGCCCCGGGCGCCGCCCTGATGTTCACCAGCGGGCCCGAGGAAGGGTGCGCGATCGGCGAACTGGCGGGCGATCCGCTCTATCATGGCAGCCTTGGCCCGGACGAATATCGCGCACGGCTGGAGGAAGCGGGGTTCGATCTGGTCGATCATGTCGTGGCCGATCCCGGCTGCGATCGCACGGTCTGGCTCGCGCGGCAGCGCGGCTGATCCGCGCCACAGCCGGGCCCGCATGCGCTTTACATCCGTAGGCAAAGAGCAACCAAAAAGGCGCCGACGCCGTTAAGGAAGCAGGTCCGTAAGGATCAGCACGGCGGTCAGCATGGACCGCGCAACCGCAAGGAGAGTGACATGGCCTATATGTTGGTAGCGGGGCTGGCGATCAGCGCCGCCACCGCCGCGCTTGGCATGCGCGTGGACCATCAGACGCAGATCGATCACCATAGCGGCCCGGTCGCGGTCAGCTATCGCGGCGACGTGGCGATCTCCCACAAGCAGGTCGGCACGGTGGCGCCGGCCGGGAAGATGTCTTCGCTACGCTGCCAGTGGGCGGCGAACATGAGCGTCGCCCGCCAGGCGACCGCCACCGGCGGGGCCAGCCTGAGCCGTACCATGGACAGCGCCCCGATCCTGACCGGCAGCCGGCCGGGCTGGTGCAGCACGCATCAGGCGGCGATCGCCAAGGAGGTTGCCCGCAGGACGGCGGCGATGCAGGAGCATCTGCAGCAAATGGCGCAGGAGGATCATCAGACGCTCCGCGCCGAGCTGGACCGTCTGCACGGGGCACAGCGCGCCGGATGATCCGGACCCTGAAATGGGTGGGTGCGATCGGGGCCGCGTCCTGCGGCCTGATCGCGCCCGTTTCTGCCCAGACCGGCGCCTCCGTTTCGGCCGAAGCGATGTCGCAGGAGGTGCGCCGCGGGCTCAGCTGGAGCGAAGGCCGCGCCGCGATCGCTGGCGCAGGCGACGTGTCGCTGCTCGGCATCGACGCATCGGCCCGGATCGTCACCCTGCGCGGCAGCGATCGGCATGGCGGCGCCGATGGGGTCGCCGATCTTTCGCTCGGCACCGGCTGGAGCCTGGGCGGCCTGCGCCTGCAGGCGACCGCGACCGGGCATCTTTTCTCCGGTGCGCGCGGCAAGATGGATTATGTCGAGCTTGGCGGTTCGGCCAGCTATGGCATTGGCCCGCTCTCCGCCAGCGTGGGCGTAATCGCCGCGCCGTCGCAACATGCGATCGGCGGCAGCAATGTCTATACCTATGCCAGCGCCAATGCCGGCATCCTGGGTACGCCCTTCACCCTGCTGGGGGAGATCGGCCATTCGTCCGGCAGCGTCGATGATCCCGATCGCGCGGCGCGGCTGCGGCCGGGCGGCGATTATACCAATTGGCGGCTGGGGCTGGAACATCGCGTCAATCATCTGACGATCGGGGTCGATTATATCGGGACCAACGTTTCGCGTGCCGACGCGATCGGGCCGTTCGCGGATGCCCGTCACGCGGGCGACAAGATCGTCGGACGTGTCGCCCTTAGTTTCTGAACGGACGAGGGAGCGCGCCCGGGACCGCTGGACGACCCTGCAAATATGCCGGAGCCTGATCATTCCCGGGGATCAAGACCGTCCAGCCCGAAGATTCCCGGCTCCGCGATCGACGGCCCCGCGAGATACACGACCTTTTCCTGCGGCCCCGGTTGCGTTGATATGCTGCCGCGTCCCCACGGATCCAAAAACCAGTAATATCTTCTGTTATGGGAAATCAGGACGCCTTCGCTGTAACATTGGGTCCACGTGGTCCGCTCCATCCATGATGGGTGATCCAGCTGAACGGCTTGCGAAAACCAATACTTCATCGTTGCTGGCGATACTTTGATTGCCGCACATGCGGCCCGTCCCTCACCGGGACGCTCACCCTTGGGATAGCGGGGATCGGGCGTCCACTGCCCGGTTTTGATCACCTTTACCGACGTGATGTCGAAACCCGAAAGGTTCGGAAAGCCACCCACCCCGGCGATCGCCGCCGTGGGAAATAAAGCCATGATCACGAACAGACGTAGCTTCACCACTGTGCCGACTCCGCTTCCTGTCTATCCTTTCGAGATAGTGCGGCGCGTGCAACGAGGCTTTTGGGGCGAGAGCGTCAGCCCGGTAGCAGCAGGCAGCGATCCCAGCGGCGCGCCGCCACGTCCGCGCGGGGTGCCATGATCGTGAGATCCAGCGCATCCCAGAATTCGCGGCCGGTGACGGAGCCGGCATTGACCCGGACGAGCAGAATCCAGGCATCGGGATCGCCCAGATCGGCATGGCCGCGTTCGCGCGCCTGTTCCGCGGCGGCGACGCGCCCGTCCCACCCGTCCGCCAAAGCGGCATGGCCCAGCATCTGGTGGATCTGGGGGAGCGTGAGATCGGGGTGGAAGCCGGTCACCGCGCGCAGGCTGGCATCATGCGCCTCGTGCAGATCGTCGAGCGAGCCGATGCCGCTGCTTTCGATCCGCCGTTCCGCCGCCAGCAGATCGATCGAGCGGGTGCGGGCCGGGCGCAGACGCGCGGTCGCAACGGTGGCGAAGCGATCGTCCGACAGCGCGTCGAAGGGCGCCCCCGGCACGCCATAGGCCCAGGCCGGATCCGGGCTGTGGGCAAAACGCAAGGTGCCGTCGTCCATCACCTCCACCGTCACATAATCCCCCTCCTCACAAGGCAGGGGGCCGGGCGGCGTTGCCGGCGGCAGATCGTCGGCCATGGCGATCGCAGCGTGGGACGCGTCCAGAAGCGCTTCGGTCAGCGGGTGTGCGACAAGCGCGATACCCGGGGGCGTGAAGACCGTGTTCAGCGCCAGCGAGTCGCCATGGACGAAGAAGGAGAGAAGGCCGGACGGTGGCAGCGGCGATAAGGGACCGCAGGCCGCCGCGATCTCGGCAAGATCGATCTGCATCAGGAAGGGATGACGCAGGCCGCGCGCGTCCACCGGCCAGGCGCCCGGCGGCAGATCCGGGCCGCCGCCGATGCGGCTGGTGCCGAGCGGCAGCGGCGGGCCATAGGGCTCCTCCACCAGGGCGACCGCCTCCGCCATCAGCGGCGCGACGACGCTATGATCCTGTTCGCCAAGGGCAGCCGCATAGCGCCGGTCCCACGCGAGATCGAACGGCCCCGGCACGCCATCGTCCACGCACGTATCCGCCTCCAGCCCGGCCAGGCGTTTGCGCTCGCGCCCGTCGAACTGGGATTGCAGCAAAGCCGCGCTGACCGGGCTCGACCGCTCCTGCAGGCCCTGCAGCAGATTTTCGTAGGCGCGCGCGGCGGGCGTATGATCTTCGGCCAGCGCCCGCAGACCGAACGCCCAGATGCGGCCGCCTTTGCCCTGCACCAGCGTCAATTCCACCACCTCGGCCCCTGCGCTGGCGAGCGCCCCCCAGCCGCGCCGCGCGGGCCGGCCGAACAGCTGCATCGCCTCGGTCCGCCAGCCGCCGCTGACCGGGGCCCCGAACAGATCGGTCGCCACGCCGGCCAGATCCGCATCCAGATCGAGCTGCCCGGCCACGTCCCGCGCCAGCACGAACAGGGCCGATCGGCCCGCACTGCCCGCGGATGGGCGCAGTTCGAACCGTTCCGGCGCGTGGGCGACGACATCGAGGAAAGCGGGGGGCGGCACGAACACGAAGTCTCGCGTCATCCAGCGCGCGGGTTGCGGCATAAGCGCTCCTTCATCGGATCGGGATCGGCGGGTGGAGCGGCAGCGTCACTGGGCGAACGGGATCGCCTCGACGCGGGGCTGCGTCCCGGGCGGTACCCCCGTGCGTTCGCGGCCGCCGATCCGATCGAAGGCGGAATAAGACAGGTGATCCCAGAACCGATCCCACATGGGGGACCGCACGCCGGCGCGATAGCCGTCATGCTCGCTCAGCGCGCGATCGCGCCACCGTGCGGCAATGTCCGGCGTGACCAATGCGAACAACAATGTGTCGCCGGACGTCGCGTCGATCGACAGCAAAGTCTTGCCGCGTTCGGCGATGTGCCGCTCCAGTTCCTGCGTGGCCGCGGCATAATGGGTCCAGACATAGTCCAGATAGGCGCGCGCCGCCGGTTCGTTCAGCGCCGTCGTCTCGTCCATCAGCGGGCCGAACACCGCTTTCGCGATCGGCGGCAGCGTCTTGGGGTCGATGACGCCGTCTTCCGCCCACTGGAAGAAGATCTCGGTCGTATATTTATCCTCGACCGAGGAGAGTTTCCCGGACGTGTCGAGCAGGTTGACGGTGGCGAGGAACAGCCGGTTGCGGGGTGGATCGTCCTCCGCGCCATAGAAGCCGATGGTTTCCATGTCGGTGGGCGGATTGGCAGCCATCTGCCGCACCTTGGCGACGAGTTCGGCATCATTGCCGGAGAAATCGGCGGCAAAGGCCAGGATCGGGGCATATTCGTCAGAGGACATCTTCGCTCCACAACCTGTTGTCACGAACAGCAGGGACAGAAGCGCGGTCGCGCCCAGCAGCCGCGCCACCGTCCGCCGCGCGCATGGCAGCGCCGTCGCGCCCGGCATGGGCACGTCGCTCATCGGCGTACCGCATCCTGCATCGCCCTCTCGCGTAAAGCACAGGCCTTGTGTTTCAACCCGTCCCCCATCCCGTCACCGCGCCCAGGCTTCGCCCCGACGCGCGCCGTCGCGGGGCAAGGGAAACGCGTCGGAGACAGCGAACGGCCATAAGCGGATATCGATCCGCCGGCGATGAGGGGATGGTTACGGCTGCAGGCAGTCGCCTTGCGCCAGTGAGAGCGGGGTTGCTGCGAGGGTCCACCCGCCCCGGCGGAACGGCTCGGGCGGAGATGTTACCGTTTGGACTGTCGGACGCGCTCGATCATTTCGGCAACCTTCGGGCGGGCGCAAACGGCCTTGCCGACCGGGTCGGACGGCGGCGTGTCGGCACAGATCAGCCCGGCCTGTTGATCGGGGATCATATCCAGCGGTTCGACGCTGGCGTCCTTGCGCGCGATGACCGTGCGCAGGTTGGCGAGATAGGTGTCCCAGCCGCCTTTATCGGCGCGGGATGCGAGCGTCTGTTCCGCCTGTTTGCACAGCGCCTCCGCCTCGTCGAAGCGCTTCATCTGCCGGGCGGCGTTGGCGGCGCGTGCCTGCAGCCAGGCCTGATCCGGCGCCGCGGCCAGGCCGAGCTGGCGAACCTGCTCGATAAACAGCGCCTGATAGCGGCGCTGTTGCTGGAGGCTGTCGCGGTCTTCCGGGCGTTCGGTCGCGGCTTCCGCCGCAGGTTCGGGCGTCACCTGCCAGATCGCCGACAGCAATAAACCCAATGATTCCGTCTTGGGCCGGCCCAATTTGTCCGCGAGCCAATAGGCGCGGTAATAGGTCGTGTCGGTCGTGCCGAGCCGCTTATATTCGGCGGTCGCGATCAACGTCGCGAGCCTTGTCGTCTCCGCCGCGGAATAGTCGTCGAACACGATCAGCTTGTTGCCCGGGC
This sequence comes from Sphingomonas sp. ASY06-1R, assembly GCF_052180265.1. Classification (GTDB taxonomy): domain Bacteria; phylum Pseudomonadota; class Alphaproteobacteria; order Sphingomonadales; family Sphingomonadaceae; genus Sphingomonas_I. The sequence continues at coordinate 183,869 of NZ_CP197464.1, read as the reverse complement.
ATTCGGGCAGCGGGAAGGGGAAGGGCAGATAGCTGTACGGCTTCCCGTCCGGCCGCTCGCCAAAGGTGCTGTACATCGACGGACGCCAGGCGGAGAAACGTTCGCCGCCCACGGGGCAGATCATCTCGCTCGGCCCGCCATGGAGCGGAGGGGCCGTCGGTAGCGGGGGCGAGGCCGCCTGCAGCAACAATGCGATCAAAAACATCCCCGTCGTTCCCCCATGTTTGCAGCGAGGCTAGGCCCATGGCCGTCGCGCGGCAACGGCGCGGCGCGCGCAATCCCATCCAGACCGCCCCTGTGGCGCAAATTCCCCCGCAGACCGTCATGCTGCCGACCCTGGCCGCAGCAGGTGGCGGCGGGCGATGAAACGGGCTGGCGGGCGGGCGATTTTGCGCGGACAAGAGCAGCCTGGCTTGGGTCGCGTGAGACGCCGCGGGCCGGGGTGCGGCCCGCAGAGGCCGGAGCGGCAGGATGGGGATTTTGCGATGCGGATAGTCTTGCTTATACCCTTCCTGATCGCGGCGGCGCCGGCAGGCACCGGCAATTTGCCAACGATGACGCCCTTCGACCCGCGCTCGCTCCCGGCGCTGATGGTCGATCCGGCTGCCCGTGGCCTCAGCGCCAAAACGGTCCAGGCCCACCGCTTGAACTTACCTGAGGGCACTCACATCACGAAAATCAGTCACTTGGGAGGGCCACTGGAAATTAAGCTTAGCGATGGGCGATGCTTCATTGTCTTCAATGACAGGTACCGATCAACGCGGGAGCGGATCGAGCAAACCGAATGCGACCCGACCAGCGATAAATATCCCGAGAAACCGGCGCCCCCTCCACGGGCGGGCCTGCGCGCCCTGAACACGTCTTTCGCTTTCACGGCGTGGCACGATGACCGCCGCCACCTTTCGCTGATCACGGACGACTTCAAGCAACAAACCCGGGCTTATTACACGCCCCTGGACATAATATGGATCTTCGCGTTCCGGTATCCGGACATAGACGGTGCAGACATATCGATCGTGGCGCGTTATCGCGGCAGGATATTCATCACTTTGAATGAAGTTAGCCGGTGATGTGACACGGGCGAACGTGTCCGTCCGACGCGCTACATCCAGACGGAGCGGCGTTGGAACGGGCGCTGCATCGCGGCGGCGAAGGACATCACGCGGGCGCGCAGCAAGGCGCGGCGGCCGTCGGCGGTGCGCGCGAAGATCAGGTGCGACGTCCCGACGCGGCGGCGCCATTGGGCCAGGAAATGCTCGGCAATCTCCTTGCGTGCGCCGAGCAGGGCCGGCACCGCGTGATAATCGACCTGGCGCCCGCCCCAGCGGCCGCCGGTGCGGACCAGCAGGTAACGCGGATTCTGAATCGGCCCGAGCAATTCGCCCAGCGCATCGAGGAAGACGCGTTCCTCGGCGCGGGTCGCCCCATCCACCAGGATGTCGCACTGGCCGCGCAGCGAGCGCTGCACGATGACGGCATATTGCCCCTCCTCCCGGCGAAGCGCCTTGGCAAAGCACAGGCTGGCTACGACGCAGCGGCCGACCTGGGCCAGGCTGCGTTCCAGCGTGCCGTTGCGCCGCCACAGCCATAAGGCGGCGATCAGGCGCGGCAGCGTGCCGAGGAACAGAACGGCGACGAACAGCGTCGCCCAGGTGAGGATGCCGCCCAGCCCGGTAAAATGCTGCACTACGCCCAGCGCGGACAGGGCGCCGCCGCCGATGCCCGACGTGATCAGCGCCTGCAGCGTATCCTTCCAGGCAAGATGGCGCGGCGCATAGGCGGCCTCGGCGACGCAGCGCACATGGCTGCGCGGGGTCGCCCCGCCGAGCGAGGCCTGCCATCGCGCCGCGACCCACGCCCGGTCGCGCGCCCGCGCCAGCGTTGTCGCATTCTGGCGATCGGGGGCCGCCGGATCGAGCAGGAGGCGATCCACGCCATTTTCGATCCGCAGGCTTTGGCCGTTGCCAATGCCCTCGAACGCATCGAACCGGCGCGCCAGTACGGACAGCTCGCTCTGCTCGGCGAAACGATCGTCCGGCGTCGGCGGCACGATCGTGGCGAGATGCCAGATTGCCGCGACCTTGTCCGGTGCGGCCGGATCGATCCGGATCGCGCGGCCGCGCATCTGATTGGACAGCATGTAGGATCCGACATTGCTCGCCAGGATCAGGCTGTTGACGACGGGCGCGTCCCACCCCTCGCCCAGCAAGGCCTGCGTGCCGATCAGCACGCGGATCGCGCCGCGCTGAAACAGTCGCGTCATCAGCAACACCGGCTGATAGGTTTCGCTGCCGCCGATCCCCATGGCGACATAGCCCGGACAGCCCGCCAGCGTGCGCCGGTCCGCGCCCCGCAGATCGATGCCGAGCGATGCCGCGTCCGCCTCCAGCAGCGGGATCGCGGCGGCGGGCAGGATGACGAGCGAGCCGGTCAGCACCGCCATCGCGCCGTCCGCCACCCCCGCCCGCCGCAGCGTTTCGAAGATCGGGACGACGCCCAGTTTCTGCGGCACGAACGCCGCGTCCGGCCGGGTCGGCAGATCGGCGGCGATGATGCGATCGGACAGGATCACCAGCCGCAGCGCAGCGCCAAGCGCCTCCTGTTCGGCGCGCACGATCGCGGCGATACCGTCCAGCTTGGCGACGCTGCCGGCCATCGCGTTGACGATCGTCTTGCCTTCGCGCAGCGTCACGCGATCATTGCTGATCAGGCCGAGCGTCCCGATCACGCGCCGCAGCTCCGCCGCCCGTGCCGGGCCGAGCTGAGCCTTGGTGGCGGGCTCGTTGAGCAGGCCGTCGAGCAGCCGTTCCAGCCACACCGCCATCGGCGGCGGCAACTCCGCATCGCCCACCCCCAGCATGTCGACCGCGGCCTGGGGCACAGAGCGCCCGGCGGCGTGCAGGAAGATCATGAGCGCGGTGAGGAGTTCCGGCTGGTCAAGCAACGCCGCCTCATGCGCCGCGGGCGCGACCAGCCAGGGATGGGCGGCGAGGCAATCGACCAGGTCGGCATCGGCCAGCAGCCCGGCAACGAAGCGCGTGATCGCCTCCCGCCGCGCCGTCACCAGCGAAAGCTCGTCCGGGCAGGGCAGCGAGAGGTGGACATGGTCCTGATGCGGGCACAGATCGCCGTTGCGCACCAGTTCGGGCACCGAAATCTCGCTGTCGATCGGGCCGCACAAATCCATGTAGCGCGTCCATTCGGCGAAGGGCGCGTCATAGGGCGGCGTCGCGGTGAGCGCGATCAGGGTCGCATCCTTCAACCGGTCGCGCAGCGCGAACACGGCCGTCCACCATTCGCGCCGCAGATGATGCGCTTCGTCCACGATCAGCGTCACCGGCCCGTCCCGCTGCAGCGCCGCGATCAGCCGATCGAACCACGCCGTGCCCTCCACAAAGGCGCTGTGCAGCGCCTGATAGGTCGTGATCGTCATCGCGGCGGGGGCGTGCAGATCGCTGGATATGTCCGCATCCCAGGCGGCGCGATCCGCCAGGAAAAGCGGGAACAACCGCTCGCGCCATTGATCGCGGATCGTGATGCTGGGCGACAGCACCAAGGCGCGCCGCCCGATCCGGCGCATCGCTTCCAGCCCCAGCACGGTCTTGCCCGATCCGGGCGCGGCGACGATGTGCAGCCGGCTATCGGCCAGATGCACGTCCATTTCGGCCAGTACGCGCGCCTGATAGCTACGCCACACGCCCGTGAAGTTCATGCGGCTCAGCATCGGGCTGGCACAAAGCGGGGGCACGGCGCCGCGTCAAGCCGCGCGGGCACAGCCGTGCGGCAGCGGGCCGGGTGAATCAGCGCGTGGCGTTGCTCACGCCGCGGCGCGCAGCGCGTAGCGGCGGCAATGTTCCAGATATCCGGATTCATGCGTTCCGGAGAGATCGACGACGCTCTGCCACAGCCAGGACGGCGCCTCGATATCGGCGCCGCGATGGTCCAGCAGCTGGCGGCGCCATTCGGCCCGGGCGGCATTGTCCATCTGCCGGCCATGCGCCTTGCCGACGACGGAGGCGAGATAGCGCGCCGCCTTGACCGCTTCGGCTTGGCTGAACTGTTCGACCTCCAGCTTCAGATCCTGCGGCGCCAGTTCGCGGATGAAGACGGATCGGTCCATCATCCGGGCGGCGATCATGCGCTCGCCCAGGTGCGGCGACAGCGCGCGCGCGCCGGCCACGACCCGCTCGGCCGGGTCCTTCGGCATCTTCGCAGCCGCGGCGGCGGGCGCGGCGGAGGTGGTCGCTTCCTTCAGATCGACCAGCGCATAATCGGCACGTCCCTTGGTGCCGCCAATCTCGATGATCGCGGCATAGCGCAGCAGGCCGAGCGAGCTGCAGCCCTTCATCCAATAGGCCGCATCCACCAGGCGCAGGCTGCGATCGCCGTCGTGCGGATCGAGCGCCAGGATCAGCCGCTTGGTGGCCTCGTCCGAGAATAATTCCTCAAGCGCGGCGCGTTCGGCGGGCTCGATCTTCCAGAATTTCTTACCGAGCGGAATGTGCGGCTCTTCATCGCCGATCCGCTCGCGGGCGAGATGGCGCCATTTGCGCCCCAGCGCGCGCCGCTTGACCGTGCGCACCACCGCAGGCTCCGCACCGGCATCGCCGCCCGATCGATCCGCCAGCGCCTGTTCGTAGCCGTCGACCATCTCCTCCACCATGCGCGCGGTGGTGACGCCGGGCAGATCCGATCCGCGCGCGGCGGTGGCGAGCGACAGACCGAGCCGGATCAGATCATGCGCCGGATTGCCGATCACGGTCTGGTCGAGATCGCGTATCTGCACCTCGACATGGCCATTGCCGTCGGACAGCGGGCCGAGATTGCCGAGATGACAGTCGCCGCAAATCCACAATTCCGGCCCGCGCGGCAGCCGCTTCGCTGCCGGCGATGCCGCCAGCCATTCGTAGAATTTGACCGTATTGCCCCGCACATAAGCGTGCGCCGAGCGCGCCATCTTGAGCGTGCGGCTGGCGTCGAGGAGCGCGGCACGCTCTTCGAAAGTGGGCATCTTCATGGGCTCTCCGGAACGTGCTCATGATGCTGAACGGTCGGAGCGGCGATTGGCTTCGCCTATGTTGCGGAAATCTTTCCGAATGTTGCCGGCGTCAGCCGAGCGGACGGCGCCCTCCTTCATACCAGGGACGCGTACGCTTCACGATCGCGACGACCGACAGCATCACCGGCACCTCCACCAATACGCCCACGACCGTGGCGAGCGCCGCGCCGGATGTCAGGCCGAACAAAGATATGGCGGCGGCGACGGCAAGTTCGAAGAAATTGGAAGCGCCGATCAGCGCCGCCGGCGCCGCCACGCACCAGGCGACGCCGAGCCGGCGCGACAGGAGATAAGCGATGCCGGCATTGAGATAGACCTGGAGGAGGATCGGCACCGCGATCAGCCCGATCACGAACGGCTGGGCGACGATCTGTTCGCCCTGGAAGCCGAACAGCAATATCAGCGTGGCAAGCAGCGCCACCAGCGACAGTGGGCCGAGCGCGGCGAGCAGGCGATCGAGCGCATCCTGACCGCCAGACGCGATCACGGCACGCCGCACCAATTGCGCCACGGCCACCGGCACGACGATGTAGAGCGCGACCGACAGGAGCAAAGTATCCCACGGCACCGTCACCGACGCGACGCCCAGCAACAGCGCCACCAGCGGCGCGAACAGGATGATCATGATGAGGTCGTTCAGCGCGACCTGGCTGAGCGTATAGCCCGGATCGCCGTCGCACAGGTTCGACCAGACGAACACCATGGCGGTGCACGGTGCCGCCGCCAGCAGGATCAGACCGGCGATATAGGAGGAGGCCTGGCCGGCAGGCAGCAGCGGCAGGAACAGCCAGCCCAGGAAGATTGTGGCAAGCAGCGCCATCGAGAATGGTTTGACGCCCCAATTGACCACCAGCGTGACGACGACGCCCCGCCAATGCCGGCGCACGGCACCGAGCGCAGCCAGGTCGATCTTGAGCAGCATCGGCACGATCATCAGCCAGATCAGCGCGGCGACGACCAGATTGACATGGGCCAGCTCGGCGGACGCGATCGCCGCGAACACGCCCGGCGCCGCCTGGCCGAGCGCGATGCCGGCGACGATGCACAGCGCCACCCACACGGTAAGCCAGCGTTCGAACAGCCGCATCGGCTTCCGGGCCGGGGCGTCGGCGGTCACCGTCACCATTACGCAATCCGCTTGCCGCTGGCATCGACGACCGGTTCGCCATCTTCCTTGGCCAGCGCACCGCGCTGCGGATCCGGCAAGATGTCCAGCACGGTTTCCGACGGGCGGCACAGCTTCACCCCCAAGGGCGTTTCCACCAGCGGGCGATTGATCAGGATGGGATGCGCCATCATCGCATCGATCAGCGCGTCATCGCTCAGGCCGGGATCGCCGAGCCCCAAATCGGCATAAGGCGTCCCCTTTTCGCGCAGCAGGTCCCGCGGCCGCATAGCGGCGCGGTCGATCAGCTCGACCAGCCGGGCGCGCGACGGCGGCGTATTCAGATAGTCGATCACCTCCGGCTCGACACCGCTGTTACGGATCAGGGCCAGTACGTTGCGCGACGTGCCGCAGGCGGGATTGTGATAGATAATGACGGGCACGATCGCTCCTTCAGCAGCAGGCGAGTTCGGCCAGCAGCGGCGCGCACAATTCGGCGCGGCCATCGCAGCAATCCCTGGCTAGGAAGATCATCAGCGCGCGCAAGCCATCGATGCGGGCGCGCTGAATCTGTTGCCGCCCGCGTCGTTCCGCCGTCACCAACCCGGCCTGCGCAAGCACGGCCAGATGGGTCGAAAAGGTGCTCTGGCTCAACCCACTCGCGGCGACCAGCGCACCCGTTGGCAGGCCATTGGGCTCGTGCCGCACGAGCAGGCGGAACGCGTCGAGCCGCGTCGGATGGGACAGCGCCGCAAGCGCGGCCAGAGCAGCGGTGGCGTCCATCCATCGTGAATAGCCGATGGGTCGTGATCTCGCAATACACATCGGGAAAAGCCGATAAATTGGGCGCGTTCCGCTTCGCAGGAGGACGGAATGTGCGAACCGGCAGTCAGGACCATGTCACACGAAACACCTATCAGCCGAGTATCCCTGCCCCCGCGCCGATGATAAGACGACCGTCATAAAGAGGAGCGACTGATGGCACGTGCGGTGACCAAGGTGATCCTGGATGGCTATGTCGGCAAAGGCATTGGCGAGATCTGCGGCAACAAGTTCGATTCGCCGCAGCAAAATCATTGCGCCCACTTCGTCTCGCACGTGCTGGAGATACAGCTGGGCATGTTGTGCGGCGACATGGAATATAGCACCCGGCACACCGGCGCCTCGATCCGCTGCGACGAGCTGTACAATCGCCTGCCGACGCGCGGTGACTGGGCAAGCGCGCCGGAGAATACCGACGGCATCCTGATGTTCGTGACGTTGACCACGAACATGGCGGGCACGCTGATGGGCAATGCGCCGCGCAAGCATGTCGGCATCGTCTTTTCAGGCTGCGTCTATAATTTCGGCAATAGTGGCCATGCGGTGCGGCGCGAGCCGACCGTGGACGCGTTCAAGACGCGCATGGGCGGCGCTTATGGAGGCATGGACAAGGTGAGCTTCTTCTACGCGGTGCCGCAATGACGCGGATCCTCCTGGCGGCGCTGGCCGGAACCCTGCTGGCCGCGGCTGCGCCCGCCCCGCCGCCGGTGGGTGCGGAACCGGCCCTGCGCCTGTTGCTGGCGGCCGCGGCCCTGCCGATCCCGCCGTCATCCTCCTGCTATGGCGTCATCCCGGGCGTGCCGAAGCCGAAACTGGGCGATTTTCTCGCGACCCCGCTGGCGGCGCTGGACAGCGGCACCAACCGGGTCAGCGGCGGCTGCACGCACGGCCAATGCCGGGTCCGCATCACCCACAATGCCGGGGAGGACGTCTTCTCCTCGGAATTCCGCTTCCGCGCACTCCGCGGCCGGCTCGTCCCCGCCAGCCTGAGCTGCTTCTCGACACCCTAGCAGCGTGGTGACTTTGGTAGCACCCGTTCGTCTCGAGGTGCGATCGAGCCCTTCGACTGCCTGCGAGGCAGGCGCTCAGGACAGGCTTGTCGAGAGCGCGTATCGAGAGACCATCACCAATGCCTCGATACGCGCCCTCGATACGCCCTGCGGGCAACTCGGTCGCTACTCGGCACGAACGGATGAACGTAAAGTCATCATACTCTAAGGCGCGGCCGGCGCCGGCGGAGCGGATCGCCGCACCGGGCCACCCTCGCCCCAACGCTGTCGCCCGCGACACACGCCATGGACGCCGGCTTTCGCTGGAGTGACGGCGGAAGGGCGCTACTTTCCCATCACGGCGACGCCGGCGGGCCGAGATAAGTGGGCGGCACCGCTGCGGTGCTGAGCACCAGTTTTTCCAGCACGACATTGTCGTCCAGGCGCCACACCTTCACGACATGCCGGCCCACGCCGAGGGGACCCATATTGGCGGACAGCTGGACGCTATTGTCGCGCACCGCGTCCGCCCAGCGGCGTTTGCCGGGCGTGTCCTCCGGCCCGCCCGTTGCCTCCAGCTCGGCGCGCAGCGCCATGACCGGGCCGTCGTCGATCGAGACACCGATCGCGACGCCGCGCTTGCCGATCGTGTCCAGCGTCGGCGCCAGATAGAGGGTCAGCAACGCCGGGCCGGCCTGATCCACCCGCACGTCATATTCCAGCCGCACGCCATCCGCCGCACGGGTGGCTGGGCGCCCCTGCGGCAACGCCAGCACCGCGCCGGCGGTGCGGCCGAGATGCGGCACGGCCGCCCATTGCAGGCCGGCGCCGCCGCGCGCGCGGCTGAAGTTCGGCGCCTCGATCGCGATCACGCCCGGCGGCGTGGCGGCGCGCGCGCGGAAGCGGGGCGCGATACCGCGCTTGCTTTCCGGCGTATCGCCGCCGACGCGCATGATGCTGGGCAGGGTCTGCTGGGTGGGGTCGTTCCAGATGACGTAGCTCATATGGACCTGCGCCATCATCCCGTCCCACTTGCCGCCATTGATGCTGTGATATTGGCGGGTGAGCGCGCCATCGCGGCGGAAGGCGGCCTCGGCCTGATCGGCGAAATGGTTGGCGCGCGCATCGTTGCTGGACGCCAGCTTCCGGTTCCAGGCGACCGCGTAATACAGGCGATAGAGGTTCGCCATCGCCGCGATCGGGAATTCCAGTAGCTGGAAATAGGCGTCCATCTGATCCGGGCGCAGGCGGGCGCGGACGCGCAGCATCTCTGCCTCCAGCCTATCCCACTGCGCCACCATGTCGCCGAATTCGCCGCCGTCCAGCGCTTCGCGCGTGGCGTCGCCCAGCGGGAAACTATCCTGATCGACAAGCTCCGGTTTCCGGCGCGCGGCATATTGGCTGTAGGCGGTGATCATCGCGCCGATCGCGTCGGCTTGTTCCGGCCCGAAGGTCGCCTCGGCCCAGGCGGCGGGATAAGCGGCGAGCGTCGCCGGCGTCACCGCATCCGGGTTCCACGCCATCGCCAGGAAGAAGCCGAGCGGATATTCCATCGGCTTGATATCGCCGACATTGGCGATCCACATCGCGCGCGCGCCGCGGCGATAGGCCAGGTCCATCTGCTGCCAGACCTTTTCGATCTGGTTGGTGTTGATCCACTTATAGTTGCGCGGGCCACCGACATAATCGAAATGATAATAGACGCCGTAGCCGCCGCTGCGCGGGGCCGCGCCGGGCGCGGGCAGGCGCCGTATCTGACCCCAATTGTCGTCGGCGAACAGCAGGGTGACGTCGTCCGGCACCTTCATGCCATGTTCGTAATACTCCTGCACTTCCTTGTAGAGCGCCCATACTTGCGGCGTCTGATCGGCCGGCTTGCCGGTAACGTCGGCGATGATGCGGCGCTGATCGGCGACGATCCGCTCCAGCAGATCGGTGGCGGTGCCCTCCGCCATCGCCTCGTCCCCGTCGCCGCGCATGCCGACGGTGACGACGGACTCATAGCCCTTGCCGTCGCCCTTGGACATCATCCGCTCGATCCCGCCGCGCCAAAAGGTCCGCAAATTGACGGCATTCTTGCTGTAATCCCACGCACCGCCGGTCACGCCCTTGTCGGTGTTGCGATGCCATTCGTCCTGGGCGCGCAGCATCACCTCATGATGCGAATTGCCCATCACGACGCCCATCGCATCGGCCAGGATCATGTTGTTGGGGTCGTCGGCGGCAAATGCCTTGGGCGCCCACATGGCGGGCCACAGATAATTGCCCTTCATCCGCAGCAGTAGCTCGAACACATGGGCGTACATCGCCGAATTGATGCCGCCGAACTTCTTCTTGGCCCAGCCGCTGAAGCAGGGATCCTCATCATTGATGAAGAAGCCGCGATAGCGCACGCGCGGCTGATCGCGCCGCGACCCCGCCGGGATCCACATGTCGCGGCGCGTACGCACGGGCACGTCGGCGAACCAATGCCAGGGCGAGACACCGATCCGTTCGGACAGATCGTATGTCCCGAACACCGCCCCGCGCCGGTCTGCCCCGACGATCACGAGCGCGCGCGCGACATTGGGGAAGGGCCGGTCGACTACAATCTGGCGAAAGGCTTCCCATTCGCCGCGAATATCGGCGGCCTCGATCTTGCCCGCCGCGACCAGCCCGTCGATGGTCGGGCTGGCGCCGAGCACGCCGATGATCACGAGCGGCCTGCTCGCCTCTTCCGCCCGCCCGGCCCGCGCCGCCGCCCGGCCGCTCACGCGCTGCAGATCGGTGGCGAAGCTGTCGGCGACACGCAGCACCGCGCTGTCCGCCTGGGGATCGACCAGGATCGCGGCGGGCACGCCGTTGGCGATCAGCGGAAAGGCGGTGCGCCGATTGATGATCGCCACTTTGCCGGGCGCGGCGAAGGCCGAAGGTGCGAACGCAAGCGCGATGCCGGCCCAGGCCACACCCCCCAACAGGTTGCGCCGCGTCGTGCTTCGTTCCGTCATCCGCACCAATTATCTCCAACACATACAGGCATCCCCCTTCGCAACGGGGGACCAGTGACGCAAGGATGGCGGCAGCTTTCTCCTCCAATCTGCTGTAAGACTCTTAGGCCCGAAAGGATCTGGTGCTTGGCCCGGTCCACGCCCGATCAATCGGAAGGCTGAGCTATGATCCGTCGCCTTCTTGCCTGTGTTCACGACCTGTTTTTACCGCCGCGGCGGCCCGCCACTTTTTTGTCGGAGGCGGAGGCTGTGGCAAAAGCCCGAGCGGTCGCCGCGCAATGCGGCATAACGCTCCATATCGGCAGCTTTGGCGTGAAGCAGATCGACAATCGCCTGTGCTGGATCGTGGGCACGATGGTCAAGGATATGAACTGGACCATCATCGTCGATGATGCATCGGGCGACGTGCAGGAGCCGGAGCTTTGGAACGGCTGGAACGGCTCTGTAAGAACCTATACCCAGGTCATGGAAGACGCGCGGCGTTAGCCCTCGATACACACCGTTTTTGCCTGCAAACGGATCCACCAGGCGCCAGACCCCGGCGCGGCGATGTTGTGAAGGCACCCCATGGCCCCCATCCTGCGCTGGGATGACGGTGTAGTGTGAGGCGCGAGAGGGGTCGTATGCGGAAACGGTCCCCGCCGCCGCCGCCGTCATGCCAGCGCAGGCTGGCATCCACGAACCACGCCGCCTGCCCCTGCGGGTGCGCGCGCCACATAACCGCGCGGCACGGCGGCCACGGCACAAAACGGCAAAAAAGCAGGATACAGTCCCACGACGATACCGTTTCACCCGTGCAACGGAACCGCGACTGCGTCGGCGCGCTTGCCCCAGATGCGTTCCCTGCTTTGCCTTCTTGCGATTGGTCCGGTGGCCGCCACCGCGGCTTCGGCCGGCGCGCCGATCGTCGCCTCGACCCAGGTCGATCCCGGCAGCGGTGCGATCGCGGTCGAGCTGATCGTCACTAACGACGCCGCGGCCGCGCAGACGATCGATGTCGCCGACACGATCGACGCCACGCTTGCCACCGCCGCCGGCACGCCCATGGCTGTGCGGCTGGAGCGGGCGGCGGATCAGCCGGCCCGCGTGGCGCTTTCCCCGTCCGGTTTCGCCCGCCTGCATTATCGCCTCACGCCGCCCGCCGGCATCGGCGCGGGCCTGCTTGCGCTGACGCTGCCGGATGCGCCGGCAATTGCCATCGCTTATACGCCGCCAGCGCCCGGCGCGCCGCAATCCACCGCCGTGACTGCGGCCGCGTCGCCCACCATGCCGGCGCCCGCCAGCCCGGCCGGGCCGCTGGAACAGCCGGGCGACCGGACCTTCCTGGCCAATTTGTCCGCCTACGAGCCCATTTACGCGGTCTACGGGCCCGGCACGAACAGCGACGCCCGCCTGCAGATCAGCTTCAAATATCAGCTGTTCGGCCGCGCCGGCGAACGCACATCGTGGCGCGACGGGATCATGTTCGGCTATACCCAGCGAATGTTCTGGGACACGGGCAGTGCGTCCGCGCCGTTCCGCAATATCGATTATATGCCCGAGCTTTACTACAGCCTGCCGCGGCTCGCCTCCGTCGGCGATTGGGCGATCGGCGGACGGTTCGGCGCGCGCCATCAATCCAACGGCCGGTCGGGTGCGGCGTCGCGCAGCATCAACATCGTCTATGTCGAGCCCGAGCTGAAGACGCGCTGGCGGGGCTATGATGTCGCGATCGGGCCGCAGCTGTGGGCCTATGTCGGCAACCGTTCCGACAATCCCGATATCGCGCATTATCGCGGCCATACCGGCCTGACGGCACGGATCGGCACGCCCGAAGGCATGCAGCTGAGCGCCAGCGGCCGGCTGAACCCCGGCAGCGGCAAGGGCGCGGCCGAGGCGTTGATCTCCTATCCGCTGCCGACGCTCTTCAGCGGGGCGCCAAAACTCTATCTCTTCGGGCAGGGCTTCGTCGGCTATGGCGAGAATCTGCTCGACTATAACCGCCACCAGACCCGCCTGCGCGCCGGTCTGGGGATCACGCGCTAGACGACTCCGGCTCGCCTCCCGACTCTGCCGGACAGATCGTTGCGGGCCCGACCCAATCGCGCGTCCGCAATAGATCCAGATCGTCGAACAACTGCCGCAAAAAAGGGCAGATCGGCGCGCAGGTGCCGCCTTTGCGGGCAATGTTCTACAGATGCGGCCCCGATCGCGCGCCGCGCTTGCGTGCGCTCATGTGGCACGCTTATTGAAAGCGACAGCCATCGGGACGGGGAGCGTTGACGTGAAGAAGATCGAGGCGATCATCAAGCCGTTCAAGCTCGATGAGGTGAAGGAGGCGCTGCATGAAGTCGGCGTGTCCGGCATCACGGTGACCGAGGCGCGCGGCTTTGGCCGCCAGAAGGGCCACACCGAATTGTATCGCGGCGCCGAATATGTCGTCGATTTCCTGCCCAAGGTGAAACTTGAGGTGGTGGTGGACGATGCGATGTCGGAGCGCGTGGTCGAGGCGATCCAGAATGCCGCCCAGACGGGGCGCATCGGCGACGGCAAGATCTTTGTCACCACCATCGACACCGCGGTCCGCATCCGGACCGGGGAGCGGGATGCGGATGCGGTCTAAAGGCCGGCGCGCCGCGGCCTCGTCCTGCTGACGACAAGCAGGATTGCGGGAGGCGGAGCCTGGATTGGGCTGAAGGAATATTCGAACTGCGGCCCCAGCCTTTGCTGGGGCGACGGATGAAGGAAGTCGCCGTGGCGACGATCAAGGGAAGGCTTTCAAATGGCGAATAAGGCGTCCGACGTTCTCAAGATGATCAAGGAGAAGGAGATCGAGTGGGTCGATCTGCGTTTCACCGATCCCAAGGGCAAGTGGCAGCATCTGACGATGGTGGCCGGCGTCGTTGGCGAGGACGAACTGAATGACGGCTTCATGTTCGACGGTTCGTCGATCGAAGGCTGGAAGACGATCAACGAGAGCGACATGATCCTGAAGCCGGATCTGGACGCCGTGTGGGTCGATCCGTTCTCGGCCACGCCGATGCTGATCCTGGTGTGCGACATCGTCGAGCCTTCGACCGGCGACCTCTATAGCCGCGATCCGCGTTCGACCGCGAAGCGCGCCGAATCCTATCTGAAGACGCTGGGGATCGGCGACACGGTCTATGTCGGGCCCGAAGCCGAATTCTTCATGTTCGACAACGTCCAGTTCGATACGACCTATAACGAGAGCTATTACAAGATCGACGATGTCGAGCTGCCGACCAACACCGGCAAGGAATATGAGCAGGGCAACCTCGCCCATCGTCCGCGCGCCAAGGGCGGCTATTTCCCGGTCGCACCGGTCGACAGCGCCGTCGATATCCGCGGCGAGATGGTCTCGACCATGCTGGAAATGGGCCTGCCGTGCGACAAGCATCACCATGAGGTTGCCGCCGCGCAGCATGAGCTGGGCCTGACCTTCGGCACGCTCGTCCAGACCGCCGATCGCATGCAGATCTACAAGTATGTCGTGTGGCAGGTGGCGCAGGCCTACGGCAAGACCGTAACCTTCATGCCCAAGCCGATCGCCAAGGATAACGGCTCCGGCATGCACACGCACATGTCGATCTGGGATGGCGGCAATCCGCTGTTCGCCGGCAATGGCTATGCCGGCCTGTCCGACATGTGCCTGTTCTTCATCGGCGGCGTGATCAAGCATGCCAAGGCGCTGAACGCCTTCACCAACCCGACCACCAACAGCTATAAGCGGCTGGTGCCGGGCTATGAGGCGCCGGTGCTTCTGGCTTATTCGTCGCGCAACCGTTCGGCCTCGTGCCGCATTCCTTATGGTGCGGGCGCCAAGGCGAAGCGCGTCGAGTTCCGCTTCCCCGACGCGATGGCCAATCCCTATTATTGCTATGCGGCGCTGCTGATGGCGGGCCTGGACGGGATCGAGAACAAGATCCACCCGGGCGAGGCGATGGACAAGAACCTCTATGATCTGCCGCCGGAAGAGCTGAGCCAGGTGCCGACCGTCTGCGCATCGCTGCGGGAAGCGCTGGACAGCCTGAAGGCCGATCACGCCTTCCTGCTGAAGGGCGGCGTGTTCACCGAAGACCAGATCGAAAGCTATATGGAGCTCAAGTGGCCGGAAGTGGCACGTTGGGAAATGACCCCGGCGCCGGTCGAATTCGACATGTATTATTCGAGCTGATCGATCGCCCGATCGGACAAGGAAACGCCCGGGGGGAAACCTCCGGGCGTTTTGCTTTGTGGTGTGCGCAAAGGCCGCACCCAATGTTGGCCTGCTATCCCGCCACCCCGTCCCACATCCACCGTCACCCTGAACTTATTTCAGGGTCCAATTCTCCGCGAGCGACGTCGCCGGGGGCACGATGGATGCTGAAACGAGTTCAGCATGACGGGCGAGAGCGCGGTCGTGTGCGCGGCATAGACCCAAATCCACCGTCACCCTGAACTTGTTTCAGGGTCCAGCGCTCCGCGAGCGACGTCGCCAGGGGCGCGATGGATGCTGAAACGAGTTCAGCATGACGACGAGGGCGCCGTCTTGCGTCGCGCGGCATCGACCCAAATCCCACCGTCACCCTGAACTTGTTTCAGGGTCCAACGCTCCTCGAGCGACGTCGCCAGGGGCGCGATGGATGCTGAAACACGTTCAGCATGACGGGCGAGAACGCGGTCTTGGGTCGCGCGGCATAGACCCAAATCCCACCGTCACCCTGAACTTGTTTCAGGGTCCAATTCTCCGCGAGCGACATCGCCGGGGGCACGATGGATGCTGAAACGAGTTCAGCATGACGGGCGAGGGCGCGGTCTTGTGTCGCGCGGCATCGACCCAAATTCCACCGTCACCCTGAACTTGTTTCAGGGTCCAACGCTCCTCGAGCGACATCGCCGGGGGCGCGATGGATGCTGAAACACGTTCAGCATGACGACGAGGGCGCCGTCTTGGGTCGCGCGGCATCGACCCAAATTCCACCGTCACCCTGAACTTGTTTCAGGGTCCAAACCTCCGCGAGCGACGCCGCCGGGGGCACGATAGATGCTGAAACGAGTTCAGCATGACGGGGTTGTGCGCTCGGGCCGTCGGACCATCAGCCCTCCCCGTCCGGATAATCCGTACCCAAAGCCAGGTCGCGCTGGCCCTCGATCGTCGCCAGCCGATCGCGCAAGGCCTTGGTCACCGCGTCATAGCCCCAGGCGCCGAGCACGATATTGCTGGGCGGATCGGCCATTTCGGTCAGCGCGATCATCGCGTCGCCGGCGCGCACCGGATCGCCCGCCTGGGTGCCGCTGATCGCTTTGGTGCTGTCCAGCCTTTTGCCCGCCGTTTCCGCATAATCGGCGATGCGATTGGGCGTCTGGCGCAGCGATCGGCCCGCCCAATCGGTGCGGAACGGGCCCGGCGCCACGCAGGTCACCTTGATGCCGAGCGGCGCCGTTTCGGCGCGCAACGCATCGGACACGCCCTCCACCGCATGTTTGGAGGCCGCATAATAGCCGGAGCCCGGAAAGCCGACATGGCCGGCGACCGATGTGATGTTCAGGATATGGCCGCGGCGCTGCGCCCGCATGCCCGGCAGCACCGCGCGGGTCAGCGCGAACAGGCCGAAGACGTTGACGTCGAACTGGGCGCGGATCTCGGCCTCGTCGCCTTCCTCGATGCTGGCCTGATAGCCATAGCCCGCATTGTTCACGAGCACGTCGAGCCGCCCGAACCGATCGTGCGCGGCGGCCACGGCAGCCGCGATCTGCGCCTGATCCGCCACGTCCAGCGCCATGGCCAGCGCGCGATCGCCATAGGGGGCGGCGAGATCCGCGACGCGACCGGCATCGCGCGCGGTGACGACGGCACGCCAGCCGCGATCCAGCACCCGCTGGGCGAGCGCGTGGCCGAAGCCGGTCGAACAGCCCGAAATGAACCAAACGGGACTATCGTTCATGAGGATTCCTTGAGACGGATATCTGGTGACAACGCCGACGCCTACATGTCGGGGGCAAGGACAGCGCACCCAACATGGCGTGTCCGATCACAATTCACCATTACCCTTTTGGGTACTTTGCCAATTCATCCATTCGTCGCACAGTTGCGTCATCGCAATGCGCGAAAGCCAGGGAGATTCGTCATGCCGTATGTGACCACCGCCGACGGAACCGAGATTTTCTACAAGGACTGGGGTTCGAAGGATGCGACCCCGATCATGTTCCATCACGGCTGGCCGCTCAGCGCCGACGATTGGGACAATCAGATGATGTTCTTCCTGCAGAAGGGCTATCGCGTGATCGCGCATGATCGGCGCGGCCATGGCCGTTCGACGCAGACGGACACGGGCAATGAGATGGATACCTATGCCGCGGACGTGGCGACGCTGACCGACCATCTCGACCTGAAGGGCGCGATCCATATCGGCCATTCCACCGGCGGCGGCGAAGTGATCCATTATGTCGCGCGCGCCAAGCCCGGCCGCGTCGCCAAGGCCGTGCTGATCAGCGCGGTGCCGCCGGTGATGCTGAAATCGGATGCCAATCCGGGCGGCCTGCCGATCGAGGTGTTCGACGATTTCCGTCAGCAGACCGCGTTCAACCGCGCCCAATTCTACCGCGATGTCGCGTCCGGCCCGTTTTACGGCTTCAACCGCCCGGGCGCGACGCCGATCCAGGGCGTGATCGACAATTGGTGGCGCCAGAGCATGATGGGCGGCATCAAGGCCCATGTCGATTGCGTGAAGGCCTTCTCCGAAACCGACTTTACCGAAGATCTGAAGTCGGTCGACGTGCCGGTGCTGCTCCTGCACGGCGATGACGATCAGGTCGTGCCGATCAAGGATTCGGCCGAGATCGGCATCACGCTGCTGAAGCATGGCCAGATCAAAATCTATCCCGGCTATCCCCATGGCGCCTTCACGATCCACGCCGACGTGATCAACGCCGACCTCCTCGCCTTCATCGAGAGCTGAGGACTCTCCTCCCCGTGCCGGGGAGGAGACACTACCCCTCTCCTCCCCGAGCTTGCTCGGGGAGGGGGACCGCGCCGCAGGCGGGGTGGAGGGGATATAGCCCGACGCTGGGAATTTCCCCTCCACCACCGCTACGCGGCGGTCCCCCTCCCCGTTCCGGGGAGGAGAGGGTTTAGCGTTTGAAGATTCGGCCGAGCAGGGACCGATCCTGCAGGATCGCTTTGGCGGCATTGTGCCCGGGTGCGCCGGTGACGCCGCCGCCGGGATGGGTGCCCGCACCGCACATATAGAGGCCAGCGATCGGCCCGCGATAGGCGGCATTGCCGAGGATCGGGCGGGCCGACCAGAGTTGGTCCAGCGACATGGCGCCGTGCATGATGTCGCCGCCGATCAGGCCGAACGTGCGTTCCAGGTCGAGCGGTGACAAAATCTGCCGTCCGACGACGCTGCGGGTAAAGCCCGGCGCCCATTGTTCGACCGTGGCGATGATCAGATCGGCCGCCGCCGCGCGCTCATTGTCCCAGGAGCGCCCGTCCGGAAGGACCGGCGCGAATTGCTGGCAGAACAGGCTCGCGACATGGCTGCCGGCCGGCGCCAGACTATCGTCGACGGTGGAGGGGATCAGCATCTCCACGATCGGCGCCTTCGACATGCCGGTGGCGCGCGCATCGGTGAAGGCGCGGTCCATATAATCCAGCGTCGGCGCCAGGATGATGCCCGACTTGAGATGATCGCCCGGCTCCGGCCGCGCGGTGAAACGCGGCAGTTCCGATAGCGCGACGTTCATCCGGAACGTGCCCGATCCGACCTTGAACCCCTTCACCCGCCGCGCGAAATCCGGGTCAAGATCGGCCGGATCGATCAGCCGGTCATACAGCAGCCGCGGCCCGACATTGGCGGCCACGATCCCGGCACTATGCGCGCTGCCATCCTCCAGCCGCACGCCTGTCACTTTGCCCCGTTCCACCAGCACGCGCGCGACCGGCGCCCCGGTCCATATCTCGACGCCTTCCTCCTCGCACGCCTGGCGCATCGCCTGGGTGATCGCACCCATGCCGCCGACGGCGTGGCCCCACGCCCCCTTGTCGCCATTCACCTCCCCGAACACATGATGGAGCAGGACATAGGCCGAGCCCGGCGTGTCGGGGCTGGCATAATTGCCGACCACCGCATCGAAACCGAACGCCGCCTTGATCGCATCGCTCTCGAACCAGCCGTCCAGGAAGGCGCGCGCCGATTTGGTGAACAGGTCCAGCACGTCGCGCTGCCTTGGGATCGGCATCCGCGCCAGCCGGCCGCCCTGCTTGGCCGCCGCCAGCAACGCCGCCGGGCCGCCGCCGGCATTGGGCGGGATCTGCAGCGCCAGATCGCGCAGCACATCCGCCACGCTTTCCAGCATCGCATAATATGCCGGCAGCGCGCGCGCGTCCGCCTCCGAAAATTTGGCGAATTCGGCCTGGGTCTTCTCTAGGCTGCCGCCGACCAGCAGATAGCGTCCGTCCGGTTGCGGCAGGAAATTGGAATAGGGCCGATCCAGGATGCGCAGGCCGCGTTCGTGCAGCCGCATGTCGGCGATCACCTTGGGCTGGAGCAGGCTGACGGTGTAGCTCGCCACCGAATTGCGGAAGCCGGGATGGAATTCCTCCGTCACCGCCGCACCGCCGACAATGTCGCGGCGCTCCAGCATGCGCACCTTCAGCCCGGCCTTGGCGAGGTAGAAAGCACAGGTCAGCCCATTGTGGCCGGCGCCCACGATCAATACGTCAGGCTTCACGCAAACATCCCCCTTAAGGACCCCGAACGTGTATCAATTCGACATTGCGGCCGGAAGCAAGGCCGAGCTGTATCGTGATCTGGAAAGCGCGCTCGACGGCCTGACCGCGGGCGAGCCCGATCCGATCGCCAACATGGCCAATGCGGCGGCGCTGATCTGGGAATATCTGCCCGATCTCAACTGGGCCGGCTTTTACCGCAATGTCGGCGGCGAGCTGGTGCTCGGGCCGTTCCAGGGCAAGGCCGCCTGCATCCGCATCGCCTTTGGCGCGGGCGTGTGCGGCGCCGCCGCGGCGACGCGCGAGACGCAGCGGGTGGAGGACGTCCATGCCTTTCCCGGCCATATCGCCTGCGATGCGGCGTCGGCCTCCGAACTGGTGGTGCCGATCGTGGTCGAGGGCGAAGTGCTGGGCGTGCTGGATCTGGATAGTCCGCAGGTTGGCCGCTTCGATGCGGAGGATCAGGCGGGCTGCGAGCGGCTGATCGCGCTGCTGGCGCCGCGCCTGCGCTAAGGCGTGCCGGCGGGCGGTGACGGGAGCCGTTCGATCAGCCAGCTATGATTTTCGACGATGATCGACGGCACTTTACGGCCTGCGCCATCGCGTGAGGGGTCGAAGCGAAAGCGCTGCTGGATCAGGCGGCAGGTCAGCGCATCCAGATCGGCATTGCCGCTGGAACGCGTCACGCTGCAGTCGCCGACGCGCCCGTTAATGCCAACGCGATAGCGGACGCCCACCGTGCCGCCCGCGCCGGCTTCGGCCAAAGCGCGCGGGAAATCGCCGTCGCGGATCCGGCCGCGGATATGCCGCGGCGGCATTCCATCGCCCCCCCCATCGCCACCGCCGCCCAGGCCGGCGCCGATCCCGCCGGCACCCGTCCCCGGCCCCGGCAGATCGGATGCGCCCGCCCGCGCCGCCGCCCCCGTCGAGGCCACCGGAGCCGCAATGATCGGTGGCGGCGGCGCGAGCGCGACGAGCGGCGGCGGCACGACGAGTGGCGTCGGCTTCGCGCGCAGGTTGCGCGGCGCGGCTGGGCCGGAATGGGCACGCGCATGCGGTCGCTCCGGCGCTGGCGGCGGGATAAGGACAGGCGGGCTTTCCAGCAGGGTCGCGGGCGGCGCGCGCGGCGGCGCGAAGCGGGTCGTCAGAACCAGCAGCAAGGCCAGGCCGAGCGCCACCTCGATCGCGGCCACGCCTAGGCCGGCGACAAGCCGTTCGCGCAGCGGGCGCGGCGCGATCATCGCCCGACGCGCCGCCGCCGGATCAGGCCAGGGCGCATCGCGACGCGTGGGCGTCGAGAACCCGCCAGCGGCGAGGGCACTTCAGGGCATCGACGACTGGCCAAAGCGTGGACATCTCCGTTTCCGCTACTCGCTATCACAAGACCGACTCCCGCCTGCGTCGGGGATTGCGTCTGTATCATATTGCCTTGAACACAAACGAAATGGACCTAGCTTCGCCGGGGTGACGGGGCGTGGCACAGGCCCCCGCCCCACCGTCATGCCCGCGCGGGCTGGCATCCTCGAAACCCACCTGCCCCCTGCCGCTTATGGGTCGGCCAGACCCAGCACCACGCGCCAAACACCCGTCGCCACCACCGCCAGCGACACACGCCGTCCTCCGGCAGCGTCCACAACAACCGCATCGATCAGGTGCGCGCACCGGCACGGCAGGAACCTGCGGCGGCGGGGCACGTTTGCGGCATCTTATCTCTTCAGGAGACGATATGCGTAAGTTCACCTCCATGGTTCGCGGCCTGTGCGCCGCTTCCGCCCTCGCTTTGGTCGCCGCCCCGGCGCTGGCGGGCAAGCATGACCGCGCCGAACAGGCCATTGCCGAAGCCCGCGGCAAGATCGACGCCGCCAACAAGACCGGCACGGCCGGCGAAGCCCCGCACGCGACCGCGGCCGCCGAAGCGTCGCTGAAGCTTGCCCGCGAGTCGCTCGCATCGGGCCATAAGGAAGAGGCGATTCAGCAGGCGATCCACGCCTCGCAGCTCGCCGATACGGCGATCGGCCAGACCCAGCAGAATCGCGCCGCGGCCGATCAGGCCCAGCGCGCCGACGCGGCCGATGCCGCTGCCACCGCGCAGCAGGAAGCGGCTGCCGCCAACGAACGCGCCGCCACTGCTGAACAGGCCGCCGCTGCGGCGGCCGCCGACGCCCAGGCCGCGCGCAACGCGCCCCCGATCGTCGTCGCCGCCGCCGCCCCCGCGCCGACCACGACCGTCACCACCGAGACGACCAAGCACGTCACGGCCGCCCCCGCCACCCGCACCCGCGTCCGCAGGGCCCCGGTCCGCTCCACGACCGTGCGCGCCCGCCCGGCCGCAACCGAGACCACCAAGACGACGGTCACCACTACCCCCAACTAATCGCCCCGCCGCCACCGTGCCCCCGCTTCGGCGGCGGTCGCACGGTGGCGACCGCAACGCCCGTCCTGCGCCTGCGGTAAGACGCGGGTCAGGATCGGACGGCGGGCCGCTTATCCCCGGGTCGAACGGCGGGTGGGTAGCGCCGTGGATGCCAGCCTGCGCTGGCATGACGGGTTAGGGAGAGCGGCTGACCGTCCGCCGAGCGCACACGTCCCACGCCCCACCGATACACTGTCACCCAGCAAAGGCTGGGGTCAGCGCGCTACTCCCGCATCCTGCCATTATGCAGCCACCCCGCAGGCGGCCGAATATGGCCCGCGCCGGCACGCCGCCGCAAAAAGGCACAAAAAAAGCGGGCGCCCAGCCTGGGCGCCCGCCATTCGATCGATCGGGTCAGCCCGCCTTGGCGCACTCGCCGATGCGCTTGCCGGCCGAGGTTGCGTGGATGGTGACCTTCTGGCCGTTGGGCATATTCACGGTCGAGGTCACTTCGTTGCTGAAGCTGGTCGACGAATAGCTGCCGGTCATGTTGGTCTTGGATTCGCCCTGGTTGTTGGGCAGCTTGCAGGTCATCGCGGCATTCATCTTGCCGCCGTCCATGGTGAACGTGTCGAACTTGCAGTCGCCCGCGCCCTTGCCGGCGAACATGTCGCCAGCCGGCTTGGCAGCCTGTTCGGGCGTGACACAGGTGGTGGCCTTGGTCGGTTCGGCCTTGGGCGCGTTGGCGCCGGCGGGCATGCCGGGGATTTCCATCTTGTCGATGGCGAAGCTCATTTCCCACTGGCCGGGCTGCATCTTCACGGCGTTCTGCGCCGTGTTGGCAACCTTTTCGACCGAGGCATCCTTCAGGGAAACGTCGGCAGGCTTCTTGTTGCATCCGGCAAGCATCACCGCGCCCGTCAACAACGCAATCGAACCCAGCTTCATCGAACCCATAATTCCTCCTGTTGGTACTATCTTTGGCAGCCGATAGAGAACCGGCTCGCCCGATAACCCTCCAATCCGGAGTTTGTTGCTCCACCGGAACGTCTGCGACCGCGAAACCGCGCGATATCGCCTGCTCGATTTGCGTTGATGGCGGATAAGCAGCGAAGAACATTGGATGTTGCGCGACGAACATCCTCCGCAACGGCGCCAAGAAAATTTTCATACTTACCAATTATGCGCGCGCATTGCCCGGACGTGCGGCCTGTTCGCGCCTATTGGGAAAGTCGTCAGGGCCGGCAGGTTATTCCGTTGCGTCCGGCGCTGTCGTGTAGCCGCCATCTGCGTGACCATGACGGGCGCGGTTGGCGGCCCAGCGGGCTTCCAGCGTCGCGACCATGGCGTCCGCCTGCTGCCGTGCCGTGCCAATCCGATCGGACGCCTCGATCAACCGGCAGGCCGCGTCGGTCACCGACAGGATCGGGGTGAAAGGCCGGCTCATCAGGCGGCGTCGCGATAGGCGCAAGGATCATGAACCAGCCCCTCGGCCAAGGGTGGGCGCAGGCCCCGCCCCTCGAACACGACGCGCCGGCCCGCCTCCACCTCTTCCGCGCGCGCCGTATCGGTGAGCTTGCCGAGATAGAGGCGATAGGCGCGCGGCCCCCAGGCGAAATATTCCTCGCCGGCGCTGGCCGGCTCTTCCGCGGCCCCGGCATCGGCGAGATAAAGGCCGGCGGCGAGCAAGGCCGACGGCATCGAGATGTTGGGACGGGCCTGGCGCTGCGCGACGATCGCCGCCTGATCGATCCGATCGCACAAAGTGGCGCGGATCGCCGCCAGGTCCGACTGCTGCAGCATGATTGTCTCCCCCAAACCCGCCGTCGCGCTACGCTGGCGACACTGCGATGTTCTCCATATGTACTCCTCGAACGTATGATTTGTCAATATAGTCTACGCTATATGCGTATGGTGAGGGCGGATGGTTGATAATATGCCGGCGGTCAACGCCTCCGCATCCCGCGAAGGGCAGTTGCAACCTGTCGCGAATCGACTTGCCGATATGTTCTATATTTGTTCTTATAGGCGCATGGAACGAATCGAAGCCCGCCGCATCTCCGATATCCTGGTCGAAGCCCCCTTATGGGCGCGGCTCGGCCTTGCCATTCGCGACGCCCGATTGCGGACGCGCGCCGCCGATTGCATCGCCGCGCGTATCGTCGAACGGCGCGATGCGGAGGAAGGTGACGATCCCGATCAGTTCCGCTTATTGTAGGAGGCCGGCGTGACAATCCCTCCGTCATGCCAGCGCAGGCTGGCATCCACGGACCCATCCCCGCGCCGGTCCGCCGGAGGAACGAACCACACCGCGCCCCGCGACGATCGTCCACCGCAAGATCACCGAACGCGGCACGCGCCATGGACCCCAGCCTTCGCTGGGGTGACGGCGAGATTTCGTAAGTGTGACGGAAAAATATGCCTCCTTCGCAATCACTTACGTCATGCGGGCACAGCCTGGCAGTCCTAGGCCCCGCCGCGCGCGTTCAGCCGATCAGGTCGTCCAGCGTCAACACGCGGTCCATCCGATCGACCCGCTCCATCGTGATGCGAAAGGTCTGGGCCGGGTTGAATTGCTCCAGCTCGACATAGGATGCGGTCTTGCGCACGATCGTCTTGATCAGCACCGAACTGGTGCGCTCGCCCTCCACCTCGTCGGGAGTGCGCAGATAGATGACGGCATCGTCGCCCACCGCGGGCCGTTTGCGGCTCTCGACAAAGACCGTGTCGCCGTCGCGAAAGCGCGGGTGCATGGACGAGCCCTGCACATAGAGGCCGTAGACATCCGCCCGCCCATCCAGGATCGGCGGGCGGCGCTTATATTCCACCACCTCGCCGCGGTTGAGCGTGGTCTGTTCGATCGCCTCGCCATCGACGATTTCGTCCGCCCCCAGCGCGGTGCCATAGATGGGGAGATCGCGCTGCATCCGATCCACGCTGGATCCTTCCATCCGAAACAGGACGGCATTGCTATCCGTCACCAGCCCGGTCAGCGCCAGTATCTCGGCCCGCGCGATTGGGGGATCGCCCTGGCCCTGCATGGCATCGGCGAAGCGCGTCGCCACCTCCACGCCGAGCGGACTGTCAAAGGCCGGATCGGCATAACGCTGGATGCTGGACGCCGCGGCATAGCCCGCCTTGGCGGCCAAGGCCCGCAGCGACAGCCCGGCGCGATCGCGTAGCCGATTGACCGCGGCTCCGGTGGTCTCCTGATTCGTCATGTACGTCCATATGGGACAGATTTCGTACGCAGTCTAGATTGACTTTTATACGCTTTACGCGTATGAAATTGTTTTTGAGTCGGAGGTATATAGTGAACGAGTTTTTACGCCGATCGAAAGCGGGCGGTCAGGGCTTCGATAAGGAATTTGGGCTTCGTCCTGGAATGTTTGCTGGTAAGCCGAACTCATTAAGCGATCCTCTTGCCTTGCTAGTAAATCCGCTCGGCGCCTTAAATCTGCTCAACGACCCAACCGTTTACGACAATACCATTAGTCCCAACGCAATAAACTCGCCAATCGCGAGTGCGTCGTCGGGCAGAAGCGACCATCCGAAGCCGGCTTTACTTCCCACCGCTGATCCCACGAGGCCAATGGCTCCGGCCGGAACATCTGTCCCGCCTGTGATCTTAGATCGCAAAGCAGCAACCCGCTCCCAGGCGATTAGCACCCCAAGATATCGGCAGCCGCCGCCCGAGATGATTGCAGCCGCCCAGCACACACAGCGTGTATCTGGCATACCTGCCTCGGTGACTCTCGCTCAATGGGCAACTGAGAGCCATTGGGGTGGATCAATGCCGCCAAACAGTAACAACGCTTTCGGGATCAAAGAATATGATAAAAGTAAGGGGGTCATATCTGAAACGCGAGAATATGATTCAAAGGGAAATCTATTAAAACAGAAGAAACGTTTCAAAACGTTTCCAACACTACAAGATGGATGGAATGCTCACACTAATCTTCTGACAAAAGATAAGCGTTATGTCCCGGCTCTTAAATTTGGAAATGATCCGGATAAGTACATAGATGCAATCGCGCCTATATACGCGCCCGGTAATCCCCAATATTCTCCCAGCATAAAGGCGATGATGAAAGCCAACAGGCTATACCAATATAACGATTTGCCCGATGATTCTTCACCACTTAATAAATAACTAAACATACTGTCACTCGTTTATTTCTATTAAAATTAGAATTAGAATTATGATGTGTCATTCGGACACATAATGAGGACAGAAATATTGCAGACAATGTCACAGGCCAATTTAATTTTAAGCCGTTGCCGTCATCGAGGTAATTGCGCCGACGAAACCTTACAATTGCTGTTAATATTTGCGCGGCTTGGTCGGTCGTCGGCCTTGGGTCGCGGCATCTTGGGCGGAGCCGGAACCGCCTTCGTCGGCGCCCGCCGTGCTGGAGGTATTGTCGGCGATCTGATTCAGCTGCTCGGTGGTGCTGGCGTTGGTGTGCTGCATCGATGCATCGCTGCCGCAGCCGCTCAATCCGCCGAGCAGGATCAGCGCGGTGGCGCCTGGCATGGTTCGTCCTCGTACGGTCATCATCCTGCGCCTTGTTCTGAGCCTTGCCACCCCAACGCACGGGAGAGGGCAGATCGGGCCAAGACATTCCAAACTTTTGCGGCCACGCGGCCCGAGGCCGCGATATGATCCCCGCGGCGGTGCTGGATGCGCTACTGGCGGCGGGCGCATCGGCCGAGATGATCGTGGAGGCGGTGAAGGCGGCGGGCCGCGAAACGGAGGCGCGCAAGGCGGACGCGCGCGCCCGCGATGCCGCGCGGCAACGCCGGGTGCGCAGTGCGCGCCGTGGCGGCCGTGCGTCCGATCTCGTCCCCGTGAGTCCACGGGACGTCGCGGACGCGCCCCCCAATGATAATAACTCTAACCCCCCTCTTCCCCTATCCTCTGACGAGGATCCGGCCCCGGCCAATTCTGGTCTGGAGGATCAGGCGGTGGCGGCGTGGAACGCCCAGGCGGCCGCGGCCGGTGCGCTTCCGGCCCGCGGGCTGACGCCGCGCCG
Source organism: Sphingomonas sp. ASY06-1R (assembly GCF_052180265.1). Lineage (GTDB taxonomy): Bacteria > Pseudomonadota > Alphaproteobacteria > Sphingomonadales > Sphingomonadaceae > Sphingomonas_I. The sequence continues at coordinate 156,808 of NZ_CP197464.1, read as the reverse complement.
GCGCCAGTCGCTGAAGGCGCGGCTGCGCGAGCATGGCGCGCAGGCGGTGCTGGAGGCGATCGCCAACCTGGCGGCGAGCCCGTTCCATTGCGGCCGCAACGACCGGGGTTGGCGCGCCAGCCTGGGCTGGCTGCTGACCTCGCCCGAAAATTTCCAGAAGATGCTGGAGCTGGCCCCACCCAAAAACGCGCCGGTCCGGCACATGAATGCGCAGCAGCGCGCCGAGGCGGCCGAGCGATCCGCCGCCTTGTTCGAGCGGATGGGGCGGAGCGAAGAAGCGGCCGACATGCGGCGCACCGCCCAACAATTGCGCGCTTATCCCATCAACCCAGGAGAGATGTAATGGCACTTGCACGACGGGGACGCCCCCGCAAAGCCGGCGCGCGTACCGCCAAGGGACGCCTGATCGCCCTGCCCGATCGCGGCAATGATGTGGTGCAGGCGCGCGCCGCCCGCTTCGCCCGGTGTCAGGATGGCAATGCGGATCAGCAGGTGGGCGATCAGATCGGCCGCGCCTGGGCCGCCGGGCTGCTGGATGGGCAGCTCTGCGATGGGGCGATATTGCGCGACATCGGCCGGCGCTATGGCAGCCTCTATTGGCATGAATTTGCGGCGATGGCGCCCCGGACGGGTGCGCTGGAACGGCGCGATCGTTCGGCCGCCAATGATGGGGGCGACGATCGTCCGGGCGAATATTTCCGGATCCTCGATGGCCTTGCGCGTCGGGCCGGCCGCGATGCGGTGGCGGCGATGCACAGCCTGTGCGTCGATGGCTGGTGGTTTCCCGACGTGGATCAGCCCTGGATCGGCCGGCTGATCGCCGCCGAAGTGGGCGATACAGGTTGGCGGCACCTAAGCGAGCCGGCCCGGCCTGGCGATCGCACGCAACTGGCGGCGGCGATCGAGACGTTGGTCAGGATGGTGGAGGGGCGGCGGGAATAGCGCCCGGCCAGACGGCCGGGCGCATATCCTGTCAGCGGCGATAGTCGCGGTAGCGGCCGCCATGGTCGCGATAACCCCGGCCGCGATCGCGATAGCCGCGGTCACGCCAGCCATGATCGCGATAACCGTGATCCCGATAGCCGCGGTAATGGCCGCGATTGCCATAATAACCGTAGCCACGGTTGTTCCAGCGACGATGGCCGCCATAATAGCGCCGGTCATAGCCATAATTGGCGTAATAGATCGGCTGGTTATAGCCGTAGCCATAACCATAAGCGGCGGGCTGATAATAAGCCGGGCCGGTATCATAGGCGTAATAATCATTACGACCGTAACCATTGTCCGACGCGATCGCGGCGCCCACGCCCAGGCCGACAATACCGGCGACCAGCGCGGCATCGCCATTACCATGGCGGTGGCGTGCCTCCGCAGGTGCGGCGGCGGCAAGACCGCTGGCTGCAAGAACAGTCGCGGCTATGATAGATTTGAAAAGCCTACTCATCTTACTCTCCTTCCCATCAACTGGGCTGACCCTTTTGTGAGGGACATCGGGTTAACGCGTTGGGAACGATGCTGGCAGCATTCATTCATCCAAATATTTCCGCAACTTGCCCCGTTTTTTAAGGCCTGATCGGCCCTATGCGGCCTGAGCGTCGATATGTTGCGGCGCGTTCCGTTCCGGAGAAAATCGACTGTTCGGCGCAATACATGTACTGCTGCAGGGCGACATCTGCCGGGTTAACAGGCGTGGAAATGCCGCATGCGACGACGGTACGGGCTCCTGTCCCGCATCATCCTATATGCCCCGTTAGTTACAATGGCGTTGGTTGCCGATCGTCTGGCAGACGCGCCCGTTCGAATAATAGGTGTGATTGCCCACCTGCTGCGCGGTCGTACCGTTCGAATAATAGGTCTGGTTACCCACCCGCTGCGCCGTCGTACCATTGGAATAATAGGTCTGGTTGCCGACCTGCTGCGCCGTCGTGCCATTGCTGAAATAGGTCTGGTTGCCGACCTTCGTCGCGGTCGTACCATCACTATAATAGGTTTGATTGCCGATCTGTTGCGACGAGACCTGCGCCTGCGCCGCGCCCGCCAGCAGCAGACCTGCGATCACGATCATCCGTTTCATCATCCGCTCTCCCGTCAGGTAGGACGACTCGGTACATATCATGAACATATGGGCAGAGCTATGGATCCCGCGCCGAAGGTGCTGTCCTTCAGCTCGCGGCGTGCAGATAGGCGGCGTCGAAATCGGCGATTTGCTGCAAGGCGGCCCAATCGATGATGCGGATATCGCGCTTGTTGCGCAGGATCACGTCCATCCGATCCAGTTCCTGCAGCATGCGATTCACATGGACCGAGGTGAGGCCGGTGGCATCCGCGATATCGCTTTGCGTCATCGGCAGGTGGATGCGATCCGGCGCGTCCCCGCCCGCCGACGCGAGCACGGCCAGCTCGCACAACATATGGGCAATGCGCGAGCGGGCGTCGCGGCGGCCAACGTTCAACACCCATTCGCGGAAGATCGACGCGTCGATCAGCGTATCGCGCCAGAAGGCGTCGCGGATGTTCGGCCGCGCGCGCGCGAGCGCCCGCATCGCCGGCACCGGCACGCGCGCGATCCGTGCCCGCGCGATCGTCTGCACATCATGGTCCGCGCGGGGCAGCATCAGCGTCTGCAGCGCGATGATGTCACCGGGCAGATGGAAGGAGACGATCTGGCGCCCGCCGTCGCCGGCGGCTTTCTGGCGGCAGGCAAAGCCGTCCAGCAGGATGGCGCAATGGGTCGCTTCTTCCCCGTCCCGCATCAGATAGGTGTTGGCCCGCACCGGGCGCACGTCCACCGGCAACGCACGGATCGCCGCCCGATCCTGCTCGTCGAGCAGGGCGAGACGCTCAAGCTTGATAATGGCGGCACCAAAGATGTCGTCGTCAGTCGCCATGCGACCTCTCACCCCGTTTTGACCGAAAAGTGTGAACGCTGGATATTGGTTCTCGTCCCCGGTTTGCAACTATAGGATTTCACGAGAAATTATGTCGATACCCACAATCCCAAGTATCGGATGAGATATAGCGCTCCATGTGCGCGTGGGATCGGCCGGACGCGACCTGCGGCCAGATGAATGCGTGCTGCAACCGCGGTTGGGCGCCGGTTCAGGCGTCGGGCTGCAAAAGGCACATGCGGTCGTCGGCGTGATTACAGCCCTAGGAACGTTGGCGGCCGCACCTTCCCCCTTTGGTGCTAGCGATCCATCGCTTCGTCGACCTTGTCGCGAATCGTTCGGCTGGACAGGATCGTCTCGATCGCGAATGCCCCCAGCGCGGCGATCGCGCAGACCAGCGCGCCGCCAAAAGCGCTATAGAGCACCGCCCCCCACGCCACCTGTTTCAGCGCGCCGAGGAACATCGTCAGCGCCGCACAGCAGGTCAGCCCGCCCGAGCAGGCCGCGAACAGCACCGCGGCATCCAGGATGCGCGTGCGCAGCGTCAGCCGGCGCAATTCGACATGACTGCACGGCGTTTCCGACCGCAGCCGATGCGCGCGATCCGCGATCCGGCTGAGCCGCGTCGAGAAGACATTGAGGAGGGACGCGATCCCCGCGAGCAGGAAGATCGGCGTCAGCGCGAGCTGCACGACATGCGCTGCCGTATCGAGCGTGTTGCCGGCCATGACCGCAGCCTAGCCTGCCCGCGCGCGGACGCAAGCGCCGGCGCCGAGCCCCCTGCGGCCGATGCACGAAGACGAACCGAGGCGGCACCCTTTGCCCGCCACCGTCATGCCAGCGCAGGCTGGCATCCACGGACCTCTAAGCCGGCCCTGCCGGTGCGGGACAGGATGTCGCGGCGGCGGCTGGCTACCGCGCGGTGGCGGTAGACGTGGAGGGCGACATGGACCCCAGCCTGCGCTGGGGTGACGGTGTGTGGGGAGAAGGGTGGATGTCCCGTCCCTAGCCACCGCTACCGACCCATCCTTCGCCCCACCGTCATGCCAGCGCAGGCTGGCATCCACGGACCTATCAGCTCCCCCCGCCGGTGGGGATGAGGGTACGCGGCGCGGGTCGGTTGCCCGCGGAGAGGCGGCATGTGGGGAAGGCGACATGGACCCCAGCCTTCGCTGGGGTGACGGTGTATGGAAGTCGGTGGTGGCGTCTTCCCGGCCGCTGCTGCTAGCCCTGCCTTTAGTGACGCGCCGGTGCGGTGAAGCTGATCTTGACGGTGCGGGCGGGGGGCGCGGTGTGGACCGGGCCGATCGTCTTGCGCAGCGTGGGTGGGGCCGCGACGGTGAGGCCGAGCTGGGTGAGGTTATAGCGGCAGGGCCCTAATCCCGGCAGGCCGAGCCGGACGAGCAGGCGCCCTTTGTCCCAGCCGCGCAGCACGAAGCGGGAGGTCCAATCCTCCGGCACGTCGAAACAGGTATCCTTGCCGAAATCGGCCTTCGGCAAAGCGAGGCGGATATCGTCGAGCGATGCGTTCGGACGCGGCCGGGCCGTGCGCACGACCGGATCGGCCAGGAGCGCGCGGCGCAACGGCGCCTCGCCGACCAGGCTTTTCAGATCGACCGCCTGTGCCGCCGTGATCATCCCCGGGCCGCGCAGGCGGCGCAGATCGATCGTCCACAGCCGCGTCTCGCCGCCCGGGTGGGCCGAGGGCGTGATGTCGAGATAGGTCTCGTCCCGCAGCGACAGATAGGGGCCGGCGATCGAAACCATGCTGAACCGATGTTCGGTGCGGACCGCGTCCCCCTCGGCGTCGCGCACCGCCTGGGCATGATCCGCGCGCACCCAGGCCTTGGCGCTGAACAGCATCTTTATGCCGCGGGTCACGACGATGTCGGTATCGGAAACGCTGAGCGCGTAACCGGCCGACGTCGCGCTCCACTCCGGGGCCGCCGCCGGAGCGGCCTGGACGAGGCTGGCCGCCGCCAGCGCGGCCGCGGCACGCCACGCGATCATAATACCGCCACCCGCAGGATCACCTCGATCGCCTCCGCGTCGGCCGCAATCTCATAGGCATGATCCATGCCGTTGATGATGCGGCGGGCATGGGGATAATCGCACTGCGTGCCGGAGATGTAATCCGACAGTTTCTTGGTGGTGAATGTGCCGTGGCGCATCCCATAGCTCATCACCGGATAGGCGATGTCGTGCTCGAGCGCCTTTGCCGGATCGACCGCCAATTCCTCGCCTTTGCCGATAGCCGTGCCGACGCCGAGGTAATTGGTAAGCCAGGTCAGCTGGACGTAGCCGCGGCCATAATAAACATTGTTATGCTTCTTGCCGGCCTGGTCGACATATTGTTCAGGGTCGCCATAATCCTTGCCTTTGCCCTTACCCCATTCCTCGATCGGCTGGAACGTATTGCCGGTCTCGCGCTTGACGGTCGCCATCATATAGGCGGCCCAGCGGATATCGGTGATATCGACATCGGCGATCAGCGCGCTGACGACGGTGGTGAGACCCGCGGGCGTGCTGCTGAATTGCTTCTTGTACAGATCCTCCACCACCGCGGTCCGCGTGGTCGGGCCCATCGTCGATCGGCGCGAGCCGAACAGCCGTTCGGCGGTGCTTTCGGCCGCATCCTTCAACATGCGTTTGTAGGTGCCGCCGCCCGCATCGACCCGGCCGTCGGGTTCGGGCGATTTCATCACCTCTTCCTGATACTTCTTGATCGCGTCGGTCAGCTCCTGACTGGTCAGGCCGTCCAGCTTCAGCTGGGTCATGGTGGTGGGCTGACGGTTCAGCAGATCCTGCACGATGGCAACGTCGGCGGGCTTGTTCTTCCCGCCCTCCCCGACACTCGCCCTCATCGGTACGTCGCCCAAAGGATCCTCCACTCACACGCGGTTCGGTTAACGGATCGGTTTTGCCATGAGCGCGCCGGACCGCAATCGGTTCCGGCGGGCAGCCCTAACCGAGCCGCTCGATCCGGGGCTGGGGGCGACCCTGCCAGACCATGCGATAGACATCACCCTGCGCGACCGACTGAACCGCATGCGGCACCAAAGCGGCGACGCAGGTGCCGCCGGCGCGGCGGACGGAAGGATAGAGCAGACCGTTCAAGCCGGCTGCGCGCACCTCCAGCGCAAGCGCATTGCCGATCGGATAGCCGATCGCCGGATCGGGATGCAGCGCGGGATGATCGGGGTGCGCGCGTAGATCCAGATATTCGCCGGCGAAGCTCGCAAAGAGTTCGGCATAATCCACGGTCGCGTCATAGACGCCGGTCGCGGCGAGCATGGCGGTGAGGTGGTAGGTCACTTCCGCCAGGCTGGTCTCGGTCTCGGTCGCGGCATACCAGGCACCGCGATCCGCGCCGTTGAAACGATTGGGCGCGCGCGGCTTGGCATAAGCGAAGGCGGCATTGATGTGGGCGGCGTGGGGCACGCCGTGGACGAGCTCGAACGGCTGCACCCCGCCAAGGCCGCGTGCCTCCGCGATCAGGCGGCCGCTGGTGGCGCCTTCGACTTCGGCCAAAGCGGCCTGATCCTCCGGACTGCCCAGCCCGAGCAGGACGGGCTCGCGCAGCCGCGCGGTGGTGACAAGCCGGACGGTGCGCGGCAGCGCCACGCGGGTGACGGTCAACCCTTCGATCATGCGCGGTTACAGGCCGCCGCGGACCGCATCGATGTAGCGGCGCGTATCCAGCATCACCGGGATCCCGCCCTCCACCATCGCCTCGACCGGACTGCGCCGCCCGAAGATCGCCTCGCTATTGGGAAGGCGGGGCCAGCGATTGGCCATGTCGTCGGCGAAGAGCAGGTGAAGCCCCTTATAGAGGCCGATCGCGGCGGAGGCGCGGGTCATCTGATCCTGCGAGAGCGGCTGATCCCAGCTGCCGCGCTTGATCCTGTCCCAGGTGCTTTCGGACACACCCAGCAAGGCCGCCGCCTCCGCATTGGCCAGGCCCCAATGGCGGCACAGGTTGCGAAAGGCCGTCATCGTCGGCGGGGTGAGGCGCTGCCGATCTTCCACGCGCGCAAATGTCTGCAGCTCGATCGGGGCGGAAGTAGGGATGGCGCGGGCGGCTTCCATGGCGGCGGATGTAGCGCAAACGGCCGCTCGCGTCAAGTGACGCGACATACCGCTTCAGGAACCTACACTCGTCACTTGACGAAATGTTCTTGCTATGTACCAATATGTTTATCGCCAAGATTATATCGATAGATCACGGCATCGGGGAATATATGACGGCCAGTGCGGAACGTCCGAAGAAGCCACCGAGTCGGTCCTGGATCGAGCTGAAGATCGTGTTCTTCATCGCCTTGCCGCTATTCTGCGCGCTGCGGGCGGCGGACCGGATGTTGGTGCTGATCTCCGCACCGATTGATGTGCAGCGACACATATATGGTCGGATAATCGCCTTTCCGTGGCAGTTGAAGCTGGCGAATATCCAATATGGGGACGCCTTCTTCACCGACTGGACCTACGCGATCGACGATCTTCCCCAGCCGCTCCCCCGTTGCGTGGCAAGCCAGCCGGATCCGCGGTGGCCCAACAGTCCGCCCTCCTGCGGTTTCGCCGAGGGCGGCCAATTCTGGTGGGCGACCTGGAGCAAGGGTCAGGTGCAGATCGGCTCCGAGATGATACTCCCGCTGGAAGAGGAGGACGGGCATGGCCCTGGTTGAGGCGATCCGCCGCGTACCGTGGCTGACCATCCTGCGCTGGATCGCATTCAGCATCGGCGCACTGCTGCTGGTGGTGGAAATCTATGACGCGCTGGTCACGCCGGGGCCGGACTGGTTCTGGTTTGCCGTGGCGTTGCTGCAGATGTGGGTGTGCCGCCCGCGCAAGATGGCCGCGCGCACGGTCGCGGTAGCGGAGGCGGGCTGAGGTCGGTGGGGCCTGGGGCAAGCCTGATGCCGTGCCGGACGCGGGAGAGGTTCGTGGATGCCAGCCTGCGCTGGCATGACGGGTTTCGTTGGGGGAGATCTTCTCTGTCACCTCGACCAAGGCCGGGATCCATCGCGTCGCGGGCGCTGGCGGCGATTGGGTGCCCGGATATAATGGTGTCTTACTAATACCTTAGTCGATCCGAGTAGCGCTGATGATCGTAGCGACACCGGCCTAATGCGCACGCGCCCAAACGGGCCTTCGACTCCAGCTTTACGCACTTTACCAAAGTGATCCGGGCACGAAACAAGATCAATGCCCCTCTGCGTACGCTGATTGGAGGTCGGCAGCCCTGACAGCCAGGCCCCTTTAGTCCATGCTTATCATCGCATGGCAACGTTTCCGGCGGTTCGTGTGTTGAGCGTGCGGATGAGAACAGGAGAGTGGCTTGGGTAATTTTGTAGCTTTGCCAGTATTTCCAGACACTACCGGGACAGAGGCAACACGAGCAGCGTTTCCCACGGTCTACCACTTGAACCGATTCCGCATCTGCGTCGCGCCGCCGGGTAAGCAACTACACCGCTATCAGACTATTGCGGCACACCTCGCCAATGACATGCCCAAATATATGAACGCCCATACGGCGGCCGTGCAGGCAGGGGCGATCACCTGGAATGGACAGAAGACATTGCGCTTTCGTGGCGTCGCGAAGCTCAGGCCGTTCAGCGTGCCGATCTGGCTCGTAGAGCCGGCTTTGTTCCCGCTACCGATCGGTGTGAAGGTGCCCGAGTTTCTGCGCGACTGGGCGATCCCGGACATCCATACCGACTGGGTGGGGGTTCAGCCTGGCAGCCAAACGGAAACCGGCTTCACCGCGCAGACGCTGAAGCGCAATTTCCACGACAGTTCCGATTATATAATCAAGGCGGCTGCACTGGCGCTGTTCATCGAGGCTGCCCAGCTTAACTGGTATAATCCGTTGTTTATACGGGAAGAATATAAGTGGGAAGAGATCGCTTCGGCCTATGCGATCTGGGTCAACCAGCACCATTTTCTGGCGGGGCGCCGATCCTTCCGCTTTCTTCCCGCAAAAACGCTGGGCGGTTATCCGGATGGTGATGAGCGCTGGGTGTTCGAGACCGCGGCGATGGAGCGCTTTTCCCTCCTCCCCTATGTCGCGTCGCAACTGGCGATGGGGAAAGCCGAAGATATCGTCCGCCCGGTATGGTTGGAGATGGTCCAGCAATTCTGCAAACAGAATAACCTGACGCCCATCGACGACAAAGGCCCAAGCACTAGCTGGTCGCGGAGCGACAAAATCTCCTACATCCAGCACCGCTTCCCCAGCTATACTACGATGGTGAACAGCGCCGAGGGCCAATCGCTGGCAAAGCAGCACCTAAAGATCCACCCCTGATCGGGCGCGATGCCGTCGCGATTACTGCACGGGGTTTTCGGACGGGCCGCACCATAGTTCAGTGCGGATCAGGCGCGGCTGCGGGCAGTGGGGCGGGAGCGGCAGCCTCATGCCGGGCCGCCAGACGCCCAACCGGCGCTGGATATTCAGCATCTCGGAATCGATCACCTCCAGCCCGTTACCGTCGCCATAGCGGGTGGCGCTGCGATAGCGCAGGATCTGGCGATAGGTTTGCGCGGGTGTGAGCGCGTTGACGGTCACCCAATAAGCGAAAGGCGCATCGGCGGTCGGCTCCGCCACGATGACATGGCCGCGCAGCGGGCCGCGATCAATGTAGCGCACCTCCTGATTCATATTATGGCCGGTGGGGTGGCGATAGGCGCGGCGGAACCGCCTACCATCATAGGCCACGAACTGGGTGATAACGGCGCGACTGCCGTTGTAGCTGGGGATTGCCGAGGCGCGCACCAGCAGCAGCGGACGGGCGCTACGACCGCGTGGATAGACCAGCCGCGCATCCTCCAGATAATGCAGGCCCTGGTAGGGCGAATCCGGATCGGCATCCCCCTCGACACCGCTCTCCAGGGCCGGCGCGCAAGCCCCGGATAATCCGCGCCGGATGCAGAGCTGCAGCGCCGCCGGCCAGACGCCGCCGTCCGCCTCGTTCGGTATCGGATCGCCCTGAAGCGCCACGAACTGCCAGCCCGCTGGAAGGCCGAACGGCTTGGAAAGTTCGATCTGCCGGATCGGCTTTGGATGCGCGGAATAACGCTGGGCGAACGCCGCCGGCGCGGCCGCAAATGCCAGAACGCATGAAGCGCGAACCACTTTGGCGAACATCACCGAATCACCCCCTGCTCCCGCTGAACGGACGTATCGCTTGACATATTCGTTCTTGTTATGTACCGCAATATTCAAGCAGTAGGACTGCGCCACGAGGCCCGCTTATCCCGGCGGGCTTTTCGCATTTAATTAGCCGTAGATGCCGGCAACACCGTTACGGCTTCGATCCACGGCCATCGCAGGCATGGGGCTGTGCGACGGTGACCTGCGCAATCCAGGGGCGACCGGCGCGGGTGGCGATGTGGAAGATGCGGGGGCGATCGAAGCCGATCGCGTCGAGGCAGAGCCGGCGGCCCGTTCGCCCCGTGCCGAGCATGCGCCAAGGCCCGACCCCGCCGACGTCCAGATCCTTGATGTGGGCGACGACCGCCGGTGCGGCGAGATCGGCGGTCGGCTGGTGGGCGGAAAGGCGTGCGAAGACCTGATCGACAAGATCCACGTCCGGATCGAGGCTGCGGACCCGCGGCGGGGTAGCCCCGACCGGCGGCATATCGAAACGGAGTTCCATTTGGCGACCGACGCAGGGGCCGCCGCATCCGAAGCCCTCGAACTCGTCCCGCCGGCGGAGCGTGAAGCCGCTTTTGTCGGTGCGGACGATCAGCGGCTCTTCGATCGATTGCGTCATCGTACGCACCAGCAGCGGCGTGGCGGCGCGACCGTCCCACCGCCAGATCGACAGCTGATAGGCCTCGGTCCCGCCGGCGGAGGTGACATAATCGCCGATCACGGCGAAGCGCCGGGCCCCGGTGGTTTCCTTGGAGAGCGGGATCACCCGTACCAGCCCCTGGGGGCCACACCGACTCCATGCCTCCGCGCCAGGCCCGGACTGGCATTTGCTGCCAATACTCGCAGGACTCCAGGCAGCGAGGGCCGAGTGTGTGCGAAGGGTGGCGGGTGGGAGATTGTCGAAGGCCAGCGCCGCCCGATATGACCCATTCGCGGGGCGGTGGAGCAGGAACACGGTGGCGAACGCGCCGCTACCGGCACTGACGAGGAATGTGTCACGATCGAGCGGCGTGGCATCGAGCGCAAGACCGGCCGGCTTCGCATATCTGGCGAGTGCCGCAGGCGTTCCCGCCGGTCGCCGGTTGAGCGCATCCAGCGCCACGGCCCGGGCGGCCGCCCATTGCGCGCGCAACGCATCGATCGCGGCCGGGCTGTTGTCGATGCCGATACCATCAGACGCTACGTGCGGCGCCAGCGCCAGATGCGCGCGGCGGAACTGTTCCAGGGCGCTGGCACCTGCCGCGTGCGATAGTGTCGGCGCCGCACCCACAAGGACCAAGCCGAGCGATGCCAAGAGACGATATCGCATTTTGGCACCCTGAGGGGCGTGCGGGCAGGATATAACGGACCGAACGCAGCACCGGAGCAACATACGCGTCATTTATCAGCCCCCGCCCAACAGAATATCGAGCGCCCCTTACTTTATATGTTCTTGTTATGTGCTGCAATGTGCAATATTGATGGCGGCACGTTCCCTATTATGGCGGCATTGAAATTTATGGCGGCATTGAAATTGCCCGTGCGGAACTCTCACCTGAACAGGCTGCCGACTTGGCGCCGCGCTCTGGCTGCCTGATCCAGTGGGCGAGGGCGAGGCAGTGGGCTTCCCCGGCAAAGCACGGTGGCTGGCGATCGGCGCTGTCATGCTTCTGCTGACAATCGGGGGCGGATCTCTGCTCGGAACTATCATCCTGATCGACAAGCGCGGCGACATCGCGTCCGTAGCGGTCGTCGGAAAGGGAGGCACGTCGCAGCGGCTGAGCCGGCTTCCGGGCGCGTTCGTTGGGATTGCGCGGTTCGAGGGGGAGCTGGCAATCAGCTGCCAAAACGGCAAGGAATATCGCGGCGGATACATCACTCCGCATATGAACGAATGGAGCGCAATCCGGGCAGGCGCGGTTTGCGGGGCCAAAAGGCCGACATAGAGCTTCGGCCCTTGCCCAACCGTCGGATCGGACGCCGGTGATCCGACTTGAAGGCGTAGCCTCACCAGAACCAACCCATTCGCGCCGACACGTCTGGCGGCGATCCGCGCCGCCACAAGGGAGGTTCTTTGGCCGGTTCAGGCGGAGCGGCCTGAAGAAGCGTCCGCCCTAGGCCGTTGGCAGATGGAGGCGCCGATTACCTGACATCGGCGGGATCAGACGGCCAACGACCTGCTTGAACAATTTCTGTAAGCCCGGCAACCGTAAGGGGCTGCAGGTCTCGACCAAAGCATCGCGCGAATAGCCATCCGCCCCCTCCGAACAGGGCTACCGCCAATGCCCACGCGACAATCGAGGGCCAATGCCATATGGCCGCCAATGCGCCCGCTGCACCACCACCGACGAGGATGGCAGGAATAGCTATCAAGATCGCGCGCGGGCGCGCACCTTCCGTGGTGAAGAACAGGCGCCACTGGCGATATAGTTCTGTGAAATCTGTACCAAATCGCGCGTGTAGCGCTGCGAATATCTCGCCAGCGTCATCGCCATCAACGCCGAGATCATGCAATATCCGAGCGCCAGGCGTGACCTTGCGCTCGGGCACTCCCTGTCCCTCGATGAGCAGCTGGCGCACCATCACTGACGGATCGTCATGCATAACAGCGTCCTACTTCAGCAGCAGATGTCTGCAATCCATCTCCTCTGGAGCAGAAGGAGACTCCTGTCAGCCCTCCCCTCGCCAGCGGGCTGGAAAGCGAAACGCGCCGGAGACGGACGCTTACCCGCCTTAAGCCATTAGCAGTTTCCCATTGACATATCCGTTCTTGTTATGTACCGCAATATTTGAGCAGTAGGACTGCGCCAGAAAGCCCGCTCACCCGGCGGGCTTTCTGCGTTTTGGGAAAGGGCGGGGCGATGGCAGAGGTCCGATCTGGCGTAGCCGGAGGACTGGGCCGTCGTGCCGAGACGCGCATCGGCTGATCGAGCTGAATTGCCGCCGACGAACGTTGGGGTGATGGACTGCGTAAGAACGACGACCGGCACATCATTGGCGACCGGTTGCATGATTTGGATGGGACAAGCATGCCGTCGCACGGGCCGCGGGCAGCTTTGCCACACAGACTAAGCGCGTCACGTGGAATGTGGGAATCGGCTATCAATTCTGAAGGTCCGCGGCGCGGCGTGCACCGAACGGCAGCGTTCTAATGCACGTCCATCTTGCGGCGCGCGCAGCAGCCGACCGCAGGGGCGGATCGCAATCGCGGCGGTGGCACACGGACCGACCGTTACGATCGGGCACCGGGGCCGGCGCACGCATTGGGTGCGGCGAAGCACAGATCGGCAACCCACGGCTTTCCTGCGCGGGTGACAATGCGGAACAGCAGGGGCTGATCGAAGCTGCTGCTATCGACACACAGGGTGCGGCCGCCGCCCTGGGCGGGGATTACCCGCCAGGCATCGAGCATGGTCACGTCGATGATAGAGAGGCGCGCGGCCACTGTCGGCGCAGCGAGATCGGCGGAGGATTGTTTGGCCTGCAGCCGCGTAAAAAGCCGATCGATCAGATCGAGATCAGGCGACAGGCTACGGATGCGGGGTGGTGCGGCACCGGCGGGTGGCAGATCGAAGCGCCAGACGAGCTGGCGGCCGGCGCATTGGCCACAGGCGAAGAAGTGGTTCAGATCGCCTTTGACGCGGAAAGCAAAGCCACGCGCATCCTGCTCGAGCCGCCAATCCTGCGTCAAAACCTGCGCAAAGGTGCGGACAAGCAGGGGGGTGACGGTGCGTCCGTCCCAGCGCCAGATCGAAAGCTGATAGTCTTCGGTGCCGCCCTCCGGCTTCACATAATCGCCGAAGATCGCGAAGCGGCGCGCGCCGCCCGCCTCTGGCGGCAGCGCAATCATCCGTTCCACGGCCATCGGGCCGCAGCGCCATACGGCGGATGTCAGGCCGATGCGGCAGCGATCCCCCGCCCGCTGCGGTTGCCAGGCAGCGAGTTCGGGCATCGATCGCGTGAAGGAAGCGGTATCCTCATCAAGCGCGAAGGCGGACGCGAAGCGGCCGTCGCGGCCACGGCGGAGGAGAAATATGGTTCCGAACTGGCCGCTGCCGGCGCTGACGAGCACGGCATCGGCATCCAGGCGGATTGCCGTGAGATCGAGCCCCGCGCGCGCCTTCGCGTCCGCAGCCAGCCGATCGAGGGAGACCGAGCCGGGCCGGTTAAGCCATTTCGCCGCGAGATCCCGGGCCGCACGCCATTGGGCCTGCAGGGCGATGACCCCGGCAGGCGTACCATCGAAGGCAAAGCGATCCGGTACGCTGTGGCGGGCGACGATGGCTTGTGCCTGCCGCAACCGCACCTCCGGCTGCGGCTGCGGCTGCGGCTGCGGCTGCGGCTGCGGCTGCGGCTGCGGCTCCGCGCCGTTCGCAGATGCCGCTGCGGCGAACAATGCCAAGCATAACAGCGCTTTACGCAACATGGATCCAGCCCCCTGGCGGCCTATTTGCCGATTCCCGCTTGACATATCTGTTCTTGTTATGTACTGCAATATTTGAGCAGTAGGACTGCGCCAGAAAGCCCGCCCACCCGGCGGGCTTTCTGCGTTTTGGGAAAGGGCGGGGCGATGGCGGATGGGCGTTCCGATACGGCCGGGCGGCTGCTGCCGCTGAGCCGTGACCTGCATCGGCTGACCGCGCGGTGCGTGGAGCCGGCGTGGACGACCGAGGAAGCGGAGCGGCGGATTGCCGAGGGCGAGCGGGTGGCGGCGGCGATCCGGGCGGTGTTTCGCGGACGGACCGCCTAGCCGCGGCATGGACCCCGGCCTGCGCCGGGGTGACGATGTCACCAGGCGCGGTGCGCCACCACATTCCAGCCCCTGCGCCGCACTCTTAAACAATTGGGGGAACAGGATGACGCAGAAGAAGCGGGCGCTGCCGCTATCGCCACGCACCAAGCTGAGCCGGGCGCTGACCAAGCATCTGGTGACCGATTTCGACGCACATGGCGCGGAGGTGATCGCGCGAATGCGGGCGGACAAGCCGGTAGAGTATCTGAAATTGGTGACCGCCATCCTGCAAGAGGAGGACAATAATGACGCCTCCTTCGGCCCGACCTATCACGTTATCGAGCGACAGATTGTCCAAGCTCCCGATCAAGACGGCTAAGGCGTTCCACCCCCTGCTCGCCCCCGCGCGCGATAAGGCGGCGTGGGGCGGGCGCGGATCGGGCAAGTCGCATTTCTTTGCCGGCCTGCTGATCGAGGACAGTATGGCGCATCCCGGCGAAAATGGCGGCGAAGGGCTGCGCAGCGTGTGCATTCGCGAGACGCAGAAGGACCTGGCGCAATCGTCCAAGGCATTGATCGAGGCCAAGCTGGCCGCGTTCGGGCTGCTGGGCGAGCGGGACGGGTTCAAAGTGTATCGCGAATCGATCCGCACGCCGGGCGACGGGCTGATCATCTTTCAGGGCATGCAGGATGCGACGGCGGACAGCGTGAAATCGCTGGAAGGCTTCAAGCGCAGCTGGTGGGAGGAAGCGCAGGGCGCGACCCAGCACAGCATCAACCTGTTGCGGCCGACGATGCGCGCGAGCGGCGCACAAATGTGGTGGAGCTGGAACCCGCGGCGCAAGGCGGATGCGGTGGACGTGATGCTGCGCGGTGCGGAGCTGCCGACGGGCGCGGCGGTGGTGCAGGCGAACTGGCGCGACAATCCGTGGTTCACGGCCGAGCTGGAGCAGGAGCGGCAGGATTGCCTGCGCATCCAGCCCGACCAATATGACCATATCTGGGAAGGCGCCTATGTAAGCGCGTCGGCCGGCGCCTATCTGGCGCGGGCGCTGGCGGCGGCGAAGGCGGAGCGGCGGATCGGCGCGGTGGCGTTCGACCCGCTGCTGACGGTGCGGCTGTTCTGCGACATTGGCGGCACCGGCGCGCGGGCGGATGCCTTTTCGTGCTGGCCGGCGCAGTTCGTGGGGCGCGAGATCCGCGTGCGGGATTATTATGAGGCGGTGGGGCAGCCGCTGGCGGCGCACCTGAACTGGCTGCGCGCCAAGGGATATGGGCCGGAGCGCGCGCAATTCTGGCTGCCGCATGACGGGGCGACGCAGGACAAGGTGTATGACGTGTCCTACGAAAGCGCGCTGCGGGCGGCCGGCTATCAGGTGACGGTGGTGCCCAACCAGGGCAAAGGCGCGGCGGCGGCGCGGATCGAGGCGGCGCGGCGGCTGATGCCGAGCGTGTGGTTCGACGCGGAGACGACCAGCGGCGGGCGCGATGCGCTGGGCTGGTATCATGAACGCAAGGACGATGTGCGGGGGATCGGCCTGGGGCCGGCGCATGACTGGTCGAGCCATGGCGCGGACGCCTTCGGGCTGATGTGCGTGGCCTATGAGGCGCCGGTGGCGAAGCGGCGGATTAGCTATTCGAATAGGGGGATTGTTTGATAATCTGGGCGCAAATACCTGCATCCAGTTCGCTAATAACCCAATCTGATTGGAACCCACTATTGGCAATGGCCGAGTGATGAGATTATTCATGCTCTCACAACAGGGGGATGCATGACGTTTGAGATGAAGCGCCTCGTCGAGGCTGATGGTACGTGGGCGGACTTTAGGGGTGACTGGGCTGCGCAATGCGACGTGGTCGGAGAAAATCCGGAAGAGTATGCCGCTGAACCTTTGAAAGTGATCGGCGAAGCCGCCGCTTCGACGGGCAATGAGCACTGGGCAGTCGGATTATCCGACGGTTCCCACTTTCTTGCGGTTGCCTTGCTTCACTGGGTGATGATTCCCGGCTTTACCGGGAAGGTGCTTCGCGTTCGGCAGATAGTTGTTTCGCCCAAGCTCGATTATGGATTGCTGCCGGAAGATGCCTACGCAGAAACCCTAATTGAACTGACTTTTGGCATTATTAACCTGTCTGATACCGATCTCCCCGCAAACCATATAAAGTTTCATATGCGTAGCCCGGGAGACATGGCATACTTTCGTGCGTTTGGCCGCTCGCTTGACAAACATGGTGTTTTCAAAGCAGTCGAAACACACGGAGCGTGGCTGACAGTCACAAAGTATTGAAAAGACACGTTTAATGACCATTTGTCGCATAAAGGAGTTGCGAAAAATGACGAATCCGACCGATTCGAGGGTGAGGGAGGCCATTAGCGAGGCCGTCTATGAAGCCATCGCCATCGTTGGAATTGATGGGCTTCGTCGTACTTCGATGTTCCCGTCCGCCGCAAAGCGCGCTGAGTTGCCTCTCGCCGCATAACCCCCTTTCCGGAAACGGAAATCAGGCCTCTGCCTTGTCGGCAGAGGCCTTTTCTTTGTCCGATTAGCCGAGAAGCTCGCCTTGATCGCCGGCCTTGGGGAAGGCCTGCATAAACGGCTTCTTGAAACCGACTAGGGTATCGGGCACCGCCTCCTGGATCGTCCCCCCCTCCCAGGCCCACCAGGTCGAGCGGAGTAGCTTGCGATTGTGATGATATTCGCAGTGCCCGTGCTGACGGCGATGATGCTGTTTCTGGCGGTCGTGACAAAGCGCTGGGTGTTCAAGGCCGCGCTGGTGGCGATTGCGCTCAGCTATGCGGGCAGCGTCGGGGTGATTAGTTACGATCCCTATTTCGACGATGCGGGATCGCGTGAGTTTATCGAATGGCGCTTTCGGTGGGTGTGGGCCGGTGAGCTTTGCGGGATATTGTTGTTCGTGACGATGCCGGTCGTGCTGGCGATCGGGGCGGTATATCGGCGGGTGCGGTACGGCAGGATAGCGGACGATCCGCCAGAGACGCCGCCGCAATGACGCCGTGGGCGGATCAGTCTTCCCGGCTGATCCCCGCATCGCCGCATGCCGCGATGCGACAGCGCGCGGCGTCCGCGGCGTTACGGACCATGACGTGATCATGGCGTGCGCCGGCATCGACGATCGGCAGCAGGGTAGCGGAGGGGCGCGCTGCGATGGCGCGCAGGACGGCTTCGGCGACGTAGACATCGGGATCGCGCACCAGCGCTGACAGGAATTCGACGTCGGTGAGATCGAGCGAGGCGATCAGGACCGGGGCTGTGTCTTCATAGTGCGGCGTCGGCCGGAGCGACGCGATCAGGCTTTCCAAGGCAGGTTGATCGCGGAGGATACAGGCGTGATCGGGGTGCTGATCCTCGATCGCGGTCCCGGATGCGGCCGCCTCGCGGGCGGCGGCGAGGAAGGAATCGAGGCCGTCGAAGACGATCCGGCTGTCGCCATCGTGCGCGAGGTAAAAGATCGCGCCGCTGACGGCTTCGTGGCCGAGAAGGACATGGTGGTTGCTGGTGTCGGGATCGTCGAGAAGGATGCCGTGCAGACCCTGGACGACGGGGTGAAAGCTGCGGAATTCCCGGGTCAGGGCGATGGCGGCGGCTTCGTTGAGGAGGCCGAGTTCGGGGCCGGCGTCTAGCCATGTGCCGAGCGTGTGGAAATAGGCCGACGCGTCCTGCGCCAGTTTTGGATCACCGGCCAGCGTTGCGAGATCGCGATTCATGAGGGCGTCCTGGCAAGGGTGACGTGGATGGATGGCCTGTGACGTAGCCCTTTCTGGCGTTCGGCGCCTAGCCGCAGAATGGATCCCAGCCTGCGCCGGGATGACGGTGTGTAGGACAGATGGTGCCGCGATCTTTATCGTTGGCACAAAGAATGTTCTTGTTATGATCTTGGCGCGCCGGCTTGCTCGCCGGGTGGATGTGCGTGCGTATGAGGCGCCGGTGGCGAAGCGGCGGATTAGCTATTCGAACAAGGGAATTTTGTGAGGAGCAGGCAGAACAATGCAGCGTTAACGTTTGCTATTGTTGCGATCCGTCTGCGCAGAAGCACAGTTGCGATAGCCGCCATATTAGGAGCCGCTGACAAACCCAATTCCGTTAAGCCACGTTATTAAAACATGGCCAAAAACGAAGATTATCAGCGGCGCAAAACATGAGCCAAATGTAATTGCCCTAGCGAATACCCCTCTAGGATCATCTTGATCCCATCTACCGGCAACGGGGAGGAACCCCACACGGCGTATAACCAAATTGCGCTTCGGCGAAATTAAACCGCCGAGGAAGCATAGTGGGATCGAAGTTGCCCCCAGGACGTCGCAACTCGTCTTTTGAAATCCTGAGAAATAGCTGATGGAACCATGCTCGTTGTGCGGAAAGATCAAGCCGTGCACAACGTCAGGGCTTCGCGGGGCGAAATGTGCCCAATATTCCATCAAGATAAAAAAACATGCAAACGCGACGAAGCCATAGCCGACTAGAAATCCGCCAATGGCATTCGCCACATGGTTCCTATTGACCTTGAACATCGAGACAAGATGCATCCGATCGTTGGCGAGGGCAACGGCAGCCGTTGATCGAATACGTCGCTAGTCAACCCATCGGCGGGACGCTTCGACAGTGCGGGCTGAGCTTCTGAGACCGCACAGGCCAAGCCGCCGGATGGACCCCGGCCTTCGCAAGGGTGAACGGGAAGTGTGGCGAGGATAATCGTGGCACGTGGTTAGCAGCTGACCGGCAAGACGGGCTAGGTCGTCTTTTCGCCAGCCAGCGTGTGGGCGACGAGCGCGTTGGCATGGCCGTGGCCCATGGCGTGATCGGTCTTTAGCATCGCGACCAAGTCCATATGTTTGGCGGGCAGGTGGGCGCGGATGATATCCTGCCATTCGGCGATGGAGCGGCCATATTTCTTCTCGATCGAGGGGAAATAGGAGGCGGGGCCTTTTACTTTTTCTTCGGTCATTGGGACGAGGCTCCGTTCGTGAACGTCGCGACCGATGGTTGCCGCGATGCCTTGCGAACGCAAGCGGCGGCGGACTTTGATTGGCAAGACAGCGCCTAGCCGTCGAATGGATCCAGGCTTGAGTCACGGTTTGCAAGGGCGCCGCGCGCCGCCTGATGCGGCCCCGGCCTTCGCCGGGGCGACGGAATTTCTGAAAGGATAGCTTATGGCGGCTTTGGACGCGGCGATGACGCATACCGAATTGGCGGCGATGCTGGCGGAGGATGAGCGGCTGGCTTTGTCCTTCCGCGACAGCACGCTGGCGGACGAGCAGGCGGTGGCGATCGATTATTATGAGGCGCGGCCGTTCGGCGACGAGGAAGAAGGGCTGAGCCAGGTGGTGACGCCCGACGTGGCCGAGGTGGTCGATTATATGACGATCAGCACGTCGCGCACGATCGTGGCGGGCGACCGCGTGGTGGAGTTCGAGAGCGCGCAGGCCGAGGGCGAGGCGGCGGCCGAAGAGGCAACGGCGGCGGTGACGTACAGCTTCATGAAGGGGCAGGACGGCTATCGCGTGATCCATGACTGGATCCAATCCGGCCTGATCGAGAAGATCGGCATCGCCAAGACGTGCGCCGAGACGCACGAGACGGTGACCAAGCGGCGCGGCGTGATGGGCGAGGACCAGCTGGCGGCGCTGCATGCCGGCGGGGCGGAGATCGCCGCGGCGACCGATCATGGCGACGGCAGCTTCACGATCGAGGCGATCGAGCGGACGCACGAGGTGCGCTTCGTCGACTATCCGATCCCGTCCGAAGAATTCCTGTTCGCCAGCCGCACGCGGCACGAGGATGACAGCGATTATCTGTGCCACCGATCGTCCAAGAGCATCAGCGACCTGATCGCGATGGGCTTTGACCGCGACGTGGTGGAGAGTTTGCCGGCGGACGACCGCGCGACGTGGCTGGACATGCGCAGCAATGCGCGCTGGCTGGACGAGACGCAGATCACGCCGACCGGCACGCGCAAGGTTTGGCTGCGCGAGGAATATAAGCGCGTCGACCTGGACGGCGACGGCGTGGACGAACTGGTGAAGATCTTCCGCGTCGACGACGTGATCCTGGACGTGGAGGAAGTGGACGAAAATCCGTTCGTGGTATGGTGCCCGTTTCCGCGCGCGCACCGGATGGTGGGGCACAGCCTGGCGGACAAGGTGATGGACCTGCAGCGGATCAAATCGGTGATCCTGCGCCAGCAATTGAACGGCCTGTATCTCACCAACAATCCGCGCATGTACGTGCCGCAAGAATGCGTGACCGAGGATACGATCGACGATCTGCTGATGGTGCGGCCGGGCGGGCTGGTGCGCGGGCGCGGGCCGAACAAGCCCGAGCCTTTGTATGAGCCGTTCGACATGGCCAAGGGCATGACGATGCTGGAATATATTACCGGCGAGCGGGAGAGCCGTACGGGCATCACCCGGCTGAACCAGGGGCTGGATGCGGACGCGCTCAACAAGACCGCGACCGGCACCGCGCTGATGCAGGCGCAGGGGCAGCAGATGGAGGAATATGTCGCGCGAAATTTCGCCGAGGCTTTGGCGCGGCTGTTCGCCAAGAAATTGCGGCTGATGGTGGCGGTGGGCAAACCCTTCCCGATCCGGGTGGACGGCCAGGCGCGCACGGTGGATCCGGCGCGGTGGCCGGCGGGCTTGTCCGCCAGCGCGCGCGTGGGCCTGGGTTCGGGCCGCAAGGACCAGCGGCTGCAATATCGCGCGCAGATGCTGGACATGCAGAAGGAAGCACTGCCGGTCGGACTGGCGACCCCGCGCAATATCTTCAAGAATCTGTCGGCGATGGTGCGCGATGCCGGGCTGGGCGTGCCGACCGATTATTTCCAGGATCCGGCCGCTCAGGGACAGGCCCCTGCCCCGCCGGCGCCGGATGCGGCGATGGTGAAGACGCAGGCGGAGGCCGAGGCGCAACGCCAGCGGCTGATGCTGGACCGGCAGAAGGCCGAAGCCGATTTGATGCTGGAGCGCCAGCAGGGCCAGGCGAAGCTGGATGCGCTGCGCGAGGAGAATGCGCTGAAGCTGCAGCTGGAGCGCGAGAAAGCGGCGGCGGAAGCGGCGCTGGCGCGCGAGCGGATGGAGCTTGAGTTCAGCCTGGCCGAGCGGCGCTTTCAGGCGGAGCAGGCGATGCCGCGGCGACGGAGCCGCGAGCGTCGCGGTAATACGGAGGCGTGCATCACGCCGATGCGGAATGGCGGAGCGCTGGACCAATGACCGAGGATGCGATCCACCGCGCCGCGCGCTGGCAGGCTTTTTACGAGGAGGATGGCGGCCTGCGCGACGTGCTCGGCACGCTGCGCCGCGCTTATTTCGACCGGGCGGCGGACCTGATGCCGAACGATACGGCGGCGTTGCTGAAGCTGGGGATGGCGGCCAAGATCGTCGACCAGATCGATGCGCATGTGACGCATATCGTGACGGCGGGGAAGCTGGAGCAGGCGGCGCAGGACCATGCCGATCGGATTGCGCGGTTGCCCGAGGCGCGACGGCGGTTTCTTTAAGAACCGCACGGCAGCGTCCTTCGACTTCGCTCAGGACGAACGGGTAGGGGAGGCGGACCCGCAAGGTGCGTCTGCGCATTGAACAGCCATGAGAAAACAAACGAAAGCCGAGAAGGCGGACATCGCCGTAGGGGATGCGGTTGCGCCCGGGCAGGACCATTGGATCGTACGCGCGGCGGGACAGGTGAGCGAGTTGGCAGATCAGCCGCCGCTGATCACGATTTGCGCGGCGACGTTGGCGATCGGCCTGATCCTGGGCAAGAGCCGACTGGCGCGGGCAGGCGGACGGATGCTGGCAGCGGAATTGCTGGCGACGCAGCTGAAGACCATGGTCAAGCACCGGATCGATCGCACCCGGCCGCATGTTCGCGCCAGCGGTGGACGCTATAAAGCGGAGAAAGGCAGCAACCGTGACAGCGCGCTCAACAGTTTCCCGTCCGGCCATACGGCCGGCGCGGTGGCGGTGGCGCGTGCCTATGCCCGCGCATATCCGGAGCATAAGGCGCGGGCTTATGCCGCGGCGGCTGCAACCGGCGCGATCCAGATTCCGCGCGGTTCGCATTATCCCAGCGATGTGGCGGCGGGCCTGATCGTCGGCCTGGTGGCGGAAGCCAGCGTGTATCTGACGGAACGAACGATCGGCGCGATAGCGCGCGAGGCGGGCCGGGAGCGGTATCGCTGAGCTTTTATCACGGCAGTATCAAGACGCGGCGCAGCGACGCCATTGCCCGTGCGCGCGAAACGGATAGAGGAGCGCCATGCTGAAATCGTTCCGCCCGACACTGTTACGCAGACTGATGACCATGGTCGCGGCGGCGGCGTGGCTGATCGCCGCGCCGGCGATGGCCGAACGGATCCTGTTCGTCGGCAACAGCTTCACCTTTGGTGCGGGATCGCCGGTGCGGGCCTATCGCCCCGATCTGGTGCGCGACCTGAACCGCGAGGGGATTGGCGGCGTGCCGGCGCTGTTCAAGCGCTTTGCCGAACAGGCCGGGCAGAATTGGGACGTGAGCCTGGAAACGGCGAGCGGGCAGGATTTCGCCTATCATCTGGCCAACAAGCGCGCGCAGTTGACGGGCGTGTGGGACGTGGTGGTGCTGCAGGATTACAGCACGCTGGACAAGCTGCGGCCGGGCGATGCGAGCGCGCATGTCCGCGACGCGGAACGGCTGGCAATGCTCTTCAAGGCATCCAATCCGCGGGTGCGGGTGCTATTGGAGACGACCTGGTCGCGGGCCGATCTGACCTATCCGGCGGGCGCGCCGTATCGCGGCAAATCGATCCGGGCGATGACCGACGATATCGCGCGCGGCAATGCGCTGGCGATCGGCAATAGCCGCGACCTGTTCGCCGGCACGGTGCCGGTTGGGGAAGCGTGGCTGCGGGCGATGAGCCAGGGGGTGGCCGACCCCAACCCGTATGACGGGATTGCGTTCAACAAGATCAATCTGTGGACGTGGGACCATTATCACGCGAGCGCGGCGGGCTATTATCTGGCGGCGCTGGTGGTCTTCGGCCGGGTGACCGGGGTCGACCCACGGACATTGGGGATACGCGAGCGCGCGGCCGAGGATCTGGGGCTGCAGCCGCAGGTGGCGGTCGCGCTGCAACGGATCGCCGCGGAAGAATTGGGCAATGCCGGCGGGCCACGCCCGGCGCGCTAGAGTATGATGACTTTACGCTGATCCGTTCGTGCCGAGTAGCGACCGAGTTGCCCGCAGGGCGTATCGAGGGCGCGTATCGAGGCATTGGTGGGTATCTCTCGATACGCGCTCTCGACAAGCTCGACCGCTACTCGAGACGAACGGGTCCTACCGAAGTCATCACGCTCTAGGGGCGCCTGAGCGAAGAATGGTCAGTCAAGGCGCAGGCCGCGCCGGATCACGCCCAGACCGATCGCGAAGGCGGTGATCCCGCCCGCATAGCGCAATAAAGGATTAGGCGCGGCCAGCAGCAGACCTGCGCCGACGATCAGCAAGGTGATGCCGAGCGTCAGCGACCGCCCGTCGAAACGCTTCACGCGGCACCCCCATCGCCGTCGATCGGCCGGATCGCGCGACGCCAGCGCAGCAGCGCCGCCAGGAAGGCCGCAATCGCGACGACCAGGCGAAACGCCTTTTCGGAATCATTGGTGGCGGGCGGCAGCAGGAACAGCACACCAAAGGCCACCACCAGCATCAACGCTGCGACGAGCGCCGCCTGCCTGTCCCTGATGCGCAATGCCGCCTCCGTCGTCCGAACCCGAGGCGACAGCCTTTACCCGTTTCCCAATCGCAACCAACAGGAGATGCGCATGGCCGAACTGCATACTGCGGAGGCCCCCGCGCCGGCATCCGCCGACGAGCGTGTCGAGGAGTTCGCGGAATTCCTCGACCGGATGGAGGAGGATCAGGCGGACGAGGATCATCCCAACGAGACCGGCACGCCAGCCGGCGAGGACTATCAGGAAGAGGCGACCGAACCGGGCGATCCGGCCATCGCGCCGCCGATTTCCTGGGACAGCGAAGCCAGGGAATTGTTCGAGCAGCTGCCGCCCGACCTGCAAAGCAAGGTCGCCGCGCGGGAAGCCCAGCGCGAACGCGCCCTGCAATCCGTGTCGACCGAGGCGGCGGAGGTGAAGCGTCATGCGCTGATCGAAGCCAATGCCGCGGTCGCCGAACAGCAACGCGCTTATGCGGCGCAGCTGGAAGAGATTGCCGGCTATTACGCGCCCCAACGCCCCGACCCAGCCTTGCTGGCCGAAGACCCGCAGGCTTTCTACCAGCTGCAGGCGATGTTCGAGAGCCAGGCGGCCGACCATCAGGCGCTGACCCAGCGGGCGCTGGAGGTGCAGGCGGAAGCTGCCCAGCGCGAGGCGATCAACCAGCATTATGCCCTGGCCCAGGACCATGCGTTGCTGGGGGCGCATCTGGGCGACGACTGGACCGACGTTTCCCGGCGCCAAGCTTTGCTCACCGACCTGGAACAGGTTGGAGCAACGCTCGGCTATTCGATGGAGCTGATGGGCCAGGCCAATGCGACCGACATATTGGCGCTGAAGGCAGCGGCGGAATGGAAGGCCAAGGCCGACCGTTACGATGCGCTGCAATCGGGCAAGCCGGCGGCGGTGCGCGCCGCCCGTGCCGCCCCGCGCGTGGCCCGACCGGGGGTGACCCCGACCCGGGCCGAACAATCCGCCCGCGGCCGCGACGCCGCCTGGGCGCGCGCCAAGGCCGAACGATCCGGCGACGCCTATGCCGCCGTTCTCGACAGCATGGGCATCACCCTTTGACCCCGCGGCTTCCGACCGGGAGCCGCCCCTTCTTTCAAGGACAATCCGAACATGGCTGTACCCACGAATACGATCCAGAACGTCAATCGCGTCGGCGTGCGCGAGGATCTGAGCAACAAAATCGCCGAACTTTTTCCGGACGATACGCCCTTCCTGAACGCGATCGGCACGGGCAAATGTTCCGCGACCAAGACCGAGTGGCAGACCGACGGGCTGGCCGCCGCCAACCCGGCCAATGCCCGCATCCAGGGCGACGATCTGGCCAATGACGTGCGCACCGACACGGCCCGGGTGAGCGCCTATACGCAGATCAGCACCAAGGTGGTCGGCGTGTCGTCCACGGTGGAAGCGACCAACAAGGCCGGCCGCAAATCCGAACTGGCACGCGAGATCATGAAGGCGGGCCGCGAACTGCGCACCGACATGGAGATGCGGGCATCGGGCAATTACGCCTCGGTCGCGCCGACGGTGGGCGTGGCGGGTCAGACTGCCGGCGCGCTGGCCTGGCTGACGAGCAACGCATCGCGCGGGACGAACGGCGCCAGCGGCGGCTTCAATGCCGGCACCGGCATCGTCGCGGCGGCGACCAACGGGACGCAGCGCGCCTATACCGAAGCGCTGCTGAAGACGATGCTGCAGGCGATCTGGACCAAGGGCGGCAACCCGAAGATGGTGATCACGGCGGGCAGCCAGAAGCAGACCGCCGCCGCCTTCCCCGGCCTGGCCCAGCAGCGGCGCGAGACCGGCGCCAAAAAGGCGACGATCGTCGCGGGTGCGGACATCTATGTGTCCGATTTCGGCGAGGTGCAGTTCGTGCCGTCGCGCTTCTGTTCCGCCCGCGACGCGCTGATCGTCGATCCCGAATATTGGGAGATCGGCACGCTCGACCCGCTGGCGGTGCAGGACCTGGCCAAGACCGGGCTTTCGACGCGCAAGATGCTGAGCGTCGAATGGGCGCTGAAGTGCCTGAACGAAGCCGCGTCGGGCGTGGTCGCCGACCTGACCTGATCGGCGGCGGAGGGCGGCGCCGTGCGCGTCGCCCTTTGCGCCCTGCCCGCTGGCCTTATCCCCACTTGAGGAGCCGCCATGCCCGATTGGCATTTGATCGATCACGACCCGGACCGTGGCGTGCGGAAATATATTGCGGCCGGCGACGAGGCCGACAGCGTGACGATACGGACCGAGATTGACGACCATGCCGTCATCGCGCGTAACCGGGAGCTGCAGAAAGATGGCTTCGATCGGCGCGCCGATATGTGGCACGCCGCCTCCATTCCGACATCCGTCATGTATGAATGGCTGAGCAAGTTCGGCGTGAATGCGTGGAATCCGGCCCATGCGGATGCCGTCAAGAAGCTGCTGAATTCCAGCGATTATCGCTGGTGCAAGGTGAAGCACATCATCCTGTGACGTCCGCCGCCCGCGATGCCGGGCCGCGCCACACCATCAACGAAGGAACGCCTTATGGCCGAACCGCGCACCTATGCGGACCTGCAGGCGTGCCTGCTCGCCTGGCTGGACGACAGCGCCGCCAACGTGAACCCCGCCGAATGTATCGCGCTGGCCGAACGCCGGCTGACGCGCCTGCTGGACACGCCCGACATGGAGGCCAAGACCACGTTGGCTGCCGCAAGCGGGACGATCGACCTGCCGGAGGATTTCTGGGCAATGCGCGATTGCCGCCTGGCGACGAGCCCGGCCGCGGCACTGGAGCCGACATCGCCGGTCCTGTTGCGCGCGGCCTTTCCCGACGATCGCGCGGGCCGGCCGCGCGTCTATGCGCTGAGCGGATCGTCGCTGCTGATCGGCCCGCCGCCGGACGCGCCCTATGCGATCACGATCAACTACAAACAATCGATCCCGGCCCTGTCGGATCAGAACCCGACCAACTGGCTGCTGGCCAAACATCCCGATCTCTACATTGCGGCCAGCCTGGCGATGGCGGAATTCCGCGGCTGGAACGACAGCCGGCTGCCGATGCTGAAGGAATGGTATGACGCGCTGATCGCGGAGGTGAACGATGCCGGCAAGCGCGCGCGCTACGCCGTCGGCGCGATCCGGATGCGCGCGAGCGTGACCGACGGATCGGCGATCAGCACGCGCGCCGGCACCCGCGCCGGGGAGAATGGCGGATGATCCCTGACCGCAGCAGCGACGTAGCAATGGCCGCACAAGGGAGGATCGCATGACCCGGATCCTGTTCGGCGAATATCGCCCGGACCAACCCGCGCATCTGAGCGAAAGCCTGGAGATTGCCGATGGCGTGGTGCCGATCGCGAACGGCTATGCCCCGATCAGCAGCTTCGTCGCATCGCGCAACGGCACCCTCCCCGCGCGCTGTATCGGCGCCGCCGGCTATCGCAATGCGGCGGCATCCTATCTGTTCGCCGCGACGTCGACCAACATCTACAGCTATTCCACGTCCGGCTATGTCAGCGTCGCGGCGGGCATGACGAGCACGCGATCGGTGGGCGTGCAATTCTGCCCTTATGGCCCGTTCATGCTTGCCGCCAACGGCACGGATCCGATCAAGAAGTTCGATCCGGCATCGCCGGGCGCGATGGCCAATCTGGGCGGTAGCCCGCCGACGGCACGCTATCTGGGGGTGGTGCGCGGCTTTCTGGTCGCAGGCTATGCCGGGGGCAATGCGTTGCGCATCGCCTGGTCCGACAATGGCAATCCGGCCAATTGGACGGCAGGCGGCGCGTCCGAGGCCGGGCTGTATGACATGCCGTCGGGTGGCGACATTACCGGCGTGGTCGGCGGCGAATATGGCCTGATCTTCCAGGAACGCCGCATCCTGCGCATGACCTATACCGCCGACGATACGATCTGGCAGTTTGACGAGATCGTCACCGACGCCGGCTGCATCGCGCCGAAATCGCTGGCGAGCTGGGGCAAGGTGAGCTTCTTCTGGTCCGACCGCGGCTTCATGATGTGCGACGGCGTGAGCGTGCAGGCGATCGGCGACGAGAAGATCGACCGCACGTTTCAATCGTTGGCCGAGCGCGCATATTTCGAAACGATGAGCGCGGTCGTCGATCCGCGCCGGGCGCTGTACATCGTGGCGTTGCCCTCCGCCGACCCAACATCGACCGTGTTCCTGTACAATTATGCGCAAGGCCGGTGGACGACCGCCGCCATCGCCAATGAACTGATGTTCTCGGCACTGTCGCTGTCGTCCAGTCTGGAGGATCTGGACGCGGTGTACGGATCGCTGGACGCGACCAGCCTGTCGCTGGATAGCTTCGCGCTGCGCGGCGGGGCGCCGACGCTGCTGCTGTTCGACGGCGCGCATCGGCTGGGCCTGTTGTCCGGCCCCAATATTGCGGCGACCTTCGTCGACGGGCGGCGCGAATTTGCCGGTGGGGCGCGGGCGCGGATCCGCACGATCCGGCCACTGACGGATGCAGCGACGGCGACCGTTACTATCAGCGGATCGAACAGCCTGGCGGCGACGCCGCAAGACCGCAGTTACGACATGGCGACAGCCAACGGCTTTTACCGCTGCCGCGACAATTGGAGCCTCGCGCAAATCAAGCTGGCCATCCCGGCGGGCGCGCAATGGACCTATGCCCAAGGCTATGACGTCGAAGCGGTGGCGGGAGGACGGCCATGAGCCTGCTGATCAAGGACAGCGAACGCGGCCAGGCGGAGTGGAACCGCAAGGCGCGCGACAGCATCAACGCGGTCGCGCGGCGCATGCTGGGCAGCGGCCCGAGTGCCAACCGCCCGCCCAAGCCGGTGGTGGGCCAGATGTATTATGACACGACGCTGGGCAAACCGATCTGGCGACATGCGAGCGGCGTGTGGCGGGATGCCGGTGGGACAGTGGTTTAACAGAAAAGGAAAAGAAAGTGGCAGGACCGCAGCAACGAAATAGCATTACACCCGGTTCGCAGAAGCCAGGCCTGTTCGCGGGACGAGATCCTAATCGGCAATGTGTGGGGCCAGACTATGCGAATTTCTTCGCCCTCAACTACCCACCGGCACTCCAAACTGCGAACACATATGGGGTTGACGTAAATTTGCCTTTAGGAGTGTCCGCCATGGAGTCAGATTGGGCGCGCAGTCGCATGGCTCGCGAACAGAATAATATGGTGGGTGCAACACCCGGCGGCGGCGGCACGAGCGGCGTCAGATATAAGTCGATCGAGTCCGGATGGCGGCATTGGGGCGAGGAGTGGGGCCCACGTGTGCGAGGGGTGAAGGACGATGTGCCGACCTTTGTGAAAAATCTGCTTCAGGATAATCGCAAAGTCAAAGGCGCTGTCGACCAGCGTGGCCGCTATAATTCTTTGAAACGGCCCAGCGGCGACCCAAGATGGCCGGTCGTAGTCCCCCAGATGATACAGTCCGTCCGGAAGCGCCTGCCTATTTGGCTGAAATCCGGTTGTTAAGAGGGATTGCCGTTATTGAATAGCCGAATGTTCCTGTTATGATCCTACCTTGGGCCAACTTCTGGCGGGCGGGGGGTGTTTATGCAGAACATGTGGCGGAAAATTTTGCAGAAGACGGTGGCCGTATCAACGATCGTCTTATGTTTCCCTGCTTCAGTTGAGGCAAAGACATATCAAAACGACGAATATGGCGTGCGAATCGAAGCCCCGCCGGGCCGTCATGTTTGTACAATGAAGATGATGGATCACGCTCACGGATTTGCATTCAATCTCGACGCCAAAATGCCTTGCACGAAGGATTATACAGGAAACAGGCCAGGAACTCTGAGTATTTGGGCTGATTATAATGCTGTATTTTTCAGCAACGCATCGGAAGCGGCACCAGAGCGCTGCACGACCTTTCCCCAAGGACAAGCGTTACGGAACGAATATAAAGGCAGCGTGCGTTCCTGGCGGAGCTGTATCGTGCATGACCAACATGATCAGGTGATGGTGACGCTGACCTTGCTGACCGGTACCCGTGGCGCGTCCTGGGGTGAGGAGGCCGGCAAGCCTTGCATGATCTACCAGATATATCTGACGACCTTCCGCAATCGCTTGGTGCAGGAGCTGAACGATCTGCGGACATTCCTACGCGGCACGCAGCTCGACGATGCGGAGTCATGCGGGCCATAGCATTCGCCCATTTCTAAAGCCGGGAGCGCCGTCATGGGATGCGACAAAAGCCCGTATCGGCGGTGGCGCCCGGCCTTTGCGGCAGCGATGGACACAAGGCTGTATCGACCCGAGTGGCTGGATGCGCAGCTCGCGTCCGGCCAGGCGCAATATTGGAGCAGCCCGAATGCGGCGGCGGTGACCGAGATCCGGACCTATCCGACCGGCGCCTGCGACGTTCATGGGCTGATCGCGGCGGGCGATGTGGACGAGGTGCGCGACCTGATCATCCCGCAGCTCGAACGCTGGGGCCGTGCGATCGGCGCGATCGGCATCGTGATCGAAAGCCGCGCGGGATGGGCGCGCGTGCTCAAGCCGAGCGGCTTTGCCGCGCACCAACTGGCAATCCGCAAGGAATTACAGGAATGACTATCGGTGGATCGCCTTGGCTCAGCGCGGCAGGCGCGGCGCCGGCTTGGCCTGGCCCGCGTTAAGCTGTTGATCGGGCACGCGCGCCGTCTTCGCAAGTGCGATTGGCGCGTAATCGCACGGCTTGGGTGAACCTGAAGATTGGCCGCTGGCCAACCCGGCGAAACAGCGCTTGGCGCGGTTCGTGGATGCCAGCCTGCGCTGGCATGACGGGTGGGCGCTGAGCCGCCCAGCCACCGGTCGCCAAGCACGGTTCGGATCATGGGCACGCACGCCATGCGACGCTGGCCTGGATCCGCCTCACCACTGCACATCGCTCCGCTTTGGTCCCGGCATGTCCGGGCATCCCCTCACTCAACAAGGATCTGGCCGATGGGCATATCTTCCAGCAAGACCAAGAAGACGACCACCAGCAGCACGACGCCGCTCGACCAATATGCGCCCTATATCAACCAGGGGCTGAAGAGCGCGCAGGGGGTGCTGGACGCCAATCAGGCCAATCTGGGCCAGATGAGCCAGAACGCCTATGGCCTATTCAACAATCTGGCCGGCACGATCAATAATCCGGGCGGGTTCGTCAGCGGCGCACAACAGGCAGCCGCAAACATCTTTAACGGCAATGGCGCGAGCGCGGCCACGTTTGACCGGCTGCAACAGGCGGGCGCGGCCGACCCCAGCACCGGGCTGCTCGCGCACTATGCCGGGGGCACGACCAACCCGGCGGCCGCGGCGCTGAACCGCTATGCCAATGGGGGCACGGATCCTTCGCTCGACATTCTCGGCCAGCTCGCGCGCGGCGGTAGCACCAACCCGGCACTGGCCGCGTTGCAGGGCATGATGGTGCCGGGCACCAACCCCGCCGATGCCCAGGCCATGGCGGTGGCCGGCGGCAAATATCTCAATGGCCAGCCGTCGGCCGATTTCTACAAGGACACGCTGTCGGGCAAATATCTGAACGGCAATCCCCATCTGGACGCGATGGTGCGCCAGGCGAATGATTCCGCCACCAAGGCCGTGAACCAGCGCTTTGGCGCGGCCGGAATGGGCGCCGGAATGTCGACGCCCTACGCCGACCTGCTCAGCCGCAATCTGGCGGATAGCGAGACCAAGCTGCGCTATGGCGCCTATAATGACGAGCTCTCCCGCATGGGCGCGATCGGCGCGCAATCGGACGCCGTCTGGGGTGGCGAGCGCAACCGAATGGATGCCGCCAACGGGCTGGTCGCATCGAATTACAACGCCAATCAGGATCGCGCGCTGGCGGCGGCAAACGACCTGGGCAACCAGCATAATGCAGCAGGGCAATTGCAGCTGGCGGCAGCGCAGGGGCTGGGCTCGCAATATATGGCCGGACAGACGCTGGGGCTGAATGCGGCGACGACGCTCGGCAATCAGTATCTGACCCAGCAGGGCCAGCAAATCGATGCCGCGCAGGCGCTGGGCAATCAGTATACGGCAAACAACACGACCGCCTTGGGCGCGGCCAACGGCAGCGTGTCCTCCATCCTGCAGGCGCTGGGGCTGACGGGCGGCCTGGCCGAAGCGCAATATGCCGGCGTCAGCCCGGCGCTGCAGGCTTTGTCGTCGGCAGCGTCCATTCCGTATACCGGCGTGAACAATTATGCCGATCTGGTGAACGGCCTGACGTCCAAATATGGCAACAGCAATTCGACCGAAACCACCACGTCCGGCGGGCTGACCAATTTCCTGAGCAGCCTGAGTGGCCTTGGCAGTGCCTTGAGCGGCGCTGGCAGCGTTATGGGCGGATTAAAGGGGCTGGGCGTGAAGTTCGGTTCGTCGGGGAAGACGATTCCGCCCGTCTGAAGACTCTCCAGACGCAGAACTCCGCTCGGCGGCGCAGCCGCGCACCACCCGCCTTCGCCGTCGCGAACACCGATCGCGCCGGCAGATCTCACGATTAGCTAAATAAGAGAGGTTCTTATGGCCAGAAATGCCATCTCCGATTGGGACCCTGTGCCCGGCAACAACAGCGATATAGCCGGCATTAACATCGCCGAGGGGTGCCCGGCTGGCGGCATCAATGACGCCATCCGCACCGTGATGGCACAATTTGCCGGCTGGCTGGCGGGCACGACGGGTCCGCTGCTGAAGTCCGGCGGTGCCGCGAGCGGCGCGATCACCGGCATGGGTAACGGATCGACAGTGCTCGACGCCGCCGGCGTGGCACGGGGCATTGGCTATCGCAACGTCCCGCTCTCCGTAAAAACGGCAGCTTATACCCTTGCATTGAGCGACGTGGGACAAGGCGTGTCGACCGGCACGACCCTGACGATCCCAACCAACGCAACGGCCGCCTTCAGCGTCGGCGACGTGATCGCGATCTATAACAATAGCAGCAGCAGCAATAGCATCACCGCCGCAAGCGGTGTGACGTTACGCCTTGCGGGCGCAAGCAGCACCGGCACGCGCACATTGGCTGCCCGGGGACTGGCCAGCTTGTTCAAGGTTGGCACAGACGAATGGGTGATCAGTGGAGCAGGTGTATCGTGAGCGGGATTAATATTGCGGTGGCGGGAGCCGGGACTGCATCAGGAACTATTCCCGACCCCGACAGCGGCCCTCTTGAACTAACATTCTATTGGAACGGCGCTACGCCCTTGAATGTGTCTGGTGTATCCGGGCAGACAGGCTTTCCTAACTTCTTTTATACGTCAATTACTGGCGGAGTTGAGCCTTTCAAACTTGGAGTGAGTATAACAAATAACCCAAGCGGTAAGTTCAGTCTTTTCACTCTTGGATCGCAGATTGGCATCGCTTGGAATAACATGTCCGTTAACGAGTCCCAAATTATAACGGTTAAGTACGATATTACTGATTCCGCTGGAACATCACGGAGCTCCTCCGCATCCGCGGCAATAAAACGCATCTCATAGTTGAGATCGATAATAATAATCTATGAATATATTTTTGATTAATTTTATTAAATTCATTATTATAAAATTCATTATTATAAAATATATCACGGATCGGTATTTATGCTCGATATCGAAATTTCCCAAATCTGGGCACCGCTGTGTGGAGCGGCCATTGGTGGTGGAGGTATTGGGGCCGGGTTGCGGCCGGTGCTGGATTATTGGAAGGGGCGGCGGCGGCAGACCGATGAGGTCGCGATGGGGCTGGTGGAGAAGCTTCAGGCGCGGATCGAGCGGCTGGAGGAGAATTCTCTGGCCGAGCGGGCGCTGTGTGATGCGAAGCTGTCCTCGCTGCGCCACGAACTCAAGAATGTGCAGGGTAATTTCGCCGCTTTATTGCTGGCGATCGAGGTCGCGCCTGATCGTGCGGCGGACGTGGTTGCGAAGGTGAGAGCGCGGTATCCTGCGTGACATTGCTGTTCGCCGGCCCTGCCTGATCACCCCCCCGGCCTGGGTGCGCGCGCCGCTGCATAGCCGCTAATCCGGTTCCCGCCGCCCCGCCGCTTTGACGATAGGAGAGGCCATGCCCGAG
This sequence comes from Sphingomonas sp. ASY06-1R, assembly GCF_052180265.1. Lineage (GTDB taxonomy): Bacteria > Pseudomonadota > Alphaproteobacteria > Sphingomonadales > Sphingomonadaceae > Sphingomonas_I. The sequence continues at coordinate 122,319 of NZ_CP197464.1, read as the reverse complement.
ATGCTGAGCCCGCATATCAGCCGCGCCGAGTTCGAGCGCAGCGCGACGGCGGCGGCGCGGAATATCGCCAATCAGATGCCGAGCGAGGTGGAGCCTGCGGCCCGCGCGCTGTGCCTGAAAATTCTAGAACCGATCCGGGCCGCCTTGGGCGGGCCGTTACGGATCAATTCGGGCTATCGCAGCCTGGCGCTGAACCGCGCGATCGGATCGAAGGACACGTCGCAGCACCGGCGCGGCGAGGCGGCGGATATCGAGCTGCCGGGTGGACCCAGCAATGCCGAGCTGGCGCGCTGGATCCTGGCCAGCGACCTGCCCTTCGATCAGCTTATTCTGGAAGCCCATCGCGCGGGCGACCCGCGATCGGGGTGGGTCCATGTTTCGCATACGACGCGACGGCCGCCACGGCGGCAGGCGCTCACGATGACGATCGCCTCGCACGGCGCCACCTACAGGCGGGGCATCGTCGCCTAAACGGCGGCTTGCGCACACGCCGCCCCCGCTCCCTTTCCGGCCCGACCGGGACCGTCGCCTTCTTTTGTGGTGCCGACGGTCGGCGGCACCGCCTTGCTGAGGAGTTTCCTATGTCCGATACAAAAAGCTGGTGGCAGAGCCGGACGCTCTGGGTCAATCTGGTGGCGATGCTGTTCGCCCTGCTGGGCGCAACCAAGACCCTGCCGAGCGACATCGACCAGGATATGGTGGTGACCGCGATCATGGGGATCGTCGCGCTGGTGAACGTGGCGCTTCGCCTGCTGACCAAGCACGTCATCGCATGATCCCGGCGCGTCGCTCCTGATGGGCGGGAAGATACTGGCGGCCCTCGTGGGGCTGCTGAGCCTCGCCTGCGCGGCCTTCATAATGGTGAAGATCGTCACGCTCTATGGAGCGGCGCGCTATGCGGCCGGGCGAGCGGAGGCGGAGGCCGCGCAGCTCCCCCGGATCGTAGCAGCCCATGACGCCGCCGCCCGCGCCGGGCTTACGGCGCGTGACCGCATCATCGCGGCAGACGCATCCCGCATGGCCGAGATGGCACGGATATTGCCGCATATCCTGACCGCGTATGACAAGGTGAATGCCTATGCGTCGACCGTGGCTGGCGGGGCTCCTTGCCTTGCCGCTGAGCGCGTGCGCGGGATCGAAAGCGATCGCGCCGCCCTCTTCCCCGACCTTTCCGAAACCGACATCGGCGATCCCCGATCCATGCCGCCCGGGGCCGCTGCTGACACGGCCGGACCATAGTCTGACCAGCGCCGACGCCGAGCGCGCCATCCGACAGGGCGATCAGGATCTGGCCCAATGCCGCACGGATCGCGATCGCTATCGCGCGGCATGGCCATCATGACCTTTGTAACCGCCCGCACCAGGCGCCTAGGCAGCGGCCGGCCAAGCTACTAACGCGCGCCGCATGAGCGACCCACGCGGAGCGATGCCGGCCGGGCTGACGGCAATATTTGCGGTCGCGTGCGGCCTGATGGTCGCGAACCTTTATTATGCGCAGGCGCTGATCGGCGAAATCGCGCCAGCCTTGGGATTGCACGACAATGCCGCCGGGTTGATCGTGACGCTGACACAGCTTGGCTATGGCGCGGGGTTGTTGTTCATCGTGTCACTGGCGGATCTGGTCGAGAATAAGCGGCTGATCCTGACGTTGCTGGGTGGCGCGACGCTGGGGTTGGTGGGCATCCTGTTCGCGCGCAGTGCGGCGACCTTCCTGCTCTTCTCCTTCCTCACCGGCTTTTGCTCGGTCGGCGCGCAGGTGCTGGTACCGCTGGCCGCGCATCTCGCGCCCGAACACAGGCGTGGCCGCGTGGTTGGCAACATCATGGGCGGATTGATCGCCGGCATCATGCTGGCGCGGCCGGTTGCCAATGGCCTGGCGGTGATTGGCGGATGGCGCCTGATCTTCGGCGTGTCGGCGGTAGCGTCGCTGGCTTTGGCGGCGGTGTTGGCGTTTGCGCTGCCCCAGCGGCGCCCGGCGCCCGGCCTGCATTATGGCCAGATTTTGCAATCGAGCCTGCTGTTGCTGCTCCGCACGCCGGTGATCCGCCGGCGCACCGCCTATCAGGCGAGCCTATTCGCCGCATTCAATCTGTTCTGGACGGCGGTGCCGTTGCTGCTGGCCCGCATATTTGGCCTGGGTCAAATCGGCATCGGCCTGTTCGCGCTGGCCGGCGCGGGCGGCGCGCTGGCGGCCCCGATCGCCGGACGCGCGGCGGATCGCAACTGGATCCGCAGCGGCACCTTTGGCTCGCTGGCGGCTGCGCTGGCGGCATGGCTGCTGGCCGGGTGGAGCGGCACAACGCACGCGCTGATCGCGCTGGCGATCGCGGCGATCGCGCTGGATGCCGGCACCCAGTTCAATCAGGTGATCGGCCAGCGCGTGCTCTATTCGATCCTTCCGGAAGCGCGCGGCCGGATCAACGCCAGCTATATGACCTGCGTCTTCATCGGCGGCGCGATCGGTTCGTCCTTGGCCGGCTGGACCCTTGGCCATGGCGGCTGGTGGGCGACCGCCCTGACCGGCATGGCCCTGGTGACCCCGGCCATACTGCTGTTCCTCAGCGAGCTCGGCCAGACCATGACTGTGCGGCCCGCACAGGGCGATCCGCCCAAGGCCCATTGAACCGGGCGGCGAGCGGTTACATGTTCCTGACGTCAGGATCATCCCCACGCATGCCGTCATTGCCCCCCAATCTGCTGCTATACTTCCTATGCGGCGTCGCTGGCCTGATCCTGGTCAACCTGATCACGCGGCGTATCCCCGTGATCGGAACGCTGATCCGCCTGGCGTCCTGGTGCGTGCTCCTGTTCCTGCTGTTCGGCGCGGTCCAGCAACGGCAGCGGCTCGACCCCTATTTTGCGAAGCTGACCCGGCTGTTCAACCTGGAGGGGGATCAGCAACAGGTTTCCGGCCGGGAGTTGCGCGTGCCGATGGCGTCTGACGGCCATTTCTGGGTGACGGCCCAGATCGGTGGGCTGAAGCGACGCATGCTGGTCGATAGCGGTGCTACGATCACCGCCTTGTCCGCCGATACCGCGGCCGCGCTGGGCGTGCGGCCCGATCCGGCGGTCTTCCCTGTCATTCTCAACACCGCCAACGGCCCGGTGACGGCGCAGACCGCGACGGTGGACGAGTTACGGATTGGCAATATCGTCGCGCGGCGGCTGGCGGTGGTCGTCTCCCCCGCCTTCGGCAATACCGAGGTGATCGGCATGAACTTCCTCTCGCGGCTGGAAAGCTGGCGGGTCGAGGGCGGATCGCTGATCCTGGTGCCCCATCACTCCCAGCCCGTTCCCGGCAGCGACCAACCTTAATTGGCCGCGATCATCGCGGCGCCGGCCCGGCGGATCGTTTCGGCCCGGTGCGCGTCTAACCCTCCCAGACGTTGGGGAGATGGTGCATGCGTTGGTTATGTTTGGTGGGGCTGCATCGGTGGCGCGCCCCGATGCGTCAGGATGCAAGCACCTTTGCGCGCTGCACCACATGTCGCCATCCGGTGCTGTTCCGGCGGCGGCCCGCGCCGATGATCTAACACAGCGCCATTCCGGCCGCTAAACGATGGCAACTTACATCGGTCTGGCCGGTTGGAGATGCATGAGTATGAGTGGCGATGCCTATCCGGACGAAAATTCCCAGGACGGGAAGAAGCATCGCGTTGTCGCGGTGGGTCTTCTGTCCGAATATGATCTCGCGATATTGGGCCGTGGCTTCAAGCGCGCCTATCGGATCGACGAGGGTCATGATTTCAACGGACTGCTCGCCGCGATCGACGAAGCGGAGCGCGACCTGCGCAATTAACCCGGCGATACCCGATCGCCATGGCCGCGCGCATCGATCGGCCAGGAAGCTTCGGTCAGTGCGGCGCCGGTAAGATGATATATATCGTGGAGGTTGACGGTCGGATCGCAATGGGAGGCCGTCAGGACAATCCTTGAACCGACCATCGGCTGGGGAGCATCCGCCGGAAGGTCCAGCCGCCCAAACTCATCGCCGGTGAAACGATAGGCGCTTCCCGCGGAAATGCCGGATGTCACCAGGGGCTGCCCACTGTCGGTCGCCAGCGCCTTGATCCCGGCGTCGATCGTTACCCAGCCGGCATGATTGGCGCTGACGACGGTGGCATGCACCTGCAACGCCGTCTCGAACGGCCCCGCCCCGCCCAGTTCGCAGGCGCCATAATCCTGATCCATGAAGATGTAGGAACCCGGCTGCAATTCGGTCAGCAGGCCGGCATCCGCGTCGATGCCATGCGTGCCCGTCCCCCCACCCGTCACCACCGGGGGCGGCAGGCCGGCGGCGGCCAGGGCCGCTATCGTTTCCGCCAGCCGCAGATTGCGCGCGGCAATGGCGTCCTTGCGCGCGGCCAAAGTGGGGATGTGCTGCTCGCTTCCACAGTAGAATTGGATGCCGTCATAGCGCAGGTCCGGCCGGGCCGAGACGGCGCGCGCCAGCGCCACCGCATCTTGCGGCGCGGCGACGCCGCTGCGCCCCATGCCGGGATCGATATCGATGACGATGCCGAGCGGTGCGTCGGCGGGCAGTTGCCCATCGAGCGCGGCGAGAAAGGCCGGATGATCCACCACGACCGACAGCGCCACCTGCCGCCTCAGCAGGGCCGCGATCCGGGCGGCCGAGGCAGCCCCCGCCACCGGCGAGGTCAGCAGGATCGAAGGCGCCGCGCCCGCAAGCTGTTCCGCCTCCCACAATGTCGCGCAGCAAATCCCGACCGCGCCGGCCTTTGCCTGACGCGCGGCGATCGCCCGGCTCTTATGCGTCTTGGCGTGCGGCCGCAGGCGCAGCCCGCGCACCTTCGCGAAGGCGGCCATACGGGCGATGTTGCGATCGAGCGCATCGCGATCCAGCACCAGGCAGGGGGTGGGCGGTAACGTCATGCCGGTGGATTGGCGCGGATCCGCGCCCGACGCAACGCCGCGTCGTAACGCGGGTAAATTACGGGATTAGCGTACGAATTGATCTCACGAGGCTGGCGGAGAGTGCCAACCCCATCCGCGTGAGGCCGAAGCCCATGATCGTCGTTGATACCGAACGGAAGCCGGGTGGATCGCGTCCACACCGACGCCGAGCTGGCAAGCCTGCCCCCTCTGCCGATGTCGACCCGATTGCGCTGGTGGCCGCGATCCTAATTGCAGCCGCTGCCTGACGAACGCTCAGTCCTGCAGGAAGGCGAACCCCATGCGGCCGATCTGCTGGATATAGGCCGACATATTCTCGGCAGCGGCATCGGACAGGTCGATGAAGATACGCCGGCCGTCGAGCGGATCCGCGGTGCGAACGAAGATGCCCTCATCCGTCAGGCGCTTGATCCAGCGAAGCGCGGTGGTGGGTGGAACCGCCGCCGCGATGCACAGGCTAGAGACCGCCACCGGGCGCTGTTCCAACCGCGCATGCAGCAGATCGATCAGCATATCCCAGGCGGGATCGGCGAACAGATCGGCGTTGAAGAATTGTTCGCGCATGCGGCGCGCCCGAATGATCCCGCGAATGGTCGCGAGCATTTCCGCGCGAGCCGTATCGCGCCGATCCGGCTGGGCACGACGATCCGGCTGGTGCCGACGCTCCAGAATATTGGGCGGGGGCTCGTTCGTCTTCGGCGCCGAAAGCTTCGCGAGCGCGCGTGCGATCCGATCCACTTCCGCGCTGAGTTGACGCAGCTGAGGCGAACCTTCGTCCGTAGGCTCGCTCATTGGCGACAATCGTTCGATGCGACCGGCGATGGTCGCGCTATCACGCCCCCTAGCAACATATTCGACGCTTAGCGGGACTTTTGGCCGCGTTGCTAGCCATTATCGCCAAAGCGGACTTATCCGATGCGTTTCCGGCTAAGGAGGTTTGCACCGGATAGTCCGCTTTGGTTCGATATCGATAATTTAGCCGTCTTTTTTTGACATCGATAACAATCGCTCGATCATTCGTAGACGGCGCGCAGGTCGCGTGGTGCACCGCCGCCGCCCAACAGGCGGTCGGCCGCAACGGCGGTTGAGCCGGCCTGCAGCGCCATCCCGACGCCACCGACGATCGCCTGTAGAACAGTGACGATAAGGGCGCCTCCCGAGAAGGCATTCGCATAGTGCGCGGCCTGCCATTCGGCGACCCGCAACGCTGCGGCCGGATCGGTGGGGCGCGCCATATCGCCGATGATCGAGCCCATCTGTGTCGCCATCAGGATAGCGTAGGCGACGAACAGGATCAGGCCGATCACGAAATAGGCGCCGAAGAGCGGCCAGAACGCGCCCTGGGTGAGCGACCAGGCCGGACCGATAATGATCTTGCGTTTGACCAGCGTGAGCGGGCCGAACAGCGAAATGCGAACGGCGACCCAGATCGCGCCGACGATAAGCGCAATGCCCAGTATCGCGCCGATGCCGACCCCCGCAGACAGACCGGCCGCTCCCCCGATAATCCCGACGATCACCCCGGTGAAGATGCCGAGGACGAGGAATGCGAGATAGCCACCGACGAGAACGATCAGGACAGCACCCAGCAGGCGCAATTCGTCCATTCCCAAACGGAGATATGCGAAACTACGTTCTTCCGGACGCAACACCGCGCGAAAGACCGCGGCCCACAGCACGGTGAACAGGAGGACGAACAGCAATCCGACCAGGATGGCCGAGCCGACCGCGCCGGAGGCGGGCATGCCCGTCTGCATGGTCTGGAGGCGCGCAGTGTAGATAGGCCCCATGAAGAGCGCGGCGGAAATCAGCGAAGCGGCGAACAGGATGGCGGTCCATATCGCCACAGCTTTCCACTGCGTCCGCAAAAAAGCGAACGTACCGTTCAAGATCGAGCCCATTGTTACCATTCACGCCTCCTTTTGAGGGCCCTTCCCCTGGGCCGGTTTCAGTGCGCCAACGCCTTGACGATCTCCTCGACCATCTTCTTGGCGTCGGCGAGCAGCATCATAGTGTTGTCGCGATAAAAAAGTTCATTATCGACGCCGGCATATCCGACACCGCCCATGCTGCGCTTGATGAAGAGGACGGTTTTCGCCTTTTCGACGTCCAGCACGGGCATGCCGTAAATGGGGGAGCTGCGATCGGTCTTGGCGGCGGGGTTGGTCACGTCGTTGGCGCCGATCACGAAGGCGACATCGGTCTGCGCGAATTCGGAATTGATGTCTTCCAGTTCGAACACCTCGTCATACGGCACGTTCGCTTCGGCCAGCAGCACGTTCATATGACCTGGCATGCGCCCGGCGACCGGATGGATCGCATATTTCACGGTCACGCCCTGCGCCTTCAACTGATCCCCCATCTCGCGCAGCGCATGCTGGGCCTGCGCCACGGCCATGCCATAGCCGGGCACGATGATGACCTGTTCCGCCTGGCTCATCAGGAAGGCCGCATCCTCGGCCGAGCCGCGCTTCCACGGGCGATCGATCGCCGCAGCCCCCGCCGCGCCGCCCGCGTCCCCGCCGAATCCGCCGGCGATGACCGACAGGAAGCTGCGGTTCATCGCCCGGCACATGATGTAGGACAGGATCGCACCGGACGAGCCGACCAGCGCACCCGTGATGATCATCGCGCTGTTATGCAGCGTGAAGCCCATCGCCGCCGCCGCCCAGCCGGAATAGCTGTTCAGCATAGAGACGACGACCGGCATGTCCGCGCCGCCGATCGGCACGATCAGCAGGAAGCCGATCACGAAGCTGAGCAGCGTGATCGTGAAGAATATCCACGGCGCCTGATCCACCAGGAAATAGGCGATCAGGCCGAGAATGCCGGCAAGCACACCGAGATTGATGACGTGGCGCGCGGGCAGCAGGATCGGCTTGCCGGACATATTGCCGTTGAGCTTCAGGAAGGCGATGACGGAGCCGGAGAAGGTGATCGCACCGATCGCGACGCCCAGCCCCATCTCGATCCGGCTGACCTGATGGATCAGGCCGTCGGCGTCGGCGATGCCGAAGGCCTGCGGGTTTAGATAGGCGGCGCAGGCGACGAGCACGGCCGCCAGCCCGACCAGTGAGTGGAAGGCCGCCACCAATTGCGGCATCGCCGTCATGGCGATCCGGCGCGCGATGACGAAGCCGGCCCCGCCGCCGATCAGGATCGCAACGGCGATCTCCCACATCGAACCGACATGGTGCGTGACCAGCGTGGTGCCGACCGCCAGCGCCATGCCGAACATGCCGAAGCGGTTACCGCGGCGACTGCTCGTCGGGCTGGACAGACCGCGCAGCGCGAGGATGAAGCAGACCCCGGCCACGAGATAGGCGAGCATCGCCCAGGGGTTCACCGCCTGCTCCATCTGCTTTCCTTCACGCCCCTGCCGCGCCCGCCTTATTTGGCGACCGCTGGCCGATCCTTTTTCTTGTACATCGCCAGCATGCGCGCGGTGACCGCAAAGCCCCCGAAGATGTTGACGCTCGCCAGCGCGACCGCGATCAATCCCAGCCACTTCGATAGGGTGTGGCCGGCGCTGGATGGCGCGGCCGGCGGCGATGCGACGACCGCCTCGTGCTCGATCAGCGTGCCGGTTGGGGCGATGTCCCTATCCGCGATCATCGCGTGGGACGGCCCCGCCGGAAGGATGGGCGCGGAAACGGTCGGCAGAACACCGGCCGCGCTGGCGATCAGGGCGCCGACGATGATGACCGAGGAAATCGCATTGGTGACCGCCATCAGCGGTGTGTGCAGCGCCGGCGTGACCGACCACACGACATAATAGCCGACGAAGCAGGAGAGGACGAAGATCGACAGGATCGCGATGAAGTCCATGCGCAGCGTCCTTCCTTCAGCTTAACAATCGTGCGTTCACCACTTGGCCGCTTTGCGTGAGACGGACGGCATCCCCGATTTCGGCATCGAGCACCGGCAGTCCCCCGTCCTTGTCCCAGAAAGCGGACAGGAAGTTGAACAGATTGCGCGCGAACAGCGCGGAGCTATCCGCCGCCAGCCGCGAGGGCACGTTGCGGTGGCCGACGATCTTGACGCCATGGCGTTCGACGATCTCACCCAGCCGGGCGCCTTCGACATTGCCGCCTTGCTCCACCGCCAGATCGACGATGACGCTGCCGGCGCGCATGGTGGCGATCTGCGCATCGCTGATCAGGCGCGGGGCAGGGCGCCCCGGGATCAGCGCGGTCGTGATCACGATATCCTGCTTGGCGATGTGGCTGGACACGAGATCCGCCTGCGCCTTTTGATATTCGGGCGACATTTCGGCGGCATAGCCCCCCGATCCCTCGCCCTCGATCCCGGCGACATTCTCCACGAAAATGGGTTTGGCGCCGAGCGACAGGATCTGCTCCTTCGTCGCGGACCGCACGTCGGTGGCGGATACCTGCGCGCCCAGCCGCCGTCCGGTCGCGATCGCCTGCAACCCGGCCACGCCGACCCCCATCACGAACAGGCGCGCGGCCGAGACCGTGCCGGCGGCGGTCATCATCATCGGGAAGGCGCGGCCATATTCGGATGCCGCATCCAGCACCGCCTTGTAGCCCGCCAGATTCGACTGGGACGACAATATGTCCATCGATTGGGCGCGCGTGATGCGGGGCATGAATTCCATCGCCAGCGCTTCGAAACCGGCCGCCGCATAGGCATCGATCCGGGGGCGATCGCCGAACGGGTTGAGGCCCGCGACGATCCAGGCGCCCGTCTTCGCGCCGGTGAGCGCTGCGGGATCGGGGCCTTGCACGCCCAGCACAATATCCGCACCGGCCAGCGTGGCGACGCGATCGCCCACCGTCGCGCCGGCATCGACAAACGCCTGATCGAAAATGGACGCGGCTTCGCCCGCGCCCGCCTCAACCGCGACGGCGGCGCCCAGGCCGAGATATTTCTTGATCGTCTCCGGCGTGGCGGCGACACGCTTTTCCCCGTCTGCCGTTTCCTTCAAAACCGCGAGACGGAGGGGCATTCGATCAGCCCTTGATCAAAAAGATAACGAACATCGCGATTAAGAAACAGGCAATCGCACCATATTTGAACAGGCCGATGAAGCGCGAATAAGCCCGCTCGTGCGCGGGAAGATCGATAGGTGCGCCGGTTTCGGCCATCTTTTCGTCCCCATGATTGACGTCTTTGGGCCGTGTTAGCGGCAGGCCGTACCCGCCTCAAGCACAGATAATCTTTCAATCGGCGCCCGGGCGAGTCTTTTGCGCAACACCCACAACCCCTAGAGGGGCACACGCGCGCTGGACTCCCACATCCTGTGGATAACTTTTTGTCGCCCCCTCCCGCGCCACGGCAAAGCGGGGCCGCGGCGCGCCGACATGGGCTTGACCGCGGACTCCCGGCGCCGCCATCAGGCATGCTTCGTTCGAGATTCCGGGGGTTTGCTGGGTGGGTGCGCTAAGGCCGATACGAAAGGCGGAACTGCGCCCGACGCTGGCGTTGCTGCCGCTCGACACCATTTTGACCGGGGATTGCGTGGCCGAGATGGCCAAGCTGCCCGACAAATGTATCGACATGATCTTTGCCGATCCGCCCTACAATCTGCAGCTCGGCGGCGATCTGCACCGGCCCGAGGGCGGCCGCGTCGATGCGGTGATGGACCATTGGGATCGGTTCGACAGCTTCGAAGCCTATGACCGCTTCACCCGCGCCTGGCTGGAGCAGGCGCGCCGCATCCTGAAGGATGACGGCACCTTATGGGTGATCGGCAGCTATCATAATATCTTCCGCGTCGGCGCCGCGGTGCAGGATGCGGGCTTCTGGATCCTGAACGACATCATCTGGCGCAAGGCCAATCCCATGCCCAATTTCAAGGGCACCCGCTTCACCAACGCGCATGAGACGATGATCTGGTGCTCCAAGGGCGAGAAAGCGCGCTACACCTTCAACTATCGCGCGATGAAGGGCCTGAACGACGACGTGCAGATGCGGTCCGACTGGAGCCTGCCGATCTGCGGCGGGGCGGAGCGGCTGAAGGGCGATGACGGGCACAAGACCCATCCGACCCAGAAGCCCGAAGCGCTGTTATATCGCGTGATGCTGGCCGCCAGCAAACCAGGCGACATCGTGCTGGATCCCTTCTTCGGCACCGGCACCACCGGCGCGGTCGCGCGGCGCCTCCGCCGCCGCTGGATCGGGATCGACCGCGAGACCAAATATGTCGACGCCGCCCGTGCGCGCATCGCCTCCACCCTGCCGCTGGACGAGAGCGCGATGGTCGGCGTGCCGGAGAAAGCGGCGACGCCGCGCGTGGCGTTCGGCCTGCTGGTCGAAAGCGGCCTGATCGCCCCCGGCACCGTGCTGATGGACGCCAAGCGCCGCTGGCAGGCGGAGGTGAAGGCGGACGGCTCGCTGCTGTGCGGCACCCAGGGCGGATCGATCCACCGCCTCGGTTCGACGCTCCAGAATGCGCCGTCCTGCAACGGCTGGACCTTCTGGCATATCGAACAGGGCGGTAATCTTGTCCCGATCGACACGCTCCGCCAACAGCATCTGGCCGGCCTGTCGCTCTGACGCCGGGGTGCGGCGATGCGGACCCGGCTGAGCATCTGTCGCAAGAAGGCGCATTATGCGACCGAGGAAGAGGCGCGGCAGGTCGCGCGGGACGCCAGCATCGTCCTGAGGATCTATCGCTGCGATCGGTGCGGGCATTATCATTTGACCAGCCGCACCAAGGGCAAACGCCCCATCCCTGCCACCGGGAAAGGCTGACACCCCACTTATCCGTGTGCGCGCCTAATAGCCGGCGGTGGCAAGCTGCCGGCGCAGGTTCTGGAGCGTGCTCTGGGGCACGGGCGCAAGGTCGCGCGCGGGCTGGCCTTTACGCAGGCGCGCGCGATCGCGCTCGGACGGCTCGACCCGGCGGACGCGCACCGCAGCGACACCCATCGCCTTGATCCCCAGCTGCGTCGCCGCCCCCCGCGACAGATCGAGGATGCGCGCGCCTTTGACGAACGGCCCGCGATCATTCACCCGCACAATGATCCGCCGACCGGTCGCGAGCGACGTCACCTCGACATAGGTCGGCAGCGGCAGGGTCGTATGCGCGGCGGTGATCCAATCGGGCCGGAAGCGTTCGCCATTGGCAGTATGCTTGCCCGATTCGGTGCCATACCAGCTGGCATAGCCCAGCATGTCGTAGCTGGGATCGGGCGCGGGCACGAAGCGCGTGCCCCGCACATTATAGGGCGCGCCGATCCGCACCGGCGTGTCGCTGACCGGGCGGAAATTGCCGCCCGAACAGGCGGCGAGCGCCAGCAGGACGAGAAGTGCGCCCCACGATCGCGCCTTGGGCCACATCTGCATGCGAACGATCCTAGACCGGCGCGCGATGGGGATAAAGCCGCCACGGTGGCCCGCCTCCTCCCGGCGTCGCTCTTGCCACACCCCCTATCGTGCGAGAGAGAGGGGATCAGCTGCGGCCGGCCGACCAGGGATCGCCATGCCATATCATGTTCGTCATACCGAAACCCACGCCATCACCCATATCGGCTGGCTGCGTGCCTCGGTACTGGGCGCCAATGACGGCATCCTTTCCACCGCCAGCCTGATCGTCGGCGTCGCCAGCGCGTCGTCGGAGCCGCATGCGATGCTGATCGCGGGCAGCGCCGGGCTGGTCGCGGGCGCGCTGTCGATGGCGGCGGGCGAATATGTCAGCGTCAGTTCCCAGGCGGATCTGGAACAGGCCGATCTGCGCCGGGAGGCACGCGAACTGCATGAGGATCCGGTCGGCGAACATCGCGAACTGACCGGCATCTACGTCAAGCGCGGCCTGGCGCCGCCGCTGGCGGGCGAGGTCGCGCAGCAATTGATGGATCATGATGCGCTGGGCGCCCATGCCCGCGACGAGCTGGGCCTGTCCAAGCATAATGCCGCCCGGCCCGTGCAGGCCGCGCTCGCCTCCGCCGCCTCGTTCGCGGTCGGTGCCGCCCTTCCGCTGGCGGTGGCGGCGCTGACGCCATTCCGCCGCGTGCCGATCCTGGTGATCCTGGTGTCGCTGACATTGCTGGGCGCGCTGGGGGCAATAGCAGCACGCACGGGGCGCGCGCCCGTGGTCCCGGCGGTCCTGCGCGTCCTGATCCTGGGCGCGGCGGCGATGGTGATCACGATCGGCCTGGGACGGCTGCTGGGTACCACCGCGTGACGCTGACCGACGCGCGCATCTATCTTCGCCCGACCGGCTTCGTCGATGCGCCCGCGGGTGGATCGGTCATGCGTCTGGCAGGCGGCCTGACCTATTTTGCCGCGGTCGAGATGATCGTTGCGCAGGGCGCCCGCCGGGTGCGCCAGTCGCTGATCCCGGTCGAGGCGCTCACGGCCGCCATCGATGCCCTGCCGCGTCCTCTGGCGGCGCAGGCGCGCGCGGTGCTGGCCAACCTCACCGCCCCACGGGCGCCGCTGGTGCTCGGCGCAACGCAGCTTGCGTTCGATCGGCCGCAGGTGATGGGCATCCTCAACGTCACGCCCGACAGCTTCTCCGACGGTGGCAGCACCGACGATCCGCTCGCGCGCGCTTTGGCGATGCGCGATGCCGGCGCGGCGTTGATCGACGTCGGGGGCGAATCCACCCGGCCGGGGGCGCAGCTCGTTCCCGCCGATGCGGAAATCGCGCGCGTGCAGCCGGTGATCGCGTCCCTGCACCGGGCCGGCGTCGCAATGTCGATCGATACGCGCAAGGCCGATGTCATGGCGGCCGCGCTGGACGCTGGCGCCGCGCTGATCAACGATGTGTCGGCACTGACCTGGGACGATCGCGCTGCCGCCCTGGTCGCGCGGCGCGGCTGCCCGATCGTGCTGATGCATCATCAGGGCGCGCCCGAGACGATGCAGCAGGATCCGCAATATGCCGACGTCCTGATCGAGGTCTATGACTGGCTGGCGGCGCGGATCGACGCCGCCGTTGCCGCCGGGATCGATCGGGCGCGAATCCTGATCGATCCCGGCATCGGCTTCGGCAAGACGCTGGTGCACAATCTGGCGCTGTTGAACGGCCTGTCGCTGTTGCACGGGCTGGGCTGCCCGATCCTGCTGGGGGTCAGCCGCAAGCGATCGATCGCGGCCCTGGCGGGGGAGGCGCCGGCCGATCGGCGGCTGGGCGGTTCGATCGCGCTCGCCATGATTGGCGTTGCGCAGGGCGTCCAGCTGCTACGCGTGCACGACGTCTTCGAAACCGTCCAGGCCGTGCGGGTCTGGTCCGGGCTGCGCGATCAGGCGCTCGGCGCCGGTTGAGATCGTGAACAGATCGCCGAACGAGCAGCGGTGATGGCGGGTATGGCCATGATCGATAATGGCTTTGCGGTGCACCTGGGTGCCGTAGCCGGAATTGGATTCCCAGCCATAATGAGCATGGCGGCGGCCCAGTCTGGCCATCAGCCGATCGCGTAACACCTTGGCGAGGATAGAGGCGGCCGCGATCTGCGGGACCTTGCCGTCGCCCTTGATCACCGCCTGCGCATCGCCGGAGAGGCCGCGCGGCACATCGATGCCGTCGATCCGCACCGGCGCGTCAATCTCCAGCCGGGTCACCGCCTGGGTCATCGCCTGCAGCGTCGCGTTCCGGATATTGTAGAGATCGATATAGCGGGCCGATCGCGCCGCGAACGACACCCGGCTGACGCGCGCGATCACGGGGTATAATTCCTCCCGCTCCGCCCGATCGATCCGTTTGCTGTCGTCGAGGCGGCCGAGCACGCCCTTGGGCAGCGCCTCCGGCTCGAACCACACGGCGCACACCACCACCGGGCCGCACAGCGCGCCGCGACCAACCTCGTCGCAGCCGATTACCGGCGGGAACAGGCTGGCGCGTTTGCGGTAGAAAGGGCGGTTCGTGGCCACGGCTGCATTATGCCGTGACGGAATCGCGCCGTCACGCCCCTTTGGCGCGCAATCCCTACGATCCACGGCTTGCGCGCGCCCACGCCCCGGCGCAGACAACGCGCCATGGCGGAGGAAATCACCCACGATCATCGGCGCGCACAGCGCATTGCCAAGGCCTCGCTCGGGATCGGACTGGCGCTATTCGCCATCTGGCTGAGCGCTACCTTCATCCCGGCGTTGCTGTGGGCGGCGATCATCGCGATCGCGATCGATCCGCTCTATGCCCGCGCCGAGGATCGCTGGCCGGGCGGGCGCAAGGCCTGGCTGCCGAGCATCGCCACCTTGCTGATCGCGCTGCTCGTGCTGGCGCCGCTGACGATCGGCGTGGTCGAGGCCGCGCGGGAGGCACGCACCGTCATCCACTGGCTGGCCGATGCCCGCGCCAACGGCCTGGCCGAGCCCGATTGGGTCCGGCAAATGCCCTTCGCCAATGAGATTTCGGGCTGGTGGCAGGATAATCTCGCCACGCCCGAGGGTACGGCCCTGCAATGGGATCGCGTGCGCGGCTCCGTCCTGGGCGGCAATTCCGAGCTGGTCGGGCGCAACCTGCTTCATCGCAGCGTGGTGTTCGCCTTCACGCTCGTCGCCTTGTTCTTCCTGCTGCGCGAACGCGACGGCTTCGTCGCCCAGCTCAAGATCGCGGGCACGCGCGCGCTTGGCAGCAGCGGCGACCGCCTCGGCACCCAATTGATCCGTTCGGTGCGTGGCACGATCGACGGGCTGGTGCTGGTCGGCATCGGCGAGGGCGCCGTCATGGCGGTCTTCTACCTGATCGCGGGCGTGCCCCATCCCTTGCTGTTGGGCCTGCTGACCGCGGTCGCGGCCATGATTCCCTTCGGTGCCGCCGTCCTGTTCGGTATCGCCGCGCTGATGCTGATCGGCCAGGGCGCGGTCGGCTGGGCGATCGCGATTATCGTCATCGGCCTGGTGGTCGTGGGCATCGCCGACCATTTCGTCCGCCCCTATCTGATCGGCGGATCGACCCGCTTGCCCTTCCTGTGGGTGCTGATCGGCATTCTGGGGGGCGTCGAAAGCCTGGGCCTGCTGGGCCTGTTCGTCGGCCCGGCGACAATGGCGATCCTGATCCTGTTATGGCGCGATTATATCGAAGGTGCCGCACGCACGGCGGAGATACCGGTTCCCGCGCCCGATTGACGCCGGTCAGGCGGGATCGGGGACATAGGCACGGCCCAGGCCGTGCCCCATCGGCCCGTCCCCTGCACCCAGGCCCGGTGCCGCGAGCAACGCCGCCCGCACATAGGCCCGCGCCGTCACGATCGCATCCGTAAGCGGCAGGCCCGCCCCCAGACCGGTGGCAACCGCGCTCGACAGCGTGCAGCCGGTACCATGACTGTGGCGCGTCTCGATCCGCACATCCGACCAGCGCGTCCTCGTGCCGTCGGCCTCCACCAATATATCGACCACCTGCGATCCCGGCAGATGGCCGCCCTTGGCCAGCACGGCGCAGCGATGCCGCGCCGCCAGCGCTTGCGCGGCTGCGACCATGGACGCCTCATCCTCCACCGACCGCCCGGTGAGAACCGCAAGCTCCGGCGCGTTCGGCGTGATCAGCCGCGCAATCGCGAACAAGGCCGGCATTGCCGCGGCGGTGCCATCGGCGTTGAGCGTGGCGCCGCTGGTGGACACCATCACCGGATCGACCACGATCGGCGCATCGATCCCGGCCAGCATGGCGCGTACCGCACGGACGATAGGGCCCGTCGCCAGCATGCCGATCTTGATCGCATCCACCCCCAGATCGTCGGCGACCGCAGCGACCTGCGCCTCGATCTCCGCGATCGGCACCGCGAATACCGATTGCACGCCCAGCGTATTCTGCGCGGTGATCGCGGTGATGGCGGTCATGGCATGGCCGCCCAACATCGTGATCGTCTTGATATCCGCCTGGATGCCCGCACCCCCGCCGGAATCCGATCCGGCGATCGCCAGGATGCGTGGGATCATCAGGCGGCCTTGCGCACCGCGTCGCAGATGCGATCCACCACCGCCGCCACCAGCGTCTCGTCCTCACCCTCCGCCATCACGCGGATCAGCGGTTCTGTGCCGGACTTACGGATGACGAGACGGCCATTGCCCTCCAGTTCCTTCTCCGCGCCGGCGATCACGGCCTTGACCTTGTCGTCCTCCAGCGGCTGGCCGCCGGCGAAGCGGACATTCTTCAACAGCTGGGGCAGCGGATCGAACAGTTTCAACAGCTCGCTCGCCGGGCGGCCCTGGGTCACCAGTTCCGCCAGCACCTGCAGCGCTGCGATCAGGCCGTCGCCGGTGGTGGCGTGATCGGCCAGCACGATATGGCCCGATTGCTCGCCGCCGATATTATAGCCGCCCGCGCGCATCGCTTCGACGACGTAACGGTCGCCGACCGGGGTCCGGTGCAGCGCGACGCCCTGCCCCCACAAGAAGCGTTCCAGGCCGAGGTTCGACATGATCGTCGCCACGATGCCGTCGCCCTTCAGCGTCTGCGTGCGCGCCGCCGAGGTTGCGATCAGCGCCATCAGCTGATCGCCGTCGACGATCTGCCCTTTCTCGTCCACCACGATCAGCCGGTCGGCATCGCCATCCAGCGCGATACCAATATCGGCGCGCGTCTCGATCACTTTCGCCTGCAGCGCGGCGGGTGCGGTCGATCCGACCTTGTCGTTGATATTGGTGCCGTTGGGCGTCACCCCGATCTGGATCAGGTCCGCCCCCAATTCCCACAAGGAATCCGGTGCTACCTTATAAGCCGCCCCATTGGCGCAATCGATCACGATCCGCAGCCCATCCAGCCGCAGATGATCGGGGAAGGTCGATTTGGCGATGCTGATATAGCGGCCCTGGGCATCGTCGACGCGGCGGGCACGGCCAATCTGTTCGGCGGCGGCCAGCTTCGGCGGCGCCTCGATCGCGCGTTCGATCTTGGCCTCGGCCTCGTCCGACAATTTATAGCCGTCGGGCCCGAACAATTTGATGCCGTTATCGGCAAAGGGATTGTGGCTGGCGGAAACCATCACGCCCAGATCGGCGCGCATCGATTTGGTCAGCATCGCGACCGCTGGCGTCGGCATCGGCCCGACCAGCACCACATCCATGCCGACCGAGGTGAAGCCGGCCGTCAGCGCGCTTTCCATCATATAGCCGGACAGGCGCGTATCCTTGCCGATCAGCACGCGGTGGCGATGCGTGCCGCGCAGGAAATAGGCACCCGCCGCCTGGCCGACGCGCATCGCAATCTCTGCCGTCATCGGCGCTTCGTTGGTGCGGCCGCGAATGCCGTCGGTTCCGAAATATTTGCGCGTCATGTTCGTATCCATATGGTCCGGTGCCGCTTTAACGCCGTTCGGGATCGAGACGCAAAGTCAGGCCTGCGCACCGATCGTCCGCCTGCCGCAGCATCAGCGCCGCCGGCACGGCGAAGAGGAGGGGCGCAGCACGCCCCCCCCCCGTCAGGCAGAGCGCCGCCGCTTACCGCTCATAGGCCTTCGGCAGGGCGCCTTCCTGGGGCGTCAGGTAGCGATCGCGCAGCCGGGTCTGCCGGTTGGTCAAGGGCTGCTGCACGCCGTCGATCCATACCGCGACGGGGGCCGAGGACAGCTCCAGCGGATCGCCATCCCACAGCACCACGTCGGCGCGGCGGCCGGGGCGCAATGATCCGATCTCGCCATCCATGCCGATCGCCGCCGCCGGGCCGGATGTGACGGTGGCGAAGGCGGCGCCCCAATCCAGCCCGGTCATGCCGGGCACGCGCGTGATCGCAACCAGGTTGCCGGCATATTGGCGGACATTGCGCTGGCCGCCCTCGGTCGACACATCCACGGTCGACACCGCGACGGTCACGCCGGCTTTGGCCAAACGCCCGACATTGGACTCGGTCGCCGCCGCGCGTTCGAACGCCGCCGGCAGATCGGCCAGACCGGCGGCGATGACCGGCACATGCGCGGCCGCGATGCGCGGCGCCACCATCCAGCCCTCGCTCGCGCCCAGCAGCACCAGCTTCATCGCCGGATAAGTCTGCTTGAGCGACAAGACCTGCAGGATATCGCTGGCGCGCTCGGCATGGACGATCAGCGGCATGCGGCCGTCGATCACCGGCACCAGCGCGGCTGCGTCGGTGCGCGTGATCAGCGAATCCTTGCTCCGCCCCCAATCGCCGCCGCGCGACACCTCCTTCGCCTGGGCCAGCGCATCGTGCAGCATCACATAAGCGACGGGCCGGCTGCCGACCTTGCCCGCGCCATCCTCGCCCAATTCGGCATATTGAAAGGCGCGCGGCCGGGTGACGGGCGCATCGTCCGCGCCCAGATCGATCACCGCACCCTGGCCGGCAAAGAGCGAATTGCCCGCTTCCGGCGCCACCAGCGCGCGGGTGACGCCACCGGCGCGATCGATCGCGATCGACTGATTGGCCGGATTGATGGCGGCGGAAACATCGATCGCGGCGTTGAACACGGACTTGCCCGCGCCGGCATCGTAGGTTTCCTCGATCCCTTCGCCATCGACGAGGCCCGCATTGCTGAAGCCGGCGACGATGCCGGCCGCGACCCATTTGCCGCTGGCGTCGACCACGCGGGCGCCGGCGGGAACGGCGACATTGGCGCCGGCGGCGACGATCCGGCCGTCGCGGATGACGACGGTGCCGTTGGGGATCGGCTGGGAGCCGTCGCCGATGGCGACCGTGCCGCCGGTGAGCGCGACCGTATCGGCCATTGCCGGCATGGCGAGGAGCGCGGTTGCGCAGAGCAGGAGCCGCTTCACTTCACGTCTCCTTCGCCGGGCTGGCCGAGCTCGAAATCGGATACCGGTCGTCGTTTGGGATCATGCGCATCATAGAGCAGCGCGCCGTCGATCCAGACCTTGTCGGGCCGGGTATAGACGCTCAGCGGATTGCCGTTCCACAGCACCACGTCCGCCATCTTGCCGGGCTTCAGGCTGCCCGTGCGATCGGCGATGCCGAGCGCCTTGGCGGGATTATAGCTCAGCCATTCCCATGCCACTTCATCCGGGATCACGATGCCGGCCCGGCGCCCGGCGGCCAGCGCCTTGGCGACTTCCTGGTTAAGGCGCTGGATGCCATTCTCGTCATCCGAATGGATCATCGCGCAGGTGCCGGTCTTCTGCAGGATCGCCAGATTTTCCGGAATGCCGTCATAGCTTTCCATCTTGAAGCCGTACCAATCCGCCCACACCACCGCGCAGACATCACTGGCCTTGAGCAAGTCGGCGATCTTGTACGCCTCGACCCCGTGATGGAAGGCGGTGACGTGATAGCCAAACTCCTTGGCCATATCGATGACGTTGGCCATTTCGTCGGCGCGGTAACAATGGTTGTGGACCAGGATCTTGCCGTCGAGCACGCCCGCCAGCGTATCCATGCCAAGGTCGCGGCTGGGGGCGTCGCCGCCATCTTTCTCATATTTGTCCCAGCGGCGCTTATATTCCACCGCCTGCTGCCAGGTGGCGCGATCGACCGCGATATTGCCCATGCGGGTGGAGGGCGCACGGCCCTTGTCGCCATAGACACGCTTGGGATTTTCGCCGCACGCCATCTTGAAGCCATAAGGCGCGCCGGGGAATTTCATCGCCTGGGTCGTGCGCGCATAGACATTCTTGAGCGTGACCGATCGGCCGCCCATCAGATTGGCCGATCCCGGCAGGATCTGCAGCGTGGTGACGCCGCCATTGGCGAGCGCGCGGCTGAAGCCCGGATCCTGCGGCCACACGCTATGTTCGGCCCAGACTTCCGGCGTCGTCGGGCTGGTCATCTCATTGCCGTCGGACAGCGCCTTCACGCTGGGCGAGGCATAGACGCCGAGATGGCTGTGCACGTCGATCACACCGGGCGTGACCCATTTGCCGGTGCCGTCGATCACGGTCGCGCCGGCCGGCGCCGCGACCGTCTTGCCAAGCGCGCTGATCTTGCCGTCCGCGAACAGCACCGAACCACCGTCGATCCGGCCGCCCTCCCCATCATAGATGGTGACGTTGGTCACCAAGGTCGGGACGCCGGGATAGGCGTGATAGGTGGAGGGGAAGGGATCGCCCGTCCACGGCTCCGCCACCCGGTCGCGGCTGGAAGTGCTGGCGGACGCGCTGCGCGGCTTCGCATCCTGCTGGGTCGCGCAGCCGCCGAGCAGCAAGGCCGCGGCAAAGAAAGCAAGCTTATTGGACACCGTGCATCCACTTCCTGATGAGCGGGGAGATTGCGAGCAGGACGACGCCGATCAGCGCCGACACCCAGCCGATCGTCCAGAAGACGTTGGTATAGGTGTTCAGGCTGACCTGCAGGTTGGTGACCTGCCCACCGACCGTCTCGACGCTGGCTACCTGGGCGACAATGCCGGCGACATATTGCGCGACCGAGATCGACAGGAACCAGAGGCCCATCATCATGCCGACGATGCGCACGATCGAGAGCTTGGTCACCATCGATAGCCCGACCGGCGAAATGCAGAGCTCTGCCACCGAGTGGATCAGATAGAGGCCCGCCAGCCACCAGATCGCGACCTTGAAGGTCGGCCCGACCATCGACGCGCCCCAGACCAGGAACAGGAAGCCCGCCCCCACCAGGATCAGCGCGATCGCGAACTTCACGGGCACCGACGGCTCCAGGTTGCGCCGTGCCAGCGCATTCCACAGCAGGCTCATGATCGGCGCACAGATGATGATGAAAGCCGCATTGAAGAATTGCGTCTGCCCCGCGCTGATGCGGAACAGGCCGAAGACGTAGAGATCGGTATTGCGATCGGCGAACAGGGTCAGCGACGATCCGGCCTGTTCGAACAGGGTCCAGAAGACGACGTTGAACACGATCATCACCATGGCGGCGAGCATCATCTGAAACTCGCGCTTGTCGCCGACCCTGGCCGACCAGACCATGATCGCGGGCACCGCGATGATGAAGGTGCCGAACAGCATCTTACCCATCAGGGACAGCGACGCGATATAGCCGATGATGCCGGATCCTGGCACCTGCGGCTCCGCATTCATCAGGTTGACGTAAAGGAAGTAGAAGATCGGCACGACGCACAGCGCGCCGATATAGATCGGGATGGCGCGGTTCGGCCCGTCGCGGACCGGCGGATCGCCATAGCCCTTGAGCTTGCCGCCATCGAACTGGATCAGGCTCCACGAAAACGCCATGCCGATCGCGGCGAGGCCGAAGCCGGCCCACCAGCCGACCGTATCGGCCAGCAACGGGCACAGGAGCTGGGAGAAGAAGGAGCCGAGGTTGATGCCCATATAGAAGATGGTGAAGCCGGTATCGCGTCGTCGGTCGCCGACCGCGTATAATTCGCCCACCATGGTCGAGATGTTCGGCTTGAAGAAGCCGTTGCCGACCGAGATCATGCTGAGCGCGGTCAGCAGGATCATGACGTAGAAGGGATTGCGCTCGCCGCCGGCGACCAGCCCGCCCTTGGGCAGGGACCGCGCCACCGTGGCGCCGTCCATCAGCGCGATCGATCCGTCGTCATTGCCCTTGATGCGCAAGAGCTTGCCGTGATCGACCAGATATTGGGTTTCGGTGCCCGCAACCGTTTCGATCTGGACCTCGTAGCGCTGGCCTTCGATCGTCGCGTAGGGCTTGGCCGCCGGTCCGCCGAAGCACAGAACGAAATAGCCGCACGACATCAGGATCGCGCCGAACTTCACCGCGCGCTTGAAGCCCAGATATTGGTCGGCCAAATAGCCGCCGATCAGCGGCGTCAAATATACAAGCGCGGTATAGCCGCCATAGAGGCCGGTCGCCTCGCGATCGCCGAACACGAAATGTTTGGTGAGATACAGCGTCAGCAGCGCCCGCATGCCGTAGAAGCCGAACCGCTCCCACATCTCGGTCGTGAATAATCGGGCGAGTTGGCGGGGATGGCCGAACCAGGTCTTCTCGTCGGCGGGATTGATATGGCTGATATCCGGCTCGACAGGCGAAGCTTCGGTGGGGGTCTCCATGCGGGCCTTTCAGAAGGATTTGCGCTCAGGCGGCGCGATTGCGGCGGAGACTAGCTTCGAAATTGCGCGTGGGAAGAAGATTGTTGCGCAACGCCCGCGCTGTTAGCGAAAGGGCATGGCATTCAACGATCTCTCCTCCCCCGCCGCCCTGATGGCCACCCGCCGTTCGGGCAAGCCGCGCGACATGATCGCGCCCGGCCCGACGCCGGAACAGCTCACCCGCATCCTCGCCGCCGCCACCCGCGTGCCCGATCATGGCAAGCTCGCGCCCTGGCGCTTCGTGGTCGTGCCCGCCGATCGGCGCGAGGCGCTGGCCGCCTTGCTGGAGCAGGCCTATCGCGCCGAACGGCCCGATCCGGGCAAGGTCGAGCTGGAGGCGATCCGCCAGTTCTCGCATCAGGCGCCCACCCTGGTGGTGGTCCTGTCCGCGCCGGCCCATGCCAGCCATATCCCGATCTGGGAGCAGGAATTGTCGGCCGGCGCCGCCTGCATGAACCTGCTCGTCGCCACCCATGCCGAAGGACTGGTCGGCGGCTGGCTGACCGGCTGGGCCGCTTATTCCGATATTGTCCGCGACGCCTTCGGCCAGACCGGCGAGCGGATCGCCGGCTTCATGTTCCTCGGCACGCCCAGCCGCCCACTCGATGAACGGCCGCGGCCGGAGCTGGGCGCCGTCATCTCGGAATGGCAGGGATAGCGGTCAGCCGCCTGCCCCTGCCGATGATCGGCGGAGCGCAACCTTGCATGCCCGCGCCGCACTGTGTTACCACAGCATAACGCAATGGCCGCTTCGGATCGCCCTGTTTATCTTCGCCTCCGTGACGAGATCGTCGCGATGATCCTCGATGGCCGGATTCAGGAGGGCGACGCGCTTCCTTCCGTCCGCGCCTTCGCCGCCGATCAGGGCGCCAATCCGCTCACCGTCGCCAAGGCCTATCAATCCTTCCAGGAAGACGGGCTCGTCACTGTCCGGCGCGGCGTCGGCATGTTCGTCGATCATGGCGCGACCCAGCGGTTGCGCGTGGCGGCACGCTCGCAATTCCTGGACGAGGAATGGCCGGAGATCGTCTCGCGCATCCGGCGGCTGGATATCGACCCGGCGGACTTGATCGACCGCGTCACCGCCTGAGTTGGGCAAACGCCCCGGCTTTGCTAGGCGGCGTGACGTGACGACCGCCCGCATCCTTCCCTTCGACGATACCGCCATTGCCGAAGCCGCGCGCTTGATCGCGGACGGTCGCCCGGTCGCGGTGCCGACCGAGACCGTCTACGGCCTTGCCGCCGATGCCACGCGCGGCGATGCGGTGGCCGCCATCTACGCCGCCAAGGGCCGGCCGTCGTTCAACCCGCTGATCGTCCATGTGCTCGATTTGGCCGCAGCCGAACGCCTCGCCGATCTGCCCGTGGGCGCCCGCCGTCTCGCCGCCGCCTTCTGGCCCGGGCCGCTCACCATCGTCGCGCCACTCCGGCCCGGCAACCCGATTGCGTCGCTGGCGACGGCGGGCCTTTCGACCATCGCCGTGCGCGTGCCGGCACATCCGGCGATGCGGGCCTTGCTCGCCGCCACCGGCACGTCGCTCGCCGCGCCGTCGGCCAATGCCAGCGGCACGATCAGCCCCACCCGCGCAGCGCATGTCCTGGCCTCGCTCGGCCACGCCATCCCCTTGATCCTCGACGCCGGTGCGCCCTCGGTCGGCCTGGAATCCACTATCGTCGCGGTCGAGGACGACGGGGTGCGCGTCCTGCGTCCCGGCCCGATCAGCGCCGAGCAGGCAGCGGAAGTAGCCGGCCTGCCGATCAACATGGCCGCGACGACCGCGATCGAGGCGCCCGGCCAGCTCACCCAACATTATGCTCCGTCCAAGCCGATCCGGCTGAATGCGCAGGCCGCGCGCGAGGGCGAGTGGCTGATCGGCTTCGGTGCGGTGGCGGGCCAGGTGTCTTTGTCACCCCTGGGCGATCTGGCCGAGGCGGCCGCCCAGCTGTTCGACCTGCTCCATCAGGCCGATGCCAGCGCTGCCCCCGCCATCGCGGTTGCCCCCATCCCCAACGTCGGATTGGGGGTCGCCATCAACGACCGGCTGGCACGAGCCGCCGCGTAGAAAACATAGTGCATTCCTCAGCTGCTTGTGCACGGGAGCCCGGTTAAGCCTCGAAGTACGGGCAGCCGGCTACCTTCCAATCCTAAACACACTCGAAGATCGGCCGGCACGCTTGGTACGGGCTTTTGCCTACGGACGCTTCGGCAGCATGCCGGCACGCATTCCGTTATTCCTGACGTCCAGGAACATCACGTCGGTAATGCCGGCCCGCGTGACTCTTTCCGCCAGCGCCTCCGTGGCAAGGGTCCAGTTCGTGCCGGGGACCTGAAACAACGGCGCCGGCGCAAGGAAGTCTTCACGCCAAGCAATGCGAGGCGTCGGGGCGTGCGGCCCTGACGTCTCCCGCTTCCAGACGAAGGTTGGGCCTGCCGGTGTTTCGACATCGATGAACGTGCCCGGCCCCGTGCGCTCCCGATCAAGCGGATTTGCGAAGGCGCGTATCTCAAGGACCTTATAGGTCATTGCCTGCACGCCCTCGGGGCAATTGGAGCAATCGACGTCGATATAATGTACATTCTCCGGCGGCAGGCTCATCGCATCGCGAAGTCTTGCCGATGTCATCGTCAAGCCAAGGGCAAAATAGTCATAACAAAATGACTTAGGCTCAACCCGCAGCACGGGCACGGGCATGGCCGACCAATCTCTTGCCACTACCGGGAGAACCACGCCGTCAACGGAGGGCGCGAAGGGTGCGGCGGGCGGCCCGAAAAGAAGTCGTACACGCCGCCAAGATTTACCATTTCGGCCCTGGGTGACCGAGCGGACTGCATCGCGTCCACCTTTTGCTGGACATCGAGGGAGCGGACCATCCACCAAAGCTTCGGTTCAGCCGAACTCACGGCAGCAATCCTGATTGCCTTTCGCTATACTCAGGATCGTCCGCGCCCGGCCGCCCTTCGCGCGGCTCAACGTTCAATAGCCGGGCTGGGTTCAGGAGGCCTTATACGCATGAATGCGGCCTGGCGGCACTCGAGCAACGTCGGCCCTACCCATGACGACGAATCGTCTTAATGTCCGGGTGCTGAGCGTCCATGAACATATAGGCTCGGCCCAGCAGTGCCTGTTTTCCGAAATCATCAAACATGTTGGGCCCAAGCGGCGTCATGAGAACCTCAGACTGCGCCAGGCCTTCCAGATGCATTGTCTCGATTTCTGACCAATGAGACTTGGCCACTGCGTCCAAAACGACATTTACGGCCGGGTGGTTATAGCGGACAAGGATGTTTCCATCGTCCATCGGCGCCGGGTTCATGTCGGGATGGAAGGCGAGTATATCGGCAAGCGTCTTTAACGCGAAGGCGGTTGCCTCTGCGTCGGAGAGGTCGTCGTCCAAGATGACGCAAGTACCATGTGCGAAGATGACAAAGTCGCGTTTGCCATTCGTATAGTAGCATATACACCCAGCGACCTGGTCGAGCGGCTGCGCGAACGACGGGCGCCATTTCGGAACGGGTGGGAAGTGCTTGGCTGGCGCATCCGCCTCCGCTTCGCCAAAACCTAGGGCGCCGGCAAGGTCAGCGATGAAAGACCGTCTCACCATAATCACGACCCCTTCCGATCACCTGAATGCCACGACTAACGAAGAAAGCGTGTTTCGGGGGCCGCCCGGACCGATGCACGCTCGCTTCATCATCGCACTTTGCCGCGCGACCCTGTTTGGCGGGAAGGGCTGGACCCCAAGCGGCGTTCGGGCGTAGCTGACAACAAGATCAGAGCTGGGAGCCGGCGCCATGGCGAAGAAGCAGGATATTGCGCATTATGACGGGCCGGCGGGGGGCTTCGGGTCGCTGACCGGCATCGCCAAAATCTATGGCAAGGAATGGAACAGCCCGGCGATCGCGGCGGAACTCTACCGCCAGAACAAGCCCGACGGCTTCGCCTGCGTATCCTGCGCCTGGGGCAAGCCTGCCAAGCCGCATCCGTTCGAATTTTGCGAGAATGGTGCCAAGGCGACCTTGTGGGAATTGACGCCGCGCCGCTGCACGCCCGAATTCTTTGCCCAGCATACGCTCGCGGAATTGCGGACGTGGAAAGATTACGATCTGGAGCAGCAGGGTCGCCTGACGCATCCGCTGCGCTACGATCCGGAAACCGATCGCTACGTGCCATGCGCGTGGGAGGAAGCGTTCGCCGCGATCGGCGCGGAGCTAAACGCGATCGAGCCCAAACAGGCGGTCTTCTACGCGTCCGGCCGAGCCAGCCTGGAGACGTCCTATCTCTACGCCTTGTTCGCGCGCCTCTATGGCCACAACAACCTGCCCGACAGTTCCAACATGTGCCACGAGACGACCTCGGTCGCGCTCAAGAAGCTGATCGGTGCGCCGGTCGGCACCTGCACCTTCGACGATTTCGACCATTGCGATGCGATGTTCTTTTTCGGCCAGAATACCGGTTCGAACAGCCCGCGCTTCCTCCATCCGCTGCAGGAGGCGGTGAAGCGCGGCTGCAAGATCATCACGTTCAACCCGATCAAGGAACCGGGTCTGGTCAAGTTCGTGAACCCGCAGGATCCGGTGCAGATGGTGACGCAGAATGCGACGCCCATCTCCTGCCAATATCATCAGGTGAAGGCGGGGGGCGACATCGCCGCGCTGGTCGGCCTCGCCAAGCATGTGCTGGCAGCCGAAGACGCCAAATGGGTGGCCGAGAAGGTCCACGTCATCGACGTGGATTTCATCGCCCAGCATACCGACGGCTTCGAGGCATTCGCCGATCGCGTGCGCGCGACATCGTGGGAGGAGATCGAGGCCGAATCCGGCCTGACCCGCGCCGCGCTGGAGGAAGCCGGCCAGGTCTATGTCGAGGCGGAGAAGACCATCGCCATCTATGGCATGGGCCTGACCCAGCATGTTCACGGCTTCGACAATATTGCGATGTTCGTGAATCTGATGCTGATGAAGGGCAATATCGGTAAACAGGGCGCCGGCATCTCGCCCGTGCGCGGCCATTCCAACGTGCAGGGCCAGCGTACCGTCGGCATCACCGAAAAGCCGGATCTGGTACCGAATGACCGGCTGAAGGAATTGTTCGGCTTCGATCCGCCGATGGAGCATGGGATGACCACGGTGGACGTCTGCCAAGGCGTCATCGACGGCACCGTGAAGGCGTTCATCGGCCTGGGCGGCAATTTCATCCGCGCCATTCCCGACCAGGACAAGATGGAAGCCGCCTGGCCCAAGCTGCGCCTGACGGTACAGATCGCGACCAAGCTGAACCGCAATCATCTGGTGAATGGCGAGGTGGCTTACCTGCTACCCTGCCTCGGCCGGACGGAGCGCGACGTGCAGGCCGGTGGCGATCAGGTCGTGACGATCGAGGATTCGCTGTCCTGCATCCACGCCTCGCGCGGCAAGCATAAGCCCGCGAGCGAGCATCTGCGCTCCGAACTCGCCATCGTCTCTGGCATCGCCGCGGCGACGCTGCCGCCCAATCCCCATGTCCATTGGCAGGATTGGACGGGCGATTATGCCAAGGTCCGCACGCTGATCGAGCAGACCTATCCGGAGATGTTCCACGATTTCGAGAAGCGGATGTGGCAGCCCGGTGGCTTCTACAAGGGCAATGCCGCGCGCGAACGCGTGTGGAAGACGGAGAGCGGCAAGGCCGAATTCACCACGCCGACGCGGCTTTCGGCCACGGGCGTGAAGGATGCGCCGGGCCGCTATCGTCTGATGACACTGCGCTCCAACGATCAGTTCAACACCACCATCTATGGCTATGACGATCGCTTCCGCGGCATCAGCGGCACGCGCCATGTCGTGCTGATCAATCCCAAGGATATGGAACGAGACGGCCTGAAACCGGGCCAGATCGTCAAGCTGGTCGGCGATGCCGACGATGGCGAGGTGCGCGAGGTCGACGGCATGCGGATCACGCCGTTCGACCTGCCCGAAGGCTGTCTCGGCGGCTATTATCCGGAAATGAACCCGCTGGTGCCGCTCTGGTACCATGACCAGGAATCGAAGACCCCCGCCGGCAAGGCGGTGCCGGTCCGGATCGTCACGCCTTAGCTCCGGATCACATCGGCCGGATATCCAGCAAGCACCACCCCGTCGTTGATCGTGGGGCGGTGCTTCCTGTTGGCGCTACGATGAGCCGCGCTGGCGGACCTGCGTGCCGAACGGATGCTCCAGTCCAGGAGCAATGACGCAGTTGATGGGCATCGCATTTTCCTTGGAACGGGACGGTTCAGGGCAAGCGGATGGCGCAGTTTACGCCTGCGCCTTGACCGGCATCCGGAACGGGGCGCCAAGCCGATTGAAGGCGTTCATCGCGGCGATCGCGATCGTGAGATCGACGAGATCCTTGGGCGCGAAAACGGCCGCGGCGGCGTCGTAGGCGGCGTCCGACGCATGTGTCTCACCGATGCGCGTGACCTCTTCGGCCCATGCCAAGGCGGCACGTTCCTGCTCACGGAAAAGATGCGACACCTCGTCCCACACCGGCACTAACGCGACCTTGTCCACGGACATGGTCTTGAGCAGATCGCGAGTATGCAGATCGATGCAATGCGCACAGCCGTTGATCTGGGACACGCGCAGAAAGACCAGGTGGAGGAGCTCCGCCGGTAGCGCGGTGGCCGAGGTGAGATAATGATGCACGCCGAACAGCGCCTTCGCGCCTTCGGGCGCGACCTCGTGCCAGGTCAATCGCTTGCCGTTGGTCATTTTGTCTCCTTGTCCGGCGCCGAAGGTGGCGCCAAACATCGTGACGAGGTGCCGTTGTGGTCCGTGACATGCTGCGAGAAAAAATTTTCGGCCGGGATCATGCACGGCGATGCGGCACGCTCATGAAGGTGGTGCGTCGAAGGATGATAAGGAGAGGCACCGCCGCAATCCGGCAGACTGCCAGCCTCCATTTCCCCCCGTGGGCCGCTCGCGCCACGCGGAGCCGTTAATGGCCGAGGCTGGTCAGTGGCTTGCGGATTTCGAGAGCCAACGCGGGCGGCTGACGCGCTTGGCATACCGCATGCTGGGGTCCGTTAGCGAAGCCGAGGATATCCTGCAGGATGCCTGGCTACGGTGGGCGCGTGCACGAGGACGCATCGCCACCCCGGCGGCCTACCTTACCCGCATCGTCACCCGATTATGTCTCGATCACCTGAAGTCCGCGCGGGTCCGCCGGGAAACCTATGTCGGCCCGTGGCTGCCCGAGCCCCTGATAGCGTCCGTCACGCCGGGCGAAATCGTCGCCGACGACATCACCTTCACCCTTATGCTCGCGATGGAGCGGCTGTCGCCACTGGAGCGTGCCGCCTTCCTTCTGCACGATGTTTTCGATGTGGAATTTGCCGAGATAGCGGCAATCCTGGGGCGGCAGCCGGACGCTGTACGGCAACTCGCCGCCCGGGCCCGCCAGCATATCAATGCCGCACAGCCCCGCTTCGCGGTCGAGGCGGCCGCTGCGGACAGAATTGCCCGCGCCTTCTTCGAAGCCGCACATGCGGGCGACACATCCGCTTTGTCCGCCTTGCTGGCCGAGGATGTAGAAATCCATACGGATGGGGGCGGCAAGGTTCTGGCTTTCCGCAACATCGTGCGTGGCCTGGAACGGGCGCTGCGGCTCTTCGCATCGGCGCATCGCAAGGCTGCCACGGCGCCGGCCCTGGTGCGGACGGTCATCATCGATGGCCTGCCCGGCTATATCAGCATCGATCAGGGCGCTGCCCTGCAGGCCACCGCCCTGGACATGAAGGAGGGTCGGATCGCGGCGATCTACATCATCCGGAATCCCGACAAGCTGACCCACATTTCAGCGGCGCGCTGCGAAGGCGAGGCCAGGTACGTCTGAAGCGCAGACCCATTCGTCGAGCCGGTTCCGTCACGCGACAAGGGAATGATCCGGGCCGATGCCGTCGCCGCGGACATGCCGTATGACGGCCTTGCTTGGGTTGCCGCGCCATCCAAAAGGTCGATCCGCCCCAGACGCGACGCACCCGAACCGCGCAAGGCGGTAGCAGCGATCTCGGCATATTAGTGGTCTTTACTCCTATGGCGGCGGCATCTTGATGAAGGATAAGATCGACAGCATCCCGGGCGGCATCATGATCGTGCCGCTGTTCGTGGGCGCCTTGTGCCGAACCTTTGCGCCAAACGCGCCGGCCTACTTTAGCGGGTTCACGCAAGGTCTGATGACAGGGATCATCCCGATCCTTGCGGTCTGGCTATTCTGCATCGGCGCATCAGTCCATGTCAGCACCACCCGGACGGTGCTGCGCAAGTCCGGTACCCTGGTGCTGACCAAGCTTTTGACCGCCTGGGTGCTCGTTTCGATCGCCGCCCACGTCATTCCGCCCGATGGTATCAAGACCGGTATCTTCGCCGGCTTGTCGATTCTCGCCATCGCCTGCGCGGTCGATATGACCAATGGCGGACTTTACGCGTCGCTGATGCAGAGCTTCGGAAGCAGCGAGGAAGCGGGCGCCTTTGTCTTGCTATCGATCGAGTCCGGGCCGCTGATGAGCATGATCCTGTTGGGCGCGGCCGGCGTGGCCCACTTCAAGCTGCAGATTTTCATCGGCGCCATCCTGCCCTT
The DNA here is from genome assembly GCF_052180265.1 of Sphingomonas sp. ASY06-1R. Lineage (GTDB taxonomy): Bacteria > Pseudomonadota > Alphaproteobacteria > Sphingomonadales > Sphingomonadaceae > Sphingomonas_I. The sequence continues at coordinate 90,937 of NZ_CP197464.1, read as the reverse complement.
CGTGGCCGGCTTTGCTCTGGGGAACCTCGATCCCAAGCTGCGCGCCCTCTTCCTGCCAGGGTGCAAGATGCTGATCCCGTTTTTTGCCTTCGCCTTGGGCAACACCATCGATCTGCACACGTTGCTGTCGCCGTTGGCGGCACTCGGTATCGCGCTCGCTCTTTTCGTCATCGTCGCAACCGGCATCCCGCTCATCCTCGCCGACATCGTCATCGGCAAAGGTAACGGGACCGCGGGCATTGCCGCGGCGTCCACGGCCGGCGCTGCGGTCGCCAATCCTTTGGCGATCGCCGCCATTGCCCCGCAATTCCTGTCGACCGCGAAACAGGCAACGGCATTGGTCGCGATCTGCGTGATCGTGACGTCGATTGTCGTGCCTATCCTCACCGGACTTTGGCACCAACAGTTCGGCAAGCCGCGACTATAGCGCGCGGCCGCCATTGCCCGCGACGGCAAAGTCGTGGGCAATAGCGGCCGATCCTGTCCTCAACCCATCTGCTCGTTCGGCCTCACCGGCTGAAGAACGATGTCGGCAACCGCCGATTCCCCCACCTTGAACGCGATCTGATATTCGGGATCGTCCACCATCGCCTTGAAAGCGGATCGTTGCGGGTAGCGCACCAGCACGACCGCATCCCAATGGGTCGCGTCGCCGGCGGTCAGGACGGACAGACCGTCGCCCCCGAACAGGATCTCCGCACCGAAGCGCGCCAGGATCGGCCGCGCCATGCGCAGATATTCGAAATATCGCTCCCGGCCGCCGTCGGGATTGAACCGGATTTGATTCACCATCACGATGGGGGAGCTATCCTCTTCGGCGAAGAAGGCTTCGAACACGGTAGGGGAAAACGCAACCATTTCTCTGTCCTTTAACGTGGCACCTTCAGTGTGTGCGCGATCGTTTTAAGCAGAGCCCTTGTCAGAAACTGTCAGCAGCGCGCGCCAGTCGCGGTCCTGCTGGCGCCATTGCGTGACCAGCGTCTGGCGGCGTCCAGGATAGCGCTCCTCCAATATCGTCGCGACGCGCAGCCGATCGACACGGAAATGGCGAAAGGCGGATCTGTGTTCGCACCACGCCGCCAGCACACGCACATCGTCGAAATAGACGATGGCGATCGGCCAGATGACACGATCCGATAACGCGCCGCGCCCATCCTCATAGCGGATCGCGACTTTGCGTTGCCGCCGCATGGCCTCGCGCAACAAGGCGACCTGGGGCGGATCGACACGCTTCGACAAAGATGCCGCCGTGATGAGCGCGGGTGGCTCCTGGGCCGCCGCCAGGCCGTTGCTGCGCGCCGACACTATCTTGGCCAAGGCGCTTTCGCTGCACCGCGCGAGGGCGGGATCGGCCCGTTGCTGCACCCAGCCCAGGCCGAGGATCAAGGCGTCCAGCTCGTCCGGCGAAAACGCGAATTCCGGAAGGAAGAAGCCCGCTCGCAAATGAAAGCCGATTCCCGCCTGCCCCTCGATCGGCGCGCCAAGGGATCGCAACGTTTCGATGTCCCGATAGATACTTCGCGGGGATACACCCAGTTCATCGGCCAGGTCCGCGGCCGTGACGGGCCTTCGACGCGCGCGCAGCACGTTGAGCAGTTCGAAGATCCGGCTCGTTTTCGACATAGGACGGCTATTCTTCCCTTATTCCGCGTCTTCCCCCTCCGCTGCGCCGGCAAAAAGCGCCGACGTCCGCACACCCTCCTTTGCAAGGATCGGCTCGCGACCTAGCGTCCGTACCGTCGCGGCCGTCACGAAAATGGGTGTCGCGCGTTATTAACGCAATCCGCAGGCGCGCTCGGGGCCGGCGGGGCAGAGGAGTATCGTATGAACTATAGGCGCGCCGGCGTGGCGGCACTGGTGGCGATCCTGCCCGCGGCCCCGGGGCTCTGCGCCACCGTCGCCCGCCCGGCGGCGGGCGCGGGCTGGGTCCATGTCGCGACGACGCATGCGCAGCATATGAACGATCATGATACGCTGATCGTCGCCGGCCCCAACACCCGCTTTGCCGCGCTGCAGGTGCGCGTGGCCGATGCCCCGCTGCATATGAAGCGGATGATGGTCACCTACGACAATCGCGACGCGGAAAATGTGATGATCGACGTGAATATTCCCAAGAACGGCGTGCGCGCGATCCGGCTGCCCCGCAGCACGCGCGCGGTGCGCAAGATCGATTTCTGGTACGATACCAAGGGCTGGTTGCGCGGCACCGCCGACGTCAGCCTGTATGGCCGGCGCTAGCGCCCATCCGACCAGCCCGGATAAGCGGGCTGGTCGTCGGCGCTCTGTTACAGCGCGGTGATCGGTCGCTGCGTTCGGAAGCGCGCTACCACCTGTCGTGCCGCCGCGCGGAAATCGCCGGCCTGCGGCATGTGCCGGAAAAGCTGATCCTTCACCGCCAGACGGCGTTTCTTCAGATCCGCCAGCCGCAGGCTGTCGGGTATGCGCCGCTGCAGCTCACGCCGGATCTCGTGATTGAGCATCCGGTGCGTGGTGATCAGGCGTTCGATAAGCGAGTTCATACATATCCTCCTTCGAAGTGACTTCGATCGAGGCTCGGATGAAGGGGGAGACATCAGGGTCGTCCAACCTGCACCGAGCAAGCTCGATGCGGTCCGACATCACGGGGCTTGGGAAAGCCACCGCCAGAGGGGCCCGGTCCGCAGCACGGTTATACCGGCCAAAGCTGGCCCTCAGATGAATATGGAACCTGGCGCGGCTCCTCGGGCGCTACGGAGCGGTCGTTGCCTTCGGGTGCATTGCGAAAATAGACGCTTCCTTGGCAGTGCTGTGCGCGATGATGAGGTAAAACCGCCCCCCAGCCTTGGCCGCTTCGAACTCGGCGGGCAGCATGCCGTCGGCCGAACGCCAGACGTTGCCGGTCCGGATGGCGAGAAAACTTGCCGTCGATCCGATAACGTGCCGAGGCTTGAATCCCAGTGCGTTTTGCGCAACCGTGACGATGCCGGGCATAGGGGAAGATGACATCAGCCCGCAGCTCTGCTGCGTATCTCCGGCGCTGTGGCTGGCCGCCAGGATCAACTGCAGCCCATCGCGTCTCGCATGCACCAACCGCTGCGTGTCGGTATTGACGTCCCCGGCAGCGGGCGCGCGCGCCGTCCAACCCTCGCGCTTGGCTTCGGCCAGAATCGCCTGGGGCGCCTGATCGGGATTGCCACATATCGACTGGAAATCCGCGACGATCGGAGGAAGCGGCGTTGCCCCAGCTATCGTTGCCGCCAGCGTGAACCAAAGCATATCAGCCTCCATGTCATCGATGGACGACGTCGGACGGGCTTTGGTACTGCTAAATGGCAGACACCGGCAATGCCATCATCCCCGCTGAGACGCGCGAAGCAGGCCGGCCCAGGTCTCTGTCGGAGTGTTGCAACGCATGGGTGCGGCGCTATCGACGCGCATCTCGCCACAGACGGATGTGAGATAATGACCGATCCCTTCCTGTCCCGCATGGCGGAGCTCGATCTGGTGGTGGAACAATGTCGCGGAAAAGGCGCGTTCGCCGTGGGCATCGTGCGCGATACGTCCAACCGCTCCAACCGCGATTGGCCATGGTGGGGTATTGAGATCGAACGCACCGACCATGACGGATCGGAGAGGCAGCGGCGAACCGTCGAAATTCGCCTTTCTGCACCTATGGGCGCCCGCTCGTCCCGGTTCGAGGCGCGCTGGACCGCCCGCATCTGGCAAGGCATTGGTACGGACAGTTTCCGGGAAAGTGGCTCCCGGCCACTGCCTTGGGACACCCCGCTGGCGCACGAACTCGATGCCGAAATGACAGCCCTTTTCGCGCAAGCCGACGCGGCAATCGCCCAAGCGGTCGAGAACCGGCGCACCTCCGCCGCCGGAGCCCCCTAGACCACGCGAAAAAGCGTCTCCTGGGCTAATGCGCATTCTGCGTCTTCAATTTGTCGCGAGGATGTTGCAGCGGGCCGCGCTGCCGCCTAGGCCCATCGCCGATGCGTCTGGCGTCCTTCCTGCCTTCGTTGGAACTCGATCGGCCTGCCGCGCGTCGGCGCGCCACGTCGATTCTGCTGACAATTCTGGCGCACCTGCTGTTGCTGCTCCTGCTGATCCGGCTGGCGCCACCGCAATTCGGCTCGTCCAAATCGGGTAGCCGCCTCACCACCTTCTCCGTTGCCCCGGAAGCGCAGGAAGAATCGGCGCCCGCGAAGAGCGCGGCGAAGCAGCCCGCCCGCACCCAGCCGACCGTGCCGCCGCCCACCGCCCCGCCGCCGCCGCCGATCAAGCTGCCGACCACCGCCGCGCCATGGGTGCTGACGCCGGGGCTGGAGAAGTTCGACGTCCGGCAGCTGCCGAGCGCGCCGCCGAGCCAGCAATTGAGCGACGCGAGCGCGACCGACAGCGGCGGCAATAGCGGCAGCGGCGATTCGCGTTCGGACAAACCCGTTGGCGTCGGCAGTGCCGGGCAGCCGCTCTACGATGCGGCCTGGTATCGCGAGCCGACCGATGCGGAGCTTGCTTTCTACCTGAAGAATACGCGGCCCGGATCGGGCTATGGCATGGTCGCCTGCCAGACGATCGCGCGCTTCCACGTCGACAATTGCGAGGAGCTGGGGGAAACGCCCGGATCAGGCTATGCCCGCGCGGTGCGCGAGGCCGCCTGGCAATTTCTGGTGCTGCCGCCGCGCGTCGGCGGACGCGTCATGGTCGGCAGCTGGGTCCGCATCCGCATCGATTATACCCAGCGCAAGGCGTCGGATCGCTAATCACGCGATCATCGATCGCCTCAGCGCAGCTGGCTATCCTTGCTGCCGCGCCGGTTGATCACGGAAAAATGGGTGTCGCGGTCGCGGCCGGACTGGCATTGCACGCAGGTCCGCACCCCTGGCAGCGCGCGGCGCCGCCCTTCCGGAATGTCCTCGCCGCAGAAGGCACAATAGTCCGCGCTTTCGCCCGCCGGGATACGCGCTCGGGCGCTCAGCACGGCGTCCAGCACCGTGTCGTCAATCTGATCCTGCACCGCGCCATCCCGCGTCCAACCACCGGCCATCGTCTTCCGATCTCCTGTAACTACCTACAGGATATAGGAATTCCTTGCGGCCGTGCCAACCGCACGGGGCGGGCGCGGTTAGGACTTGGGCTTGGTATAGGGCACAAACTGACCCAGGCCGACCCAGCCATGTTCGAACCGCGTGCCCTGATCCAGCAGGCGGACGGTATCGATCTGGCACAGCCGATCGCTGCCCCACAGCTTGGTCACCAGGATGTCGTCGCGGCGCAGCGAACTCGCACCGCTGGTCGGGCGGTTCACATAGAGCGTGCCGCCGTCCTGATAGACGATCGCCGTGCCGTCATAGATCTGGCTCGATTCCGCGTTGCGCAGCGTGATGCAGTCCACCGGCGTACCGGCGACACGCCCTTTCAGCGCCTCGGCAAGTTTGGCCTCGCCGCTTTCCGACATCCGTGAGACCGCCGATGCCGGCACGGCCGCGCCGATCAGGGCGAGGGCCGGTAAAATGGTGAGATAGCGTTTCATATACCCATCTTTCCCAATTTTAAGGCCGTGCCGCGCACGGCCTGGCCACCCCGATGAACGGGGCGCCACAGCTTAATTTTGGGGGGCGGGCGGTTTCTTCAAGAGCCCTCCGGCCCATTCGATCTCACCGGCGTCGGGGGCCGGCTGATCTTGCGTTACGCCGGCAATATTCGGGGTGGCACCATCGGCGTTCGTGGACGCCTCCTCCGCTGATGTGCCCTGCACGCCGCCGACGTCGTCCGTCACGGCATCATCGGGTTCGCCCGCCATGATCCATCTCCTTTATCCTATTACCGGCATAACGCGCGGACACGCCCGCCGGGCGCAACGCGCCAGCCAGGCGCTCACTGCCAGGTGACGAACAGGCCCACTGCGGCGGCGGCCATCACGGCCGTCGCCAGCCAACCGATCGCGCGCAGGATCGGCGGCAGGCGGAAATCGCCCATCACGGCGCGATTGCTGGACATCAGCATCATCAGTACCATCACCGGTGCCGCGACGACGCCGTTGATCACCGCGCTCCAGAACAGGGCCTTGATCGGATCGATCGGGCTGAAATTCAGCAGTACGCCCAGCAATGTCGCCACCGCGATGCAGGCATAGAAAGCCTTGGCTCGCATCGGCTTGCGCGCCAGCCCGACATGCCAGCCGAACGTTTCGCCCAGCGCATAAGCCGACGATCCCGCCAGCACCGGAAGTGCCAGCATGCCGGTGCCGACAATCCCCAGCGCGAAGACGAAGAAGGCGAACTTCCCCGCAATCGGCCGCAACGCCTCCGCCGCCTGCGCCGACGTCTGGATGTCGGTCACACCATTGGCGTGCAGCGTCGCCGCCGCGGTAAGGATGATGAACAGGGCAACCAGATTGGACAGGCCCATGCCGATATAGGTGTCGACGCGGATCCGCCCGAATTCCGCCGGCGCCTGTTCCGGCGCACGCGACAGCGGCTTGGCATGCGGGCGCTCGCGTATCTCTTCCACTTCCTCTTCCGCCTGCCAGAAGAAGAGATAGGGGCTGATGGTGGTGCCGAGGATGGCGACCACCGCCGTCAGATAGGCACCGGATCGCGTGATATTCGGCACGAACAGGTTGGCGGCCACCGTTTCCCACGGAATGTCGACGATCAGCGCCACCGCCACATAAGCGAATAGCGACACGGTCAGCCATTTCAGGACCGAGACATAGCGGGAGTAGCGGGAGAAGACTTCCAGCAGCACCGTGATCAGCGCAAAGCCCGCAACATATAGCAAGGCCGGCCCACCGATCAGCAGCTGCAGCCCCGCACCCATCGCGCCGAGATCGGCGCCTAGATTGATGATGTTGGCGACGACCACCAGCAGGACGATCGCGTAACCGATCCCGCGCGGATAATGATGCTTCAGATTGCCGGCGATGCCGCGCCCGGTCACCCGCCCGATCCGCGCGCTGATCTCCTGGATCGCGCACATCAGCGGCCAGCTGAACAGCATCACCCAACTCATCCGATAGCCGAATTGCGCGCCAACCTGGGAATAGGTGGCGATGCCGCTGGGATCGTCGTCCGAGGCCCCGGTGATCAGGCCGGGGCCCAGCACTTTCAGCAGCTTCGGCCGCTCGGGCTGTTTGACGTCCTCGTGCGGGATCGGCGCTGCTGGTTCCATGAACAGCACTCATCCGTCAGCCCAACGACTTTGTCCATCGCCGAAACCTATAGGTTTCACATGACCTAAACTATTCGAACGACTTAATCTTCGGATGTCGGGCGTCGTCGGCGCGTTGCCGCACGAGGATGCGTTGCGTACACGTCATGCTTAAGGGGATCAGCGTGCGACGGTTCAACTTCAGCGGCAAAGGCCTGGCGATCTTTGCCGTGGGGCTCGTCGTGGGGCTGGGCGTAGCGCTGGCTGTGGCCCTGTGGTGGACGACGTCGCGCCCGCCATCGCCGCTGACCGCCGGCCTCCCTTCGGAATGGAAGGCCGCCTCCGCGCAATTCGACGCCCGCGTCCGCGCGCGCTTTCCGCCCGCTACGCCAATTCCGAAATTCTTGAGCGAACTGAACGCGGAAGGGTTCGAACCGACCTGGTTCGAAGCGGGCGGCGCCTATGGCCTGAAGCGCAAGGAAAGCGATTTTCCCTGCGTCATCGTCGCGCGGATCCATTGGCGGGCGGAGCAGGACGGCACCGTGTCCAACGTTCGCGGCCGCTATGGTGAGGACGGATGCCTGTGATGCAGCCTTCCGCGCAGCGATGATCGTGTGTCGGCGGAATTGGACGATCCTCCCGGACATGACGCAGCTGTCTGCCGCCACGCCTTATTGCTGGATGCCGGGCAGGGCCCGGATCTTGCCGCATGCCTTCGCATGACCGCGGCCTTTCCCAGGCCTGTGACACCGATGGGCGAGGCGTGGTTCATGGGGAGCGCGCGGACGATGTACCCGCAATTGTGCGGCGATCTCGCTGCGCTGCCCGACCACGATCTCCTGCAGCCGCTTGAGGAGATCACGTCCGGATCGAGCAGCTTCGGTCTGCGCGCCGAGTGGACGGACTGGTACCATTATCTGCTGCCGCGCGTGATGATGCGGCCGTGGGCGCCGACCTATTTTCATCCGGCCGAGCGGCTGATTTCGGCTTTCATGAGCCAGCATTCCGACTTGGACGGCGACGTACCGTATCCCGAATTTCGGATGGACGCGCTCGACAGCCTGGGCCGCTCCATCATGGCACCACATTTATGGCAGGCCGGGCCCATCGACGCGGTCGATGGCTGTGACTCAGGGGTTGGCCCAGGTGGCACGGCCGGTTGGACGTGCACCGGCAACCTCCTGTCCGCGTCGCTATTCTTCTGCGCAAAATATCTCAGCCCGACGGAGGTCGGGGCATGGTTTCGCGCGGTGGTGGCGGTCCCGGATCGCTATTGGCGGGTGCGGATCATCGCATGGCTGACCGGTGCATACCCGATCCTGACCGGTGCCATCGCGCAGCCGGCCGCGTTTCCTGAAGCGAGCGCGTTCGATGTGGCGTGGGATTGGTCGCACGCCATCAAAGGCGACGCGGCGGGACACCCGTTTCTGCCGCCGGCAAATAGCGAGGCCATCGTTCGGGTCGCGCGCGGCATGGAGGTCGAAACCTTCCTGGAGGATTTCTGGTCCGATCCGATGGCCAGCGCCTGTGCGGCGGAGCTGGCAGGATTGCCGGATCACTTCCTGCGGCTTTATCGCGACACTTCCCGTTAAGCCGGTTCGGCGCCGAACCCTAATGGACGGCGCACCGGCGCGCCCGGCACTACGCCGATCGTGCTGGCATCTTCATGTCGAACCACAGGCCGTACAGCATCAGCCCCGCGCCCAAACACCAGAATATCGTGCCCAGCATCTTCAGCTGGGCTGCGTGGCGGATGAGGAAACTGATCGGAAATCGCTGCAGATTGGCGCCATTATAGCGTTTATGGAACGCAATCTGCGCGTCCACCATGCGGTGGAACACGATGTTCATGATGTTCAGCATGGCGATCACGATCAGCGCCATCACCAGCTGCAACATCAGCGTCAGGACGGCATCGGATGGGCGGATATTCACGCTGCGCAAGCCGAAGCCCAGCGCGGCGAACAGCGCAATATCGAGCACGATCGCCGCGATCGCGGCCTTCAGCACAAAGGCCGCGCCACGCCGCGGCGCCGTCCACAGCAGGAAAACCGTCAGCCCGACCGACGCCAGCCAGGCAAGCGCATGCATTATCACGTGGAAACCGCCCCCCGCTGGACTTGATCGGCCCGGTTACCGCGTCTTGTTGGCCGACTGCTGCCACATCAGATAGCCACCGCCCGCTGCCATGACGATCCCGATCCCGATCAGGAACATGCCCAGCATATTGCCGCCGACTTCGCTATTATTGGCAGAACTGATCGCGCGCGCCGCCTCATCCGCATCCGTGGCGGTCATCGCTGTTGCGAATGCCTTTTCCTGGCATTTGGCCATCATGTCGGCGCCCTGATCCTGCATACGATCCTGGCATTGCGCCATCGTCGCCGAATCCGCTTTTGCCGGCCCGCTGCCCGACCAGATGAACCCACCGACCGCAAGTAATGCCAGACCGACGATCAACAGCAACAGCGGGTTCTTCTTCATGCTATCCCTCCAAGACATATTAACCTGCATCAACGCCCCCGCCGCGAAAAAGCACCGTATCTAACTTGCGGATGCGACAAACCGAAAGACCGGGAGCACAGTTGGCCAAAGGAGATTATGGTCGACAGCGATGTCGGTCGACTGCACATAGAAGAACCGATGGGATTATCCTTTCTGTGCAGATAGTAGCGGGCAATGATACGAATTCGTCTGCTGGCACTTCCCTTCGCGGCGCTGCTGCTGGCAACCGCCTGCATGCGCAGCTTTGGAGGACCATTGGATCCCGTCCCTGCCGCCGGGATGGAAATAGGCGCTGACCACGCCGCCCTTCTGAATAACGGGGGCCTTACCGCACGCGTGACGGGGCAATGGTCTGGCAAGGACAGCAACTCGCTGCTGATCGTCTACCATAATGGTGGGCCCGCGCCCCGTACCGTCGCGATTCACGCGCTGAAGATGACGCACCCGATCGGCGAGGCCGCGTTACGGACCGCGTTGGACACGACCGGGATCGATCTTACGGATGCGCGGACGGATAATGATCGGGCGCCCATCCTGTTTTCGCTGGACGACGCGAAGCGCGCACCGGCGATCCTTACCGTCCCGTCCGGAGCGTCACGCACCGTCGATGCCGGACTCACCAGCTTCGCCAACGACGGCTTTGTCCGCCCCGGCGACAGGATTGTCGCGACGATCCCGCTTGGCGACCGCGCCGCGCGCCTAACCTTTATCGCCCGGACGCCATGACCGCGTACAAACCGCTCTTCCGTGGCAGGCTCTCCGCCCTCCGGTTCTTACCGCCCTGGCTGCAGGCGATCCTGCTCGTGCTGATCTGCCTGCCCCTGATGGCGTTGCTCCTGGCGGCGTGGATCGGCCTGGTGCTGCTGCTCAATCGCGATCCGGCCAACACCGTGTCCGCGGATGCCGCGCTGAACCTGCTGCTGGTCGTGCTGGTCGCGCTCGTCGGCCTGCCCGTGATGCATCGCGGCCAGTATCGGATGTTCTGGGCAGCGCAGCGCAAGCGCGGGGCAAGCGCGCGCATTGCGGAGGACACCGCTACGGCCGACACCCCGCCGCCGCCCGCGATCGCCTGGTCGCCAGCGCTTCGGATCCGCCATGCCGTGATGTATCTGGTCGCAATCCTCCTGTTGATCGGCACCTTCGCGCCCTATCGCCACCAGGCGATGATCGGTCATTTCCTCGACCGGTTCAGCGCCGGATCGGCCTCGCGCGGCAGCCTTGCGAGCCTGGTGTTCGATTATTTGCCGCTCCTCCTCTTCTGCGGCCTGGCCGCCCTGCTGACCTATCGCCAGCTGCAGCGCCGCGACGCCGGACAGCTCGATCCGGATCAGGCGCTGGAGCTGGATGCGGAGCTGAATTGGCTTTTCTCCTTCGGCGCCGCCTTTCTGATCGCGGCGTTCCTGTGCCGCTGGGCCGGCGCGATGATATTGGCGTTCCTATGATCCGCCCCACCCTTGCCGTCTTCATCCTCCTCGCCACCGCGCCCGCTTATGCGGCGCCGGCCGATCCGACCGATCGCGCGCTTCGGCAGTGTCTGGACGACCCTGCACATGCGGCCACCGCCGGACAGACGCGCTGCATCGGCGTCGCAACGCAAAGCTATGATCGCCGGCTGAACGCGGCCTATCGTACGCTGCTGCGCCGGCTTCCGCGGCCAGCGGCGGCCCAGCTGCGCGTGGCGCAGCGCCAATGGCTCGCCTTCCGTAATGCCGACATAGGTGCGCGCGGCGCTTTCTATGCGAGCCGGCAGGGAACCATGTATGTGCCGATGCAGGCACAGGGCGACATGCAGAGCGTGCGCGACCGCGCCCTCCAGCTGGAAAATGATCTGCGCGTGTTCCAGATCGACGAATAGGCCCGCCGCGCTTTGCGATCCGGGCTTTGCCCCTATAGCGGATCGCGATGAAAACTTTACGCGATCCGACCAATGCATTGTCGCGCGGGCTGGCCGCGATCCGCACTCAATATAAGGTGCCCCCGGCATTCCCCGCCCCTGTGCTGGCGGCCGCGGAGGCCGCCGCGCGCCGCGCCCCCACGGCACATGTCGATCGCACGGACCGGCCGTTCGTCACGCTCGATCCGGCCAGCTCGACCGATCTGGACCAGGCTTTTGCGATCGAGCGTAGCGGCAGCGATCTGCTGCTTCATTACGCCATCGCCGACGTCGCCTGGTTCGTCGCCGACGGCGATATGATCGATGCCGAAGCCTGGACGCGCGGCACCACGCTGTATCTGCCCGATGGCAAGGCACCGCTTTACCCGCCCGTGCTGAGCCAGGGCGCCGCCAGCCTGCTGCCCGACGGCGCTCGTCCGGCCGTGATCTTCACCGTGGCGGTCGCGCCCGACGGCGGCGTGCGCCTGGCCGGGGCCGAACGCGCCGTCATCCGCAGCCGCGCCAAGCTCGCTTATGACAGCGTGCAGGATAAAGATTTGCCGGCAGACTTCATCGAACTGGCGAACCGTATCCAGGGCGCGGAGGATCGCCGCGGCGCGTCGCGCGTCGACCCGCCGGAACAGGAAGTGTCCGCGACCGACGACGGCGATTTCCAATTGCTGTTCCGGCCACGGCTCGTGTCCGAAGATCGCAACGCCGCCTTGTCGCTGGCGACCAATCTCGCCATCGCCGACGCGTTGGAAGCGCATCATACGGGCCTTTTCCGGGTGATGGCGGCGCCGGACGCGCACGCTGTCCGCCGCCTGCGCTTCACGGCGCGCGCCTTCGGCCTGAACTGGCCGGACGACGAGGCTTTGGACGATTATCAGCGCACCCTGGATGGCAAGGACGCCCGGCAGGCCGCCTTCATGCTGGCGATCCGCCGCGCCGGGCTGGGCGCCAGTTACGCGCCCTATCAGGACGGAATCATCCCCTGGCATGCCGCCATGGCGGCAACCTACGCCCATGCGACCGCGCCGCTCCGCCGCCTGGCAGACCGCTATGTCGTGCAGGCCGCGCTGGCCATCGCCAACGGCGCGCCGGTGCCGGACGTTGTGACCCAGGCTTTCCCCAAATTGCCGCCGGTCATGGCGCGGGCGGACGCGCTGGGCAGCCAGATCGACCGCGCCGTGATCGACCTGGCCGAAGCGGTGATGCTGCGCAATTGCATCGGCAAAAGCTTCCCCGCGATCGTCACCGACGTCGACGATCGCGGCGCCCGCATTCAGCTGCGCGACGACCCCGTCGTCGCCCGCGTCGCCACGCACGACGTCGCCCCCGGCGATGCCCTCCAGGTCCGCCTGATCGCCGCAGATCCAGGTCAGCGCACGATCAGCTTCGAACGCCTGCCCTGACGGCGGAGTTAAGACGGCGGAGTTAAGTAAGCCACTGCACTATCCGGAAGTCTTGCAATCGCTCTGCGTTCTCGCTCTTACGATGCGTCCCGGGCCGCATTCCATCCATCGTTCTCGTTGCGGTCGACATGGCGAGAGACACCGTCGCGACTTTGGCGATTATTGGGGGCATCAACGTATGAGCGGAGAGAAATCGGCGCGCATTCTCGTAACCGGGGGATCGGGTCAGGTTGGGGGAGCCATTGTTCGGCTGGCGCCACCTTCGGTGGAAGTGGTTGCGCCGGGCCGCGACGAACTCGATCTCCTGTCGCCGACGGCGCTGGTCGAGATAGTCCAGTCGCGCGCGTGGACGGCGGTGGTGAATTGCGCAGCCTATACGGGCGTCGACAAAGCCGAAAGTGATGTCGTTGCCGCATGGCAGGTCAATGCATTGGCACCGGCCGCGCTCGCCGAGGCAACGCGCAAGGCAGGGATCCCGATAATCCATCTTTCCACCGATTACGTCTTCGATGGATCACAGCCCGGTTTTTACTCGGAAAGCGATCCCGTAGCGCCGATCGGCATCTATGGCGCCTCCAAGGAGGGCGGCGAGCAAGCGGTCCGCACCGCCAATCCACGACATGTCATTCTGCGCACGGCATGGGTCGTCAGTGCGACTGGACATAATTTCGTGAAAACGATGCTGCGACTTGGTTCGGAGCGCCCGGAACTGCGGGTCGTGGCCGATCAATGGGGCTGCCCTACTTCGGCCGAAGACATAGCCCAGGCTGTGCTTGCTGTCGCCACGTCGTCCAAGGACGGACCGTTTGGCACGTACCACTTCGTCAATAGCGGCGAAGCAAGCTGGCACGAGCTAGCGGAAGCCGTATTTGCGCGAGCTGCACACCATGGTCGGCCCCGCCCGTCGGTCGCCGCCATAGCGACCAGTGACTATCCAACGCCCGCTGCGCGCCCCGCCAATTCCCGGCTTTCAACTACTAAGATCGCGCACGATTACGGGATCGTCGCCCGACCATGGCAGGCCGCTGTCGAAGATATCGTCGATTCACTCATCGCGGAACGCAATTAGCAGGATCGTCAAATATAGGGCCTGCCGCGCACCATCCGCCGATGGAGCCTGACGCAACCGGCTGTAGCCCACTGTCACCCCAGCGAAGGCCCGAGTCCATTGCGGGCGTCACGAGCGATGGCCTTGCGGTGGGGGCCGTCGCGTGTGCGGGGTGTGCGGAGTGTTCGCTCTGCCCCGTCGGACCAGCGTAGGGGGAGGTCGGTGGCTGCCAGCCTGCGCTGGCATGACGGTGGAACGGGCACGCGCCGGCCTTGAAGAGTGTCTTCTACATCCTGCGCCTGGCCGATCAGCATAGCTGACCGGGGCGGCATGCGTCCGCCACCGTATAGGTCAATCCCGCACTGCCGTTTGCGGGGAGCGTGACTCGCCAGGTCTGCACGCCGTCGATCCGCTCCAGGCGTGCGCTGGTGTCGCGATAGTCCGGATCGCCGGCGTTGCCGATCGCGACCTCAAGCGGAGCGGGGAAGGGGTTGGCGTTGGTTGCGGTGATCTGCCGTTGCTTGCCCTGGATCGTCTGGCGCGCGACGATCTGCTCGCTCACGCCCGCCGCGATCCGAACGGGTTCACCTTTGGCGACGTCCCGAATGGCCCCCATGCCCAGTAACAAGCGCCGCTGACTGTCCGCCTGATACAAGGTGGTGGTCCCCGTCGGGAGAGGCACGCCCAGCCCGTCCTTCACGTCATTCTTCATGCGCAGCACGATCGCCGCGGCAGCGCTCACATCGTTGCTCCAGGACTGAAACGCGACGCGATACAATTTCTCGAAGGCAACACGTGGCTGCACCAGCAAGGCGACCTGTTTCTGCGCATTGGCGGCAACGGTTACCCGTTCGGGCACGCGATAGAGTTTCAGGTCGCCCAGATCTTCCGGTGGAGGAGGAGGTGCGGGCGGAGGGGGCGGGGGAGGCGCCGGCACGGCCATTGCTGGCGGTGCCCGAAGATCCATGCGCATCGCCGACATTTCGATCATCTCGCGGGCCGGCCGCTGATAAGGCTGGATCACCGGCAGGTCCGAGGTGGTTGTGCCACGCGGATAGCATTGCAGCCGGAGCGATTGCGCACGCATCATAAGATTCTGCACGCGCTGCTGGTTGAGCCGCCCTGCCACCACCTGCACCTGTGCATTGGGGAAGCTCTGGGCATTGGCGTTGGCCAGCGTCGTCCAGGCGAACAGGTCCAGCGTAGTGCCGCCCGGCGTCAGCGTCGCGACATAGCTGGCATTCCAATCGAACCCGCTGGCGAGATAGGACAGACGCACCGTTACCCGCCCCGCACGCGGGCTGCGCGTCGTTACGCTCAGCACCGGCTTGGCCGACAACCCGTTCGGCACGCCATCGAAGACCATCTTCTCGGGCAAGCCCGGGCAGCGCCAGGTCTCGATTCCCTGCGTGGTGCGCATGACCACGCCACCCCGGCCGCCATCGGGCACCGCGACGATCGTCGCGCTTTCCTGCGTGACCTTGCCGGTGGCGAGGTTGGTCCGCCGCACGGTCACCTGGCGGCCGAGCGTCCCGTCGATCAGCGACGCCGGCGACAGCAGCCGCGCATCGCGATTCTTCTCAACCGTGCCGCCGGGCAGGCCGATCACGATCGCGCTTGCCGGGATGATGCCGTCGGCCACGCCAATGAAACGCAGCATCGTCTCGCCGCGTGGCAGAGTGACCGTGCGCGTTTCCGTGATCAGCGCGAAACCGTCCGGCGCCGCCAGATTGATCGGTATGCGCGTGCCGCGATACGGCGCGCGATAGATGGTCAACGCCACGCGCTCCGGCGCGGGCGAAGACACCGCCGGCAGCGCGGCGGCGAGCGACACCGCCAGGCCCAGCATCAGATCCGCGTGTCGAAGGTGGCGGTCACCGTCGCGGTGCCATTGGCAGGAACCGGCACCTGCCATATTGCCGTATCCGCATCGCGCCGCTCGCTCTTCAGGCTCTGGTCGGTGATGCGCGTGTCGGTCCACCACCAAGGCACGCCGCCCTGGATCAGCGTAACCGTGACGGGACGATCCTTGGCGTTGGTCAACTCATAGCGCATCTTGGTGCGCCAGCGTGTGTCGCTCACGCGCACGCGTTCCACCACCACCGGCTTCACCTTCACGTCAAACGCGTCACCGGTGCGGATGGCCAGATCGGAACCCTGCGGCGTATGATCGATCCGATTTTCGCCCACGAATTGCGGGTCGCCGCGCGCATCGCGCATATAGACGCGTACCGTCCCCGCCGGCAGCGCATCCCCCAGCCCCCCTTTGGCGGCATTGCTGAAGCGCAACACGCTCGCCGCGCTTGCCGCCTCATCGGCGCTGCCCAGCCAATCGTTGCGATATTCGTAACCGCTCGTTGCGGCCGCGCCCTTCACGTCGAGAAAGCCGACCTGCTTGGTCTGCTTGTCGGCAATCGTCGTGCGCTCCGCCAGCGGATACAGGTAAAAATCGCCGAGCTGCTCGCGTGCCGCCGTCTCCGTGCCGGCGCGGCGGATCGGCTGGGCCTGCATGCGGCGGAAACGTCCATTGTCATCGTCGCCGCTGCCCACCTGGCCTGCAACGAGCAACGTCTTGGCGTTGATGAAGCTGGTGCCGGTCGTGTTGGTCAGCGTCACCCAGCCCTGCACGTCGATCGTACCGGCTTTCTCGTCGAACAGCGCGACATAATCTGCGCTCCAGCCAAGGCCGCCGGACAGATAGGACAAGGTTACCGGCCGTGGCCCGGCGCGGCGGCTGTCGAGGCTGACCGAAAGCGTCGGCCGCGCGCGCAGGCTTTCCGGCACGCGATCGAAGATCACGCGCACGGGTAGACCGTCGTCGCGCAGTACCTCGATATGGCCGTTAATCTGCAGCACCACGCCGCCATTCACCGCCAGCACCGTGGCGCGTTCGCGCGTCTCGACGCCGGTATGCGGGTTGGTGCGCAGCAGGGTCACCGTCTCGCCGACCGCTTTTTCCATCAGGCTGGTCGGGCTCAGAAGATCATAATCGAAATTCTGTTCGACCACGCTGGCGTCCGGCGCGCTCAGGCCCACCGTCTCCGGCCGGATCGCGGCGGACACATCCGCAAAGGGCTGGCGGGTGCGGCCGACCGGCAGCGTCATCGTCCGCACGTCCTGCACCAGCGCCAGATTGTTGGTGTAGATGGTCAGCGACAGATCGCCCTGCGCGCTGCCGCCGACGGCGGGAGGTGTTTGCGGGGCGGGCTGCGCCAGCGCCATCGACGGAACCAGCATCAGGCCGGCCAGCAATCCCACGCGCATATCGTCTCCATGTCGTCTTCAGGGGATCATGGGCCGACATCATGACGAAACCAAGGGGGCGGCGCACTTATTCGTAGCGCAAGGCCAGGATCGGATTGGCGCGCGCGACCCGGAAGGCGTGGCTGGCGATGGTCGCGATCGCGATCGCCAAAGCCAGCCCGCCCGCGAACAGGAAGGGCAACGGGTTCAGCGCAATGCGCGCATCGAAGCCGTTCAGCCAATCGCGCATCACCCACCATGCGACCGGCCACGCGATCAGATTGGCGATGAGCACCGGCCGACTGAACTGCCATATCAGCAATCGCACGATGTCACGCGTACGCGCGCCCAGCACCTTGCGGATGCCGATTTCCTTGGTGCGCCGCTCCGCCGTGAATGCCGCCAGCCCGAACAGCCCAAGGCAACCAACCACCACTGCCAGCCCCGAAAAAGCCGCGAACATGCCGGCCCGCGCCTGTTCGGCGCGATATAGCCGCCGCACGATATCGTCGGAGAAAGTCGCCTCGAACGGCACATCCGGCACGATCTGCTTCCACCTGTGCTCCAGCCGCTCGCGCACGACGTTCGGATCGACATTGGCATAACGGACGATCAGATTGTCGGGGCTGATGCGATCATATTGGAACATGATCGGTTCCAGCGGATCCCGGATCGACCGGAAGCGCGAATCCTTGACCACGCCGATGATGGTAACGGGCGTGGCGCTGTCGCTGGCGTCGCTGCCGGTCTCCGCCCGCACGACTTTGCCGATCGCCTCGGCCGGGCTGCGGAAGCCCAGCCGCTTGGTGGCGAGTTCGTTCACCACGACGTTGAAGCCGCGCCGCGTCAGCGCGGCCAGATCCGCCTCCTTGGGCGGGAAGCCCTCCAGCGTCGTGTCGTCCATCGCCCGGCCCTCCACGAAGGTCCGGCCCGCCAACAGTGGAATCTCCATCGTCCGGAAAAAGCCGGTATCCACACGATATGTGCCGATCGTCTGCGCTTCGGTCTGGCCCGGGCCTTTCGCCCCCATATTGCTGCTGTTGCGCGTACCGACGCCGATTGTGGAGCGGCCCATGGAGACGACGCCCGGCACCCGCGACAATTCATGCAGCAATGTGTTGAGTACCGGCATCACCGTGCGACGGTTGACGCTGCTGACCTGGATCAGTCCGTCGCGCTTGTAACCGGGGTCGCTCGTGCGGGCATAGACCGTCTGCGCATAGATGATGATGGTGCAAGCGATCAGCCCGATCGACACCGCGAACTGACCGACCACCAGGATGTTGCGCAATATGCCCGATCCACGCGCATCGGCTGCGGATTTGTTCGCGCGCAACACCTTGGCGGGCGGGAAGTGCGACAGGACGAAGGCGGGATAGATGCCCCCGGCCACGCCCACCACCAGCACCAGTGCCAGCGCCGGGAGCAATATGCCGTCATGCCCAATATAATGAAGCGTCAGCTGCGCATCCAGGAAGTGGTTCAGCAGCGGCAACAGCAATTCGGTCAATGCCAGGGCAAGCAGCATCGCCAGTCCGGCGACCATCACCGATTCGCCCAGGAATTGCAGGATCAGCTGCTTGCGCTGCGCCCCCAGCACCTTGCGCAGCGCTACCTCCCGCGCCCGCTGGCTGGCGCGCGCGGTGGCGAGGTTGGTGAAATTGACGCACGCCATGCCCAGGACGAGGATCGCGATGATCCCGAACGTCACCAGCGACCGACGGTCGTTGCCGGGCGTCATCGCCCCGCTCTGCGCCTTGCCCAGATGCACGTCGCGGACATTGACCAGCTTCCAGCTTTCGCCCTCCGCACGATTGGTCCGTACGCCATCCACGATATCGTCGGGGATGTTGCGCTTCGCCCAGGCGGGCAATTGGCGGTTGATCTCTTCAGCCGACGCGCCCGGGCGCAGGCGCACATAATAATAACCTGCCTGCCAGCCCCAGCTGGTCAGGAAGTCGGGAAGATCCGCCCAATAGCTATTGGGATCGTAGCGTGCCAGCACGCCCAGGCTGAGATGGGTGTTTCTTGGCAGATCCTTGATGACGCCGGTCACATGATAATCCGTGGTCTTGCCGCGGTCGACGAGTGTCAGCGTCTGCCCCATCGGATTTGCAGTGCCGAAAAGGCGTGACGCTTCCTTCTCGGTCACCACCAGCGATCCCGGCTGCGTCAGCGCGGTGCGGCTGTCGCCATGGACGAACGGCACCTTCAGGACGTCGAACAGGGAACCATCGACGAAGAAGAAATCGTCGCTGGTCGTGGCGCGCCCGTTGCGCAGCATCACGGGCCCAGCACCGCCGACATAGACGATCTCCTCGATCTGCGGGAAATCCTTCTTCAGCGTCGCGCCGGCAATATAGGCTGCGTTTTGCAGCGATAATTCGGGCTGACCGCGTCCGTCGGCCTTGTAAAAGGATTGCAGCTGATAGGCTCGGTCGCCTTCGCCCAGCCATGTGTCGTAGCTCGTCTCATAGCGCACGAAGAGCAGGATCAGCAGGCACGCCGCCATGCCGATCGCCAACCCAAAGATATTGATGAACGCATAGGTCTTGTTCTTCGCCAGGGCGCGCAGACCGACCGTCAGATAATTGCGGAACATGGGCGCGATCCTATTCGTAGCGCAGGGCGTCAATGGGTCGGGTACGCGCTACCCGCAGCGAATGGCTCGCTACCGTGGCGAGCGCGATGGCCAGCGCGAGCAGGCCGGCCAGCAGGAATGGGACAGGCGTCAGCGCGATGCGCAGATCGAATGTGTTCAGCCAGTCGCGCATCGCCCACCAGCCGATCGGCCAGGCGATGAGGTTGGCGAGCACGACCGGCTTGGAAAATTGCCAGGCGATCAGCCGTACGATGTCGATCACCTTGGCGCCCAGCACCTTGCGGATGCCGATCTCCTTGGTCCGCCGTTCGGTGGCGAAGGCCGCCAGCGCATAAAGGCCAAGGCAGGCGATCAGCACCGCCAGTCCGGAAAAGGCCGCGAACAATTCGGTGCGCCCGCGTTCGGCGGCATAAAGATCGTGCACGATGTCATCGGCGAAGCGCGCTTCGAACGGGATTTCGGGCTCGTACCGCCGCCAGACCTTGTTGAGCGCGGCCATCACCTCGCCCGGCCGCGCGCCGGCATAGCGCACCACGACCTGGCTCGTGCGCTCCGGGTCATAGCTGTAGACGATCGGATCCAGCGCATCGCGCGCGGTGCGGAAGCGCGTATCCTCAACGACACCGACGATTGTCGCCGGCGCCATCGCATCGCCGAAATTGACCTGGATCGTCTGGCCGATCGCGGCCTTGGGTGCGCGGAAGCCGAATTGCGCGGCGGCGGTGCGGTTGACGATGACGTTCACGCCCCGGCTGGCAAGCTGCGCCCCGCTCGCGTCGCCGACGCGATCGAGCGGAATCACGTCGCCCAGCGGCCGCCCCGCCAGCAGGTCCACGCCCATCGTCGGCAGAAAGCCCGCATCGATGCTGTACAGGCTCATCGTCGCATAGGCGCCGCCGTTGGGCGCGCGCGTCAGCCGTTTGGTGGTTTCCGCCGAACCCAGGCCGAGCCCGGTGCGCCCAACCACCGTCACGCCGGGAATGGCGCGCATCGCCGCGCGCGCGGCTTCATATTCGCTGCCCTGCGTAAAGCGCCAGGCATTGTCGATCTGGACCAGTCCGTCACGCCGATAGCCGGGATCGACGCGCTCGACGAACTGCGTCTGCGACCAGATCACCGCGGTGCTCGCGATCAGCCCGATCGCGATTGCGAATTGCACCACCACCAGCACCGTGCGCAGGCGCCCGCCGCCCGGCGTTTCCGCCGATCCACGGCTGGCGTGCAGCACACGCGCGGGCCGGAACCGGCTGATGACGAAGGCGGGATAGAGGCCGCTCGCCAGCCCCGCGAGCAGGAACATGCCGATCGCGGGCAGCAACAGACCGTCCCGGCCAAGATAGCCGACATGCAGATCGGCACCGATGAACCGCCCCAGCGTCGGCGTCGCCAGTTCCGCGATGGTAAGCGCGATCATCGTCGCAACCGCGGCCACCAATAGACCCTCGCCCACGAACTGAACGATCAGCTGGCGCCGCGACGCGCCGAACACCTTGCGCAGCGCGACTTCCCGCGCGCGCTGGCGTCGTTCCGGCGGCAGCGAGGTTGTGTCCCGCAGCGAGATCACGCCCAGCTTCAGGCTGGTGTTGCGCGGCAGATCCTTGATTACGCCGCTGATCCGCTTGCCACCTCTACCCGCGCCGGCGCCGAACACGATCGTCTTGCCGATCGCGTCGGTGGTGCCGACCAGGCGCACTGCATCTTTTTCGGTCAACACCACCGTCTTGGGATCGCGCAATGCGGTCCCCGCCGAGCCCTGGACGAACGGCAGCGGGAAGACCTTGAAGAAATCACGATCGACCGATGTCGCATCCAGGAAAATCGGCTGGCCATTCTGTTCGGTGACGGTTTTGCCCCACCCGACCGAGGTGATCGCTTCGATCTGCGGAAATCCGCCCGGCAGCGTGTCGTAGAGCGGATAGGCGCTTGCCTGGCTGCGGACCTCCGCCGTGCCAGGCGCGCGCACCCGCGTCTGGACCTGGAACACCCGATCGCCGTCGGCCAGCCAAGTGTCGTAACTGCGCTCGTAGCGGATATAGTTCAGGATCAGCAGGCAGCCGGCGAGGCCCAGCGCCAACCCGCCGATCGTGATCGCTGCGCGGCCGGGATGCCGCACCAGCATGCGGATCGCCATCGTCCAATAATTGCGCAGCATGCCGCCCATCACTGTTCCCCTGTTCGATAAGGGCCCCGTCCGCCCGGCCAGGCCGGAAGGGACACGGGCGGAGCCCTCACCTGCCCCTGCGCGCTGACTACGCAGGGGTGTTCCTCAGGCCGCGCGCTTTCGCTCGGCCAGCACCTGCCCATCCAGCATGTTGACGATGCGGCCCGCATAATCGGCGTGGCTGGGCGAATGCGTCACCATCACCACCGTCGTGCCTTCACGGTTCAGCGCCTGCAGCATGCGCATCACTTCCTCGCCATGCTGCGTATCCAAATTGCCGGTCGGCTCGTCCGCCAGGATCAGATCCGGGCTGCCGACCACTGCGCGCGCCACGGCGACGCGCTGCTGCTGGCCGCCCGACAATTGGCTGGGGCGATGATCGGCCCGGTGCGCGACGCCGACCTTGTCCATCACCGCGTCCACGCGTGCGCGGCGCTCGGCCGCGCCGATGCCGTGATAGAGAAGCGCAAGCTCGATATTCTCGCGCACCGAAAGCTCGTCGACCAGGTTGAAGCTCTGGAAGATGAAGCCGATGTGGCGCTTGCGGATGTCGCTCAGCTTCGCTTCGGGCAGCCCCGCCACCTCATGCTCGCCGAACCGGTACGAACCCGAAGACGGGCTGTCGAGCAGCCCCAAAATGTTCAGCAAGGTCGATTTGCCGCAGCCAGATGGGCCCATGATGGCGACGAACTCGCCATCCAATATGTCCAGGTTGATCGCGTCCAGCGCGGTCGTCTCGACCGTATCGGTACGGTAGACCCGGGAGAGATTACGCAGCGTCAGCATGTGGTGTTCCCCTCAACAGCCCGGTTCCGTTCGCGTCGAACGGCAGTCAGCGTTTGTCATTTCGAGATGTCCAGCCGGTCCTTGTCGGTAAACCCCGTATAGGGCGACGTTACCACCTTCTCGCCCGGCTCCAGCCCGTCCAGTATCTCGATAAAATCGGTGTTGCGCCGGCCCAGCCGCACCTGCCGCTTGATCGCGCTGCCACCGCCAGGCGCAACGACGAACACCCATTGGCCACCCGTATCGTTATAGAAGGCGCCGTTGGGCAGCAGCCGCGCGGGCGTCGGATCTCCGAAGGTCACCTTGGCCTGCAGCGTCTGGCCGCGCTGGATCCCCTGCGGCTCGCCGCCGAGAAACCACAGATCCGCTTCGAAGATGCCGTTCTTCACCTGCGGGAAGATTTTGGCGACCTTGAGCCGATAGGTCTTGCCGCCATAATCGACCGTCGCGATCTGACCGGGCTGCACCCGGCCGAGGTAGAATTCGTCCACCTGCGCACGCAGCTTGTTGCGGCCCGGACTATCGATCTGGCCGATCCGTTCGCCGCGGCTCATGCTTTCGCCGACCTCGATCGCGAAGGAGGATAATTGGCCGGAGACCGGCGCGCGGAGATTAAGCTGGTCCAGATTGCCCCGCGCAATGCCCAACGCCGCTTCCAGCGATCGGGCGGTCGCGCGCAGCTGGGTCAGCTGGCTGGATTGCAGCCGGCCTTGCGTCGACTGGGCGTCGCGCACCTCGCGCAGTTTCTTCTGCTGGAACAGCAGATCGTCCTTGGTGTCGCCAAACACCTTGGCCGATACGAAGCCCCGCTGCGCCAGCGGCAGTTGCAGATCGTACAGCCGCCGCGCCTTGGCCAGTTCATTTTCGGCCTGGGTGACCGCACGGGCATTTTCCGACAAGGTCTGCGACAGGCTCAGTTCCGTGACGCGCAGATTGTTCAGCTGCTGCGCGACATCGGTTTCGGATCGAAGCGTCGCCAGCTGCAGATCCGCATTGGACATGACCGCCAGCAACTGGCCCTTCTGGACGAAGGCGCCATCCTCGACGACCTTGCGCTCCACCCGCCCGCCTTCGACCGCGTCCAGATAGACGGTCAGCAGCGGGGTCACGAGCGAGCGGAGCGGCAGGAAATCGTCGAACCGGCCCTGCCGCACTTCGGATATGGTCAGCCGATCCGCCGATATCGTCTGGCGATTACCGCGCGGCGCCAGCCACCAGGCAAGCGCAAGCAACAGCACCACCGCCGCACCGACGGCGGCCATCGCCCATTTGGGAAATTTCCGCCGGACGATCACCCGGTCCATGCCGCCTGAAAATTGCGCGGTCAGGGGCTCGGATGGGATGCGAAGGACGCTCATGGGGGGCCGCTTTGCAGAGGTCGTGCCAGAAGGCGCCCACGGCAGGGATCAAGGCATGTGCGATAAAAATTGACCGCAGGCCCTTGGCCGACTGTCCGGTTTCGAACATTCCTGTCCATTGCCGGACACAAAGCAAGGCACGTTCACCTTCGCCATGGAGTGGAAAAAACCTATGCGCACAAACAGATAGGCTGGCACGTTTGTTGATAGACAGGCGGACCATCGTTAATCCCGGCGACCGGGGGGAAATGTAAAATGGCGGATAAACCCGCATTCGATCTGTGCGTGGTCGTCGATGACGATGCTGACATCCTGCTGGCGGCGCGGTTGCTGTTGCGTACGCTGTTCGCGGAGGTCGTGACGACACCTTCTCCGGCGGAGGCGCTGGACGTGATCGCCAAGCGCTCGCCCGACGTGATCCTGCTCGACGCCAATTTCATGCGCGGTGCGACGGACGGGCGCGAGGGATTCCTGTGGCTGGGCCGGATCCTGGCGCGCGATCCGGACGCGGTGGTCGTCCTGATCACCGCGCATGGCGGCGTCCAGATCGCGGTCGAGGCCATGAAACAGGGTGCGACCGATTTCGTCAGCAAGCCATGGAATAACGAACGCCTGCTCGCGACGGTGCGGACCGCCGCCGCGCTGCGCAATTCGCGTCGCGCGACCGGGCTCGAAAAAGCGAAGGCGCAGGCGATCGCCACGCCGGGCGGCGACGTGCCGCTGCTGGGGGACAGTGCCGCGATTCGGCGTGTGCTGGCGCTGATCGATCGGGCCGGGCCGACCGACGCCAATGTCCTGATCACCGGGGAGAATGGCACCGGCAAGGAACTGGTCGCGCGCGCGATCCACCGGGCGTCGCGCCGGGCGGACAAGGTGATGCTGCCCGTCGATCTGGGCGCTATCGCCGAACCGCTGATCGACAGCGAATTGTTCGGCCACCTGAAAGGCAGCTTCACCGATGCGCGGACCGACCGTATCGGCCGGATGCAGGCGGCCGACGGCGGCACCCTGTTTTTGGACGAGGTCGGCAATCTGCCGCTGCACCTCCAGCCTAAATTGCTGACCGCGCTCGAACAGCGGCAGATCACCCCGGTCGGCGCCAACAAGTCGATACCGATCGACATCCGGGTCGTCTCCGCCACCAACCTTCCGCCCGACCAGATCGAGGATCCGCGCCATTTCCGCACCGACCTTTTGTTCCGCCTGAACACGGTCGAGATTCCGCTGCCGCCGCTGCGCGAACGCGCGGAGGATGTGCCGATGCTGCTCGATCATTTCCTCGGCGTCTATGCGCGCAAATATGGCAAGCCGGCGCGGGCGCTGCCGGCGTCGGTGCTGGCCGCCTTGTCGGGCTATGACTGGCCCGGCAACGTGCGTGCTTTGCGGCACGCCGCCGAACGCGCCGTGATCCTGGCCGAAGGCGATGCCTATTCCGTGTCGGACTTTCCGCTCGCGCGCAGCGCACCCGCCATCCGCCTTGCCGCGGCGGCCACGCCCCCGCCGGCACCCGCGCCCGATCCGGGCCTGCATCTCGGCCGTGCCGAGAAACAGATGATCGAACGCGCCCTGCAGAAACATGCCTATAACATCTCGTCGGCCGCCGCCGAGCTCGGCCTGACGCGCGGCTCGCTCTATCGCCGTATGGAGAAGCATGGGCTTTGAGCAGAATTTCGCCGTTGGCTTCGGCTGGCGGTTGCTGCTTCTGCTCGCGGCGGTCGCCGGGCTGGCATTGTCGCTGTGGCAGCCCGGGCTGGCGGCGGCGCGCGTGCTGGCGGCCCTGCTCGTCGCCGGCGCGGTCTGGGGCCTGTGGCATTATATCGGTCGCACCAACCGGGAGATTGCGCGCTTCGTCGAAGGGCTGCGCTATGGCGATTTCAGCCAGGGCTTCGGTCGCACCGTCGGCGGCGGCTTCGACGAACTCGGCCAGGCGCTGGGCGATGCGATGCGTCAGCTGCGGACGGAGCGGGCCCAGGCCAGCGACGAAGCGCGCGTCCAGGCCGCGCTGGCAGACGAGGCCCCGTCCGCCTTGCTGCTGATCGACGATGCCGATCGGGTCACGCTCGCCAACAAGGCCGCGCGCAAGACCTTCTATCGCCTCGCCGGTGCGCGCGTCGACGATTTCGCGCCTTACGGCCCCGAATTGGTGGCGTTGCTGCGCGCGGGCAGCGAGGCGGGCTTTCACAAGGTCATTCCGCTGCGCGTAGACGGCGTCGTCCAGCGCGCGATGGTGTCGCGCGCGGCGCTGGATCGGCTCGGCCGCCCGCTTGCGATCGTCGCCGTCCAGCCGATCCAGCAGGAATTGTCCGCGGTCGAGTTGACCGCACAGGCCGATCTGGTGCGCGTATTGACGCACGAGATCATGAATTCGATGACGCCGGTCGTGTCGCTCGCCGAAAGCGCCGCCCGCCTGATGGGAGAGGTGGCCAAGGGAGACCCGGCGATCGACGATGCGCGCATGGCGGTGGAAACGCTGGCGCGGCGGGCGAGCGGCATCATGCATTTCGTCGAAGCCTATCGTGAATTCAGCCGCGTGCCGGTGGTCGAGCGACGGCGCTTTGCGGCGGGGCCCTGGGCCGAGGAACTGAAGCGCCTGTTCGCCGCATCCGACGCCGGGCGGATTGCGCCGCTCGATCTGCGCATCCATCCGTCCGACATCTCGATCGATGCCGATCCCGATCTGCTCGCGCAGGTCGTGATCAACCTGCTCAAAAATGGCGCCGAAGCCGCGCGCGATCACGCGCCCACGCCCCGCGTCGCCTTGACCATCGGGCTGTTGCCCGGTGGCCGCGTGATCATCACCGTCGGCGACAATGGCCCCGGTATCCCGCCCGATCTGGCGGAGGAGATATTCCTGCCCTTCTTCACCACCAAGCCGGGTGGGACGGGTGTCGGGCTGAGCCTGGGGCGGCGCATCATCGGCGCGCATGGCGGCACGATCGCGCTCGGACAGGCAGAAGCCGGCACCTGTTTCGAGATCGTTCTGTAACCGTCCACCCCAGTTCAGGACCGGCGCGGCCCAATCGCTGCTCTTGCATCACCGGGCGATCCAACTATCGGCATATTTGTGCCGAACTCGCTAAGAAAGAAGATCGTTTCGGATCGCTGGTTCAACCGGCTGGTTGTCGGCGCGTTCGCACTCGGCTTTCTTGCGCTGATGGGGGCAGGCTTTGCCGCCACCCAGGCGATCCTGCAGAATCAGGGCCAGACCCACTGGGTAAACCACACTTACCAGGTCGAACGCTCCATCTCGCGCTTCCGCGTGCTGGTGGAACGGCTGGAAGCCGCGCGGCGCGGCTATCTGTTGCGGAACGAACACGGCCTGTCGCGGACATTTACCGAGACCGCGAACCAGATCGGGCCGGCACTGGCCGAGATGCGCCGCCTGTCGGAGGACAATCCGCGCCAGCAGGCCAATATCGAGGCGATGACCGCCTTGACCGAAGCCCATATGGCGACATTGGGCCGCTCCGTCGCGCTGGTCAGCGCGGGGAAACGCGAAGAGGCCGTCGCGACCTTCAATCAGGGTTCGAGCCTGGAACTGATCCGCGCCATTCGCGCGTCGGCGGACCGGATGCTGGCCGAGGAAGATCGCCTGCTGAAGCTCCGCAATGCCGAGCAGCGTCAGAGCCTGCTCCGTTTCTTTATCATCCTCGGCGCATCGGGCGTGCTGCTGGTGGTGGTGGCGGCCAGCGCGATCTATGTCATCATCCGCTATACGAGGGACCTCACCAGTTCGCGTGACGCGCTGACCAAGATGAACGAAAATCTGGAAGGCGCGGTGCGTGAGCGCACCGGCGATCTCCAGCGTGCCAATGACGAGATCCAGCGTTTCGCCTATATCGTCAGCCACGATCTACGCTCGCCGCTCGTCAACGTCATGGGCTTCACCGCCGAGCTTGAGGCCGCCAGCAAGCGCCTGAGCGCCATGATGGACCGCGTCGACGAAGGCGCGCCCGACATTGTCGATGCCGATGATCGGCTCGCCGCGCGCGAGGATTTGCCGGAAGCGATCGGCTTCATCCGCACCTCGACCCAAAAGATGGATCGGCTGATCAACGCCATCCTGCGCCTGTCGCGCGAGGGCCGCCGCCCGATCACCCCCGAACGGCTGGACATGGATGCGCTGATGGCAAGCGTCGTCGGCACGTTGCGTCATCGCATCGACGAACTCGGTATCGAGGTGAATGTCGCGACCGGCCTCCCCGGCCTCACCAGCGATCGCCTCGCCGTCGAGCAGGTGATGGCCAATATCGTCGAGAATGCGATCAAATATCTCGATCCCGCCCGGCCCGGCCGAATCGAGATACGCGGGCAACGCAATGGCCCGCGTGCGAGCTTCGCCATTATCGACAATGGCCGCGGTATCGATCCCAAGGATCATGAACGGATTTTCGATCTGTTCCGCCGCTCCGGCAGGCAGGATCAGCCCGGCGAGGGAATCGGGCTCGCGCATACCCGCGCATTGGCCTATCGCCTGGGCGGGACAATTAGCGTGGAATCAGAATTGGGTAAGGGTGCGACATTCCGCATCAACCTGCCCATCCACTATGTGGACGATCAGAAGGCGGTGGCATGAACAATCAACAGCCGGTCAATATCATCATGATCGAAGACGATGAGGGGCATGCCCGCCTCATCGAGAAGAATATCCGTCGGGCCGGCATTTCGAACGACATCCATCATTTCACCGATGGCACGTCCGCGCTGACCTATCTGTATGAGGATGCCAACGGGCCGGCGCATAACGGGCCGGCGCTGATCCTGCTCGATCTCAACCTGCCGGACATGAGCGGCACCGACATCCTGACCCGCATCAAGGCGGAAGGCAGCCCGCTACGGCGCACCCCCGTGGTCGTGCTCACCACCACCGACGACAAGGTCGAGATCCAGCGCTGCTACGATCTCGGCTGCAACGTCTACATCACCAAGCCGGTCAATTACGAAAGCTTCGCGGACGCCATCCGCCAGCTCGGCCTGTTCCTGTCGGTGATCCAGGTACCGGACCTGCCTGAAGCCTGATGCCGCCGGCCGACGACGCCCCTCGCATTCTCTATATCGACGATGACGATGGTCTTCGGCGGCTGGTGTCGCGCGCGCTCGAACGACGCGGCTTTCGCATCGATACCGCAGCGGGCGGCGTTGAAGGCGCGGCGATGGCAGCCGACCATCCGTATGATCTGGTCGCGGTCGATCATTATATGCCGGGCCAGGACGGCCTGACGACGCTGCAGCAGCTGCGCAAGCTGCCGTCGCCGCCACCGGTCATCTACGTCACGGGGTCGGAAGAAAGCCGCGTCGCGGTCGCGGCGCTGAAAGCCGGCGCGATCGACTATGTCGTGAAGACGGTGGGCGAGGAGTTTTTCGATCTACTCGCCCGCGCGATCGATCAAGGCCTGACCCGCGTGCGGATGCAGGCCGAGAAGGAACGCGCCGAAGAGCAATTGCGCGAAAGCAATGAGCGGCTGCAGGCGATGCTGACCGAGGTCAACCATCGCGTCGCCAACAGCCTCCAGCTCGTCTCCGCCTTCGTCCATATGCAGGCGCGCAGCGTCGGCAACGAGGAAGCCAAGACCGCGCTGGCCGACACCCAGCGCCGGATCGGCGCGATCGCGCAGGTCCATCGTCGCCTCTACACCGGCGATTCGGTCAACAAGGTCGATATGGTCGAATATCTGGCGTCTTTGCTGGAAGAGATTGGCGACACCTGGTCCACTCCGGAAGCGCCGCGCGCATTGACGCTGTCGGCGGAGCCGCTCGAACTCGGCACGGACAAAGCGGTGGCCGTCGGCGTGATCGTCAACGAACTCGTCTCCAACGCCTGCAAATATGCCTATGGCGCGACCGCGACCGGCGAGGTGCGCGTGCAGCTCCGCGCCGAGGGCGACCGCTTCGTCCTGCAGGTGGAGGATGATGGCTGCGGCCTGCCGAAGGACGGTTCGATCAGAGGCACCGGCCTTGGCTCCAAACTGGTCAGCGCGATGGCGGCGACGCTCAAGGCGGTGATCGATTATGATCCGGCTCATGCCGGCGTGCGCGCGACGCTGATCGCCGCATCGGCCTGACGCCATGCGCCAGGCCTTCGACACGATCCAGATCGCGACCTCCGGCGCGCAGCTGTACGAAGTCACGCACGAGGTTAGCCGCTGGGTTGCGGGCCAGGACCTAACCGATGGCCTGCTGACCTTATTCTGCCGCCATACCTCCGCCTCGCTGCTGATCCAGGAGAATGCGGCGCCCGAGGTGCAGGACGACATCCTATCCTTCTTCGATCGCCTCGCGCCCGAGGATCGCAGCCTCTATGCGCATGACGACGAGGGGCCGGACGACATGCCCGCGCATCTCAAGACCGCGCTGACGCAGGTCTCGCTGGGCATTCCGCTGGTCCAGGGGCGGCTCGCACTCGGCACCTGGCAGGGCATCTACCTGTTCGAACATCGCCGCCATCCGCAGCGGCGCAGCATCGTGATGCACCTGATCGGCGAATGACGCGTCACCCCGGCGCAGGCCGGGGCCATATATCTTATCGCGTCATGCCAGCGCAGGCTGGCATCCACGGAACCCTCCGCACGCTGTTCGGACGGGGCATGATGTCCACCGACGGACTATTCGGCGAGCGCCGGCGGGTCAGGCTTCCCCTGTTTCCCCTGCGTCCTCAGCCTTCTGGCCCTTGAACCCTTGGGCGATCACATACCATTCGGACGAATCCTTGCGGCTCGCCGGCGGCTTGGCGTGCTTCACGGTGGTGAACATCCGTTTCAGCGTCGCGACCAGCGCACTATCCGCCCCGCCCGCCAGCACCTTGGCGACGAAGGCGCCTCCGGGCGATAATACGTCGCCCGCAAATTCCGCCGCCGCCTCCACCAGACCCATCGTCCGCAGATGATCCGTCTGCTGATGGCCGACCGTGTTGGCCGCCATGTCCGACAGCACCAGATCCGCCTTGCCGCCCAATTCCTCGGTCAGGCGCGCAGGCGCATCGTCGTCCATGAAGTCCATCTGCAGGATGACGACATCGTCGATCGCGTCTGTCGGCAGCAGATCGATCCCGACGATGCGCGCGGTGGCGGAGCGGCGGCGTACCACCTGGCTCCACCCGCCCGGCGCAATGCCCAGATCGATCACGCGCTTGGCGCCCTTGAGGAAGCCGAACCGCTCGTCCAGCTCCAGCAGCTTATAGGCCGCCCGGCTGCGATAGCCTTCCGCCTTGGCGCGCCGAACATAGGGATCGTTCAGCTGGCGCTCCAGCCAGCGGGTCGATGCCGCCGTGCGGCCACGCCCGGTACGGACGCGCACGCGCCCGCCTGATCCGCCGCGGCTCATGGTTTGACGAACTCGTGCGCCATCAACGTCCTCAATATACCTTCGCGGATGCCGCGATCCGCCACGCTCAGGCGCTCGGCGGGCCACAGATCCAAAATGCCTTCCAGGATGGCGCAGCCGGCCACGACAAGGTCGGCGCGCTCGCTGCCGATACAGGCGAGCCTTGCACGTTCCGCCACGCTCATGCCGGCCAGCCGCTGGCTCAGGCTGCGCATCGCCCCCGCCGGCACGATCAACCCATCGACCGCACGGCGATCATAATTGGGCAGTTCCAGATGCAGGCTGGCGAGCGTCGTCACCGTGCCGCTGGTGCCCAGCAACCGGCCGCCATCGCCGACGCCACGCGCCTTCAGCGTTTGCGCGAACGGCGCAAACGCCTCCGCCACCCGCGCCCGCATCCGTCCATAGGCCGCGCGGAGCTCCGCCTCGTTTGCTCCGCAATGCGGCTCGCTCTCGCTCAGCGAGACGACGCCCCACGGCGCGGAAAACCAGTCGCCGACGTGCGGCGCGCCGCCGCTCTCCCCGTCGAGCAACACCAATTCGGTCGATCCACCGCCAATGTCGAACACCAGCGCAGGCCCCGTTCCGGGCTCCAGCAGCGCATGACAGCCCGTCACCGCCAGCCGTGCCTCCTGCTCGGCCGTAATAATCTGCAACTGAATGCCGGTTTCGGCGAGGACGCGCGCCACGAATTCGCGCCCGTTGGCGGCGCGACGGCAGGCTTCCGTCGCCACCGATCGCACCAGCGTGACGTTGCGGCGCTTCAATTTGTCCGAACAGATGGTCAGCGCGGCCAGCGCCCGATCCATAGCGACGTCGCTCAGCCGGCCCGTCGCCGCCAACCCCTCGCCCAGGCGGACGATTCGCGAGAAGGCATCGATCACGACAAATCCGTCGCCAGCGGGCCGTGCGATCAGCAGCCGGCAATTATTGGTGCCCAGATCCAGCGCCGCATAGGTGCCACGCATAGGGGATGCCCGCGAAGGGCGGGCGGGGGGCGCGGCGTCGCGGCGAGGTACGCCGGCCGCCTGCGTCGCTTGATGCGCGCGCTCTGCCATTCTCCGTCTCTTATATTCTCCGGAATCGGCACAGGGCCGCCGGTACTTGAATCCTGCCTAGTGCGCGCTGGCGCCAGCGGCAAGGGCAGCGCGCATCCGCCGTCGCCCCGATGCCCATCCGCACCTGAATCGACCGCCTGCGTTGACACCGCGCGGCCGCTTGCTTATTTCGCCGCCTCCGCTGCTGCTGCCCTGTCGTCTAAAGGTAAGACTACGGACTCTGACTCCGTTAATTGAGGTTCGAATCCTCACGGGGCATCCAGCGGATCCATCGAGATCACCAACGGGCCGGCCTGCCCCACCGGGGCTGCTGCGATACGCCTGTTCCAGCAGGCCTCCACTCCAGCGCAGAATAGCGGAGGCGAGGTTCGTTTGTATTCGTCAGTCAGGCAGCACGGGCTGGACGGTTCCTGTAGCGGCCACGGATCGCTGTGGCGTGCGTGGTGGAACAGGCTCGAAGTGAAGTAAATAAATCAGATCGCGCGCCTGATTGTCACGGAAGATGCGTAAAGGACCCGACAAAGGGCCAAAGTCTTGAGCATATTACAACAGATTCGATGCAGGTTGGGGCGGCATGTGCCTTCGCGTGGGCGCGCAGTGCATGACGGCGAGCAGTTTCGCAGCAGGTGCAGGGGCTGCCACGCACCCATGGTTCGCGATGAAGGCGGCTGGCGGCTGAGTTCCAAAGCCTAGCTGATCCGCTGCCAAACGGGTCCGATCCGGAATCACAGAGCGCGAACTTACATTTTACCGAATCAATCATGGCCGATGCATCCAATATGGATGTGAAGCGCTTAGCCTGCGTCGGGAACATTCCTCCCAATCTTTACAGACATTTGGGACCACAATGTTCATTGCGCTCCAGCTTGCGACATCGGCCGCGACCTGCTCACTAACCAGTGGATCGACCGCCGCACGGCAGACGACGGTGGCGCGCGCGTTCGTGGATCATGTAAGCCGATTGGATATCGGCAGCGCGAAGTTGTCAATTGCGCCCGGGGCGATGGTTGAAGACCATACCACCGATCAAAGCCGATCGGCTTCTATTGTCGATACTCTCTCATCACTTGACCAGCAGAGCGGACCTCGCGATCATCTAAAAGTCGTCGATATCCTGGAAGGTGATGACGGGACAGTTGCCGCACGCGTCGAGGAGCGCTCTGCATCAACCGGACAATTTAGTCACTCCGTCTGGCTGTTCAGCGTCGTCGGCAATTGTATCACCAAAATCGTGAGATATTAGAACCGGCCGGCAGCCTGTTGGAGCGGCGGCCTTTCCCCAATGCTCTTTCCCAGCGGATCGAGGTCAGCGCATCGTCGCAAAGCCGGCTCGCCTAACGGTAGAGGGTTATTCCAACCCCCACCCGAATCGCTTTTTGATCATCGCGCGTCCGCATCCTTTGCAGACACTGCGGATGATATGATCGCGCGTTGTCCTGGCGCGGTTACGATCGGGGGCGTGCTTGCCGAAAAGGCAGCGGAGATATTGGAACGAAAAACGCAAACTTCTCTCACTAGACATATCGCCCCTTCTATCGGGGGTGACGGGCAAGAACGGGCACATTCTTGGTTGGTTTCAGGGAGATTCGTTCATTTCGGCGGATTTTGCGCGTCAATGTGCCTTAAGTCCGAAAAGGCCTATGCAATGTTTCGCAGAGCGCGGCGCTCGCATAATCTCTTGCTGGAGACGGGCCATGCGGATTCTACGCGGCAATGGGTTGTTACCGATCCTGTGGTGCCAGACTCCACCCTTCAGGGCCACGAACCATCGCCTTTCCGCAACCCTTGCAGACCGAGTGGAAATCCTCACCGTCATAGGTAGCCCGCCCTCGAGACGGCACATGCCTCCCAAAGAAGCACCGGATCGCTTTTACAAGTTTCATGCGGTCGACCCTTTACGAAAGGCCGTCCCAGGCATCCTCTAAATGATATTATTACTTGTCACATACAAATAGTCCACCATCAAAAACTCGCTTGTCCCCAAAAACATGCGAACTCGCACATGCGAGTATGCACACACCAAGCATATCGCGCGAATCGCTGCGATCATCGCGCAGCGTCACGCTGCGTTATTGGGTACGGGATTGACGATTGATCTGAACGGCATTGAGAATAGAGAAACTCTTGGACTCATTTAGGGCCGATCCGGATCCAAAGCGAATGGGTCATCGGCATACCAAGCTCTTCTCGCCGGGCATTGAGCCGCAATCCAGCCGTTGTTTGTTACGACCTATACCCCGATCCTAGCCGCAAGGCCGATGCGGCAATCGCGCCACAGCACATCAAAGCATGGCTCTCGCACGCAAATCCCCCTTGCATCCCGTTATGAATTGACCGACAAATGCATTGTTAGCGATACCGCCCGATAAAAGGCGTGGAGCAGACAGGAGAGGATAGCGCTGCGCAACGGCGCATGGTGGCCATCGAATCGATATTGTGTGAGCGCTCACAGCGCTGCGCCCGCCGCCGGCGCGATCCACATTGTCATCCGACCAAAAACAAAATGTCACAGAAGAGGGGAAATACTGATGAGCATCGCCATTCAGGGCCGCCATCCGTCATGCTTGCGCAAGGCCATGCTGGCCGGCGCGTCCAGCATGATCGCGCTCGTGGTCGCCGCACCGGTCGCCGCACAGACGGACACGACCAACAATCCCAGCACGCAGAACGGCACCGTGGTGCAGCCCGCCACGCCCAGTTCCAGCAATCTGACCGCCCAGCAGGCCGGCCAGCCGCAGGATACCGTCACACCCGGCAGCACCGCCTCAACCGAGGAGGAAATTGTCGTGACCGGCCTGCGCGGCTCCTTGCAGCGCAATCTGGACATCAAGCGTTCGGCTGCCGGCGTGGTCGATGCCATTTCCGCCGAAGATATCGGCAAATTCCCCGATTCGAACCTCGCGGCATCGCTGCAGCGCCTGCCGGGCGTATCGATCCAGCGGGACGGCGCGCGCGGTGAGCCGACCGGCATCACGGTGCGCGGTTTCGGCGGAGACTTTAACGAAACGCTCTATGACGGGCGCCGCATTTCGACCGCCAGTGGC
The DNA here is from genome assembly GCF_052180265.1 of Sphingomonas sp. ASY06-1R. GTDB lineage: Bacteria > Pseudomonadota > Alphaproteobacteria > Sphingomonadales > Sphingomonadaceae > Sphingomonas_I. Next base: position 55,390 of record NZ_CP197464.1, on the reverse strand, counting down.
GGCCGATCGGTCGATTTCAGCACCGTAGGCTCGGACTTTGTCGGACAGCTCAATGTCCTCAAGACCCCCGACGTCTCGCTGTCGAGCAGCTCGATCGGCGCTACCGTCAATGTGCAATTCCCCAAGCCGTTCGATCATCCCGGTTTGCGCATCGCAGCGAGCGGCTCCGGCTCCTACCAGACCCGCTCAGACAAGGCGGCTGCGACGGGTGGGCTGCTGTTCAGCGATACGTTCGCAGATGACACGCTCGGCATCCTGGTCGACGGCATCTATACCAACCACAAGACCAAGACGAACCGCGTCTTCGTGTCGGGCTGGGTCGGCGGCTATCTTGCGCCCTGTCAGTTAACGCCGACGTGCACCGCCGCCGATCTCGCCGGGCCCAAGAACAAGCTAAGCTGGTTCGAGCAGCAATATGGCGCCGAACAAAGCTATGTGAATGACGAGCGGATCGACGGGCGGATCGCGCTGCAATGGCACCCGTCTGAAAACCTGCTGCTGACGATCGACGACAATTATTCGCGCCAGAAGCTGCGCACGAACATCTCGTCCTTCGGCATCTGGTTCAATGGCGGCGATCTGCGCAACGTGCAGCTCGATGACAATGGGACGGTCGTCAACTTCGTCCAGAACGGCTCCCCGACCGACTTCAACGCCACCCGCAACACCCGCATTCTGCGCACCAACCAGGTCGGCGGCAACGTGAAGTGGGATGCCAGCGAGCATCTGCACGTCGAAGGCGATGTCAGCTACGCCCAGAGCAAGCTCAACCCCGGCATCGGCGTGTCCAGCGACAATGCCGACGTCGGCTATGGCGGCGCGATCGGTACACCGCTCGGCATCAAGATTACGGGCAATAGCGACAAGTCTTTCCCGGAACTGACCACCTATGGCCCGCAAGGCAACCAGAGCCGCTGGCTCGATCAATCCCTGATCGGATCGCACGTTACCGTGCGGCAGCTTCAGCAGAATTCCGATCGGGTGAAGCAAGCGAAGCTGCAGGCGACATGGGAGCAGGATAATCTCAGCATCCGCGCCGGTGGCACCTATCTTGACGACAAATATCACCTGGAAGGCCGCGACACGTTCGCGAACAATTACTGGCAGGCTTATTCCGGTTATGGTTCGGCCTCCGGCCGCGACACCGGCGTGATGCTGCCTTCCAGTCTGTTCCAGGGCACGATTGGCCTGAAGGACTTCATTCCCGGCTTCTCGGGCAATCTACCGCCGGCGTTGCTGAAATATGATCCGCGCGCCTATCAGGCCTATCTGTCCGGTCTGGGCAACCCGCAGCAAAAGAATATCCCCGGGTTCAATTATGGCGCGCCGACCGTCGGCACGAACTTCACCGGTGCGTTCGATCTCGCCACCAACATCGGTGGCATCCAGACGATCCGCGAAAAGACCTGGGCGGCATTCCTGCGCGTCAATTATACGGCCGAAATTGCCGGCATGCCGTTCCACTTCAATGCCGGCCTGCGGCGCGAGAGCACGAATTTGAGCTCCAGCGGCTTTGGACGTCTGCCGCTGACCATCATCCAGAATTCGGGCGATCCGACGCTGCTGACCGTAGCGACCTACACGCCCACCCAGCCGATCACGACCAAGAGCAATTATCATTACCTTTTGCCCAGCGTCGATTTGAAGCTGGAGGCCACGGACAAGCTCACGCTGCGCTTTGACGCATCGCGAACACTGACCCGCCCGGCACTCAATACGCTGAACCCGGTCCTCGACGTGGGCAGCGGGCAGCGTGTGGGCGCGCTTACCGCAAGTGGCGGAAACCCGCTGCTCCAGCCCTACCTCTCGGACAATTACGACGTCGCGGCGGAATGGTATTATAAGCGTAACTCCTATTTCGCGATCGACGGGTTCATCAAGAATGTGTCGAACTTCATCGTTGCCGGCGTAACGCGCCAGACGATCAACGGCGTGGTCGATCCCAGCACGGGTGCGGCAGCGGTGTTCAGCGTCTCCGCGCGGGTCAACGGGCCATCGGCAACCGTGCGCGGCGTCGAACTCGCCTGGCAGCATGTGTTCGGCGACAGCGGCTTCGGCTTCAACGCCAACGCCACTTTCGTCGACACGAACAAGCCCTATGATCGCAACGACATATCGTCGAGCGGCTTCGCGGTGACGGGCCTGGCCAACTCCGCCAATTTCGTCGGCTTCTATGACAAGAACGGCTTCCAGTTCCGGGCGGCCGTCAACTGGCGCGACGAATATCTGCTGCAGTTCGGGCAGAACCAGAATACCAGCGCCTTCGGCGCCGAGCCGACTTTCGTGAATTCGCAGGTGCAGGTCGATCTCAGCACGAGTTACGAGATCAACAAGCATATCAGCGTCTTCGCGGAAGCGTTGAACATCAACAACTCCACCTACAGCACGCATGGTCGCTTCAAGAACCAGCTGCTGGACGTCTATTCCTATGGCCGGCGCTTCACCTTGGGTGCTCACCTGAAATTCTAGACGTCACCTCTGGGGGTGCCGGTCCGCCGGCGCCCCCGCCTCTCCTGCCGGACGGCGGCCTTGCGGCCAGCCTTCTCCTGCCGTGGTACCCGCCAATTTGGCGACAACGCCGCCATCGCCGCGGCACCAAGTGTTGACCGTACCTGGTCCGGCTTATACTCCGACATAATAATTCAGACGAAATTGCTTGAGGGGAACAGGATGCGGCGCGGGATCATGTCATCGGCTCTGGTAATGCTTGGCCTGCTGGCCGCGCCCGTGGCGCCGGCCCTGGCGCAAAGCGAGCCGTTGCAGGCCACGATCACGGTGCGCGGCGATACGCCGGGGCCGCGCATGTACCGGCAGGTGTTCGGCCAGTTCGCCGAACATCTCGGCCATGGTATCTATGAAGGTATCTGGGTCGGCGAAAAATCGTCCATCCCCAACGATCACGGCTATCGCAAGGACGTGCTGCAGGCGCTGCGCGACATCAAGGTGCCGCTGGTGCGCTGGCCGGGCGGCTGTTTCGGCGACGAATATCATTGGCGCGACGGCATCGGCCCGCGCAACAAACGCCCGGTCAAGATCAATACCAACTGGGGCGGCGTGAATGAAGACAATGCCTTCGGCACGCATGAATTCATGGGCTTCGTCGAGAAGCTGGGCGCGGAAGCCTATGTCTCGCTGAACGTCGGCAGCGCACCGCCGAGCGAGGGTGCACAGTGGGTCGAATATATGACCTCGCCCAACGGGTCGACGCTCGCCAAGGAGCGCGCGGCCAATGGCCATGCGGGTCCGTGGAAGGTCGAATATCTCGGCATCGGCAATGAATTGTGGGGCTGCGGCGGCAATATGCGCGCCGAATATGCCGCCGACGTCACCAACCGCTACGCCCAGTTCGCCAAATCCGGCAACGGCAAGATGATGAAGATCGCCAGCGGCGGGCTGGAGGACGACGTCGCCTGGACCGATTCCATGATGCGTGTCGCCGGCAAATATATCGATGGCTATTCGCTTCATTATTACACGATTCCCGGCGGCTTCAACGCCAAGAAGCAGGCACTGGGTTTCAGCGAAGTCGAATGGGCCGAAACCATCGCCCGCACGATCAAGATGGAAGAGCTGATCACCAAACATTCGGCGGTGATGGACAAATATGATCCGGGCAAGACCAAGTGGCTGGCGGTGGACGAATGGGGCACCTGGTTTGCGCCCGCACCGGGCAGCAACCCCGGCTTCCTGGTGCAGCAGAACAGCGTCCGCGACGCGGTCGTCGCCGGGCTCAACCTCAACATCTTCGCGCACCATGCCGATCGGGTGAAGCTCACCGCGATCGCGCAGATGGTGAACGTGCTGCAGGCGATGCTGCTGACCGACGGGCCGCGCATGGTGAAGACGCCGACCTATTGGGTCTATGACATGTACAAGCCGTGGCAGGACGCGACGGTGCTGCCGACGGATCTGTCGTCGCCCTGGTATAATAAGGACCAATATGTTGCGCCGGCGGTCAGCGTATCGGCCGTGCGCGATACGGCAGGACAGATTCATATCGGTCTGGTCAATGCCGATCCCAATCGCGCCATGCCGGTCAACATGACGCTGACGGGGGTACAGGCGAGCAGCGTCACCGGTCGTATCCTGACCGGTACGACGATGGACGCGCATAACAGCTTCGATCAGCCCAACACGGTCAGCCCGCAGCCCTTTACCGGCGCACAGGTCAATGGCGGCACGCTCAGCCTTTCGCTTCCCCCGAAATCGGTCATAGTGCTGGATCTGCGTTAAAAGGATCCGGCACATGTCCCAGCCCCGCGTCACCCGGCGGACCCTGTTGGAGGGGTCCGTCGCCGTCGCGGGGCTGGCCTGTTCCAGCGGCGCGATCGGGCAGAGCAATCGCGATCATCCGCATCGCCTCTGGTATCGCCAGCCTGCCGATGCGTGGGTCGAGGCGCTCCCGGTCGGCAATGGCCGGCTTGGCGCGATGGTGTTCGGCGGCAGCGCGCACGAACGGCTACAACTCAACGAAGCCACATTCTGGGGCGGGAGCCCCTATGATCCGATCAACCCGGACGCGCATGATGCCATACCGGAGGTGCGCCGGCTGATCGCGGCGGGGCGCTTCGCCGAAGCGGAGGCGCTGGCCAACGCCAAGGTCATGGCGAAGCCGCTCAGCCAGATGTCCTATCAGCCAATCGGCGATCTGCTGATTGATCTGCCGCGGGTCGAACCGGCCGGGGTTGAGGATTATCATCGCGCGCTCGATCTGGATGCGGCGGTGGCCACTACCCAGTTTCGCGCCGGTGGCATCACCTATCGGCGCGACGTCCAGGCGTCCGCGATCGATCAGGTCCTGGCTATTCGTATCAGCGTCGATCGGCCGCACGCGCTGGATCTCGATCTGCGTCTCACCTCGCCGCAGCGCGCGACGACACAGGCGGCGGGCGATCGCCTGTTGCTCACCGGCGTCGGCCCTAGCGAACATGGCGTGCCCGGCGTCTTGCGCTTCGCCGCGCTGGTGCGTGCATCGGCGGACGGGGGGACGATTAACGCCGAGGGCGATCGGCTACGCGCGCGGGGCGTAACCGCGGTCACGATCGTGGTCGCGATGGCGACCGGTTATCGCTGGTTCGACGACGGCGGTGGCGATCCCGGCCCGATCGTCGAACGCCACATCGCCGCTGCGTCCGCCAAGGATTTTCGCACCATCGCCGCGGCGGCGACGGCCGAGCACCGACGTCTCTTCCGCCGCGTCCGCCTCGATCTTGGCCGTACGCCGGCCGCGGACCAGCCGACCGACGTGCGGATCCGCACCAGCGAAGGCGCGAACGATCCGGCGCTGGCTGCCCTGTATTTCCATTATGGCCGCTATCTGCTGATCTCCAGCTCGCGCGCCGGCGGGCAACCCGCCAATCTGCAGGGCCTGTGGAATGAATCGGTCAAGCCGCCATGGGGATCGAAATATACGATCAACATCAACACGGAGATGAATTACTGGCCGGCCGAGCCGACCGGCCTCGCCGAATGCGTACCGCCGCTGATCGCGCTGGTCCGCGACCTCGCCATTTCCGGCACGAGGACCGCGCGCACCATGTATGGCGCGCGGGGCTGGGTCGCGCATCACAACACCGATCTGTGGCGTGCGACCGCACCGATCGACGGCGCGCAATATGGGCTGTGGCCGACCGGCGGGGCGTGGCTGTGCACCCATTTATGGGAGCGCTACGATTATGGCCGCGACGAAGCCTATCTGCGATCGATCTACCCGCTGATGCGCGGCGCGGCCTTGTTCTTTCTGGACGTGCTGCAAACCGATCCGCAATCGGGAAAGCTGGTGACGAGCCCGTCGCTGTCGCCGGAAAACATCCATCCCCATGGCGCATCGATCTGCGCCGGCCCGGCGATGGACCAGCAGATCCTGCGCGATCTGTTCGCCTATACCGCGCACGCCGCCGCCATCCTGGGCATCGATGCCGACTTTGCCGCGCAGCTGACGGCGACACGCGCACGACTGGCGCCCGACAAGATCGGCAAGCAGGGGCAATTGCAGGAATGGCAGCAGGATTGGGATGCGGACGCGCCCGATCCGCATCATCGCCATGTCTCGCATCTGTATGCGCTGTTCCCGAGCGATCAGATCAATCTGGACGACACGCCCGCGCTGGCCCGCGCGGCGCAGCGCTCGCTGGAAATTCGCGGCGACGAATCCACCGGCTGGGCGACCGCCTGGCGCGCCAATCTGTGGGCGCGGCTGCGCGACGGCGAACATGCCCACCGCATCCTGCGCTTCCTGCTGGGGCCGGAACGCACCTACCCCAATATGTTCGACGCGCATCCGCCCTTCCAGATCGACGGCAATTTCGGCGGCACGCGCGCGATCGCGGAGATGCTGATGCAGAGCCGCGGCGACGAGATATTGCTGCTGCCCGCGCTGCCCCGCGCCTGGCCGACCGGATCGGTAAAAGGCCTGCAGGCGCGCGGCACCTGCCAGGTGGATCTCGCCTGGCGGGACGGCGCGCTGACGGCCGTGACGCTGACGGCCGCATTGGATGGCGAGCGCGTGGTTTGGCTGGGCGACCGGCAAGCCAAGGTCCGGTTGCGGGCGGGCCGACCGACCCGCCTGTCGACCCAAGACTTCGGCGCCGCCTGACCGCTCGGTCGTTACCGTCTGCCGATCTGTTTCACAGAGACGGCATCGTGGTCCGGCCCGCGAACCACCCACAATATTGAACAGAGAATATTCAAGCCTGTAAGTTTACGATCATCGATGATCCGCCCAGATCTTGCCGATGACATATGCAATTCTGACCGTCACCTGCAGCGGCGGCACCTACTTCGATCGCGACCATTATGTCGACGTCCACCTTCCCTTGGCGCTTGCCTGCTGGCGGCAATATGGGTTGGAGAGCGCATCCGCTTTCTTTCCAGGGGACGCCAACAGCGCGGACGTCTCCGTGGGCCTCTACCGTTTTCGTGACGAAGACGCGCTGCACGCCGCGCTCGCATCGCCCGAGACGGCGGCGGTGATGGCCGACGTTCCCCGCTTCACGGATGCAAGTGTGTCGCGGACCGTGGGCACGCCGCTCTGACCGCATCGGGCGCCGCTCCGGTAACCCCCATTGTCACGGCACCCGCCAATCCCCTTCCTTCCTCCCGTAATTGGACACGCAGGATGACATTCTCTGATCGCAAGATATTCGTCGTCGGCGGCAGCCGCGGCATCGGGGCAGCGATCGTGCGGGCTTTCGCTGCCGCCGGCGCGACGGTGATCTTCACCTATGCCGCCTCCGCAACCGCCGCCCGCCAGCTTGCCGCCGAAACCGGCGCGCAGGCGCTCCAGATCGACGCGGGCGCGCGCGATGCGCTGATCGCGGCAGTGCGCGATGCCGGCCCGATAGACGTCTTTGTCTACAATGCCGGACTGCTGCTGTTAGGCGATCCCCTGACGATGGACGCAGACGCGGTCGACCGGATGATCGACGTCAACGTGCGCGGTGCCTATTTCGGCAGCGTCGAGGCCTCACGCCTGATGCCCGAGGGTGGGCGGATCCTGGTCATCGGGTCCGACACGGCCGACAACATGCCGTTTCCCGGCCTTGCCGCCTACGTACTGACCAAAGCGGCGATGCAGGGCATGGCGCGCGGTTTGGCACGCGACCTGGGTCCGCGCGGCATCACGATCAACGTGATCCAGCCTGGTCCGACGGATACGGATATGAACCCGGCCCATGGTCCGCGTGCGGCCGGCATGCTCCAGCAGATGGCGATCAAACGCTATGGCACCGCAGACGAAGTCGCGAGCCTGACCCTCTATCTCGCCAGCGCGCAGGCGCGCGGGATTACAGGCGCCATGCATACGATCGACGGCGGTTTCGCCGCCTGACGTCCGGCAGTCACCAGTTAGCCAAGCAGATCAGGCCCCATGGACGGTCCGTCTGACAGCGTCAGTGTCTATGCCGCCGATCGGAGCACGGCCGAGACTGCCGTTAAAAAAACTGGGGATTGGGTGACCAACATCGCAGTGCGCGCGAATAAGCCATCATGCGCTCGGACTGCCTTTCGAAATTGATCGCGGAGCCTGCGCTGCGCACGGCGCCAGCCAGCCGCGGGCCTCCGCCCTGAACGACGCCGGACTTTGAACTGATCTGAGGCGGCAAAATACGAGCCGCACATGCCTGAACCGCCGACCGCCAACTCATCCCGATTCCGGGACGGATGGCGTGCGGCCGCGTCACAGAAAGGAATCATGATATGAAGACCATCACCGATGCAAAGTCCCCGGACCGGGACTGGCTGAAAACCTATTATTATCTGCGCTTCGCCGTCTCCGCGGTCTGGGTCGCGCTGGCTTTCACGGTCGCGAAGGCCGTGCCGCCGCTGGCGGCGGTGATGCTCATCGCATATCCAGCCTGGGATGCGCTGGCGAACTATCTCGACGCCGGCCGCAGCGGTGGCCTGGCACAGAATAAAAGCCAGATGCTGAACTTCGCCGTCAGCGTCGTCACCGCCGTTGTCGTCGCCGCGACCCTGTCGCACGGCATGCATCAGGTCCTTCAAGTCTTCGGTGTGTGGGCGATACTCTCCGGCCTGTTCCAGCTCGCCACCGGGGTGCGGCGCTGGAAGTCCTATGGTGCGCAATGGGCAATGATCCTGAGCGGCGCCCAGTCGGGGCTCGCCGGGGCATTCATGCTCAGCAAAGCCGCTAGCGCCGCGCCGGTCAGCATCGCCGACATCGCGCCCTACGCCGCCTTTGGCGCCTTCTATTTCCTGGTCTCGGCGGTCTTGCTGACAATCAGCGGCGCGCGTCACCACGCGAGGGCAATGGCGGCCTGACACCCCGCGCATCTCCGGCCCGGGAGGTCTGGTGAAGGCCGCTCACCAGACCTGCCCTACCCCAACCTGCGCCCCAGCATCATTTAACCTTGGCGGCCCCGCCCAAGCGCAGACCCGTTTTCTGCCAAGCGGCGCGTCGCCCCTTGGCCCACATCAAAAAGGTAGCCTTCGCATGCGCAGCTTCGACGCGATCATCATCGGCGCCGGCCAGGCGGGTCCGGCGCTGGCCGGCCGGCTGAACGATGCCGGCCTGTCGGTCGCCATCATCGAGCGCCACCATGTCGGCGGCACATGCGTCAACACCGGCTGCAGGCCGACCAAGACGCTCGTCGCGAGCGCCTACGCGATCCACACTGCGCGACGGGGGGCGGATTATGGCTTCAACGTTGCCGGGGCGGTCGATGTGAACATGCAAGCAGTCGCCGCTCGGGCGCAGATGATCATCCAGGATGGCCGCACCGGGAACGAGCATTGGTTGTCCGACATGGCCAATGTCGAGCTGATCCGCGGACATGCGCGCTTCGAGAATTCCAGCGTCGTCACCGTCGATGGGGAGCGACTGACCGCGCCGCGCATCTTCATCAATGTCGGCGGCCGGGCTGTGGTGCCGGACATGCCGGGCGCCGATCAGGTCCCGATCCTCACCAATACCGATATCGTCGCGCTCGACGTGCTTCCGCGGCATCTTGTGGTGATCGGCGGAAGCTATATCGGGCTGGAATTCGCCCAGATGTATCGGCGCTTCGGTGCCGAAGTCACGGTGGTGGAACGCATGGACCGCCTCATCGCGCGGGAGGATCCCGACGTGTCCGCCGCTGTCCGGCAGATTTTCGAGGCCGAAGGCATTGCGATCCGTACGAATGCAAGCTGCATCGGCTTCGCGCGCAGCGGCGACGATGTCGAGGTGCGGGTGGACTGCGCGGCGGATGCGCAGCCGGTCGTCGCCAGCCACGTCCTCATGGCGGTCGGGCGGCGGCCGAACACGGACGACCTGGGGCTGGAGGCGGCGGGCATCGCCGTCGACGCGCGCGGCTACATCATCGTTGACGACAAGCTCGAAACCAGCGTGCCCGGCATATGGGCCCTGGGGGATTGCAACGGCCGGGGCGCCTTCACGCACACCGCCTATAACGACTTCGAGATCGTCGCAGCGAACCTCCTGGACGGGGCGGACCGCCGGGTCAGCCAGCGCCTTCCGGGCTATGCGCTCTACATAGATCCTCCGCTCGCCCGGGTCGGCATGACCGACGCTGAGGCCGCCAAAACCGGGCGACCCCTGCTTCACGCGATGCGACCCATGTCCCGCGTCGGCCGGGCGGTGGAACGGGGCGAGACCCAAGGGTTCATGAAAGTGGTGGCTGACAGCGAGACGCGCCGCATACTCGGCGCGGCGATATTGGGAACGAACGGCGATGAGGCGATCCACGGCATTCTCGACATGATGAATGCCGACCAGCCGATCGAGCAGCTGCGCTGGGCCGTGCCCATCCATCCCACCGTATCGGAATTGATCCCGACATTGCTGCTCGATCTTCAGCCTTGGACAGAAGAGGCCTGATGCGCATGATCGCGCTGATTGAGATCGAATTGCGCCGCAGGGCGGTGCCAAAGGCGATCCGCCTTCTTCTGGTGTCGGGATCGGCGTCGCTTCTCATCGGCGCCGCGGAGCCCGAAGCGCGTTTCGCCGTGACGCTGCCGTCAGACCTGGTCGAGGATGCGAGCGGACGGCTGCTGCTGTTCGCCACGCCGACGACGAGCGAAACGATGACCAGCGACGCGGTCGACCTGGAGCGCGATCGGAGCGTCTCGGTCGCGGCACGCGACGTGTCGGGTTTCAGAGCCAGTCGCTCCATAGCGATCGATACGCGGGCAATGGCCTTCCCCGCCAGCTTCGCGACGCTGCCGCAGGACTCGTATCATGTGCAGGCGGTGCTCGATCGCAACGGCGATTACAACTTTGCCGGTCGGGGGCCTGGCGACCTCGTATCCAAGGTCGTCACCCTCCATTTCCCGCTTTCGTCGATGCCTGTCATTCCGCTCGATCATGCGCTGCCGCCGGAGAAGGACCAGTTCGACACGACCGGGCTGCCCCCTGCCGCGGCGGAGCAGATCGCCGCATCCCGTCCGCATCTTCACGATGAGCGGATAGCATCCGCAGTGTTGACGCGCTTCCACGGCGCGAACCAAGCCGTGGCCGCATGGGTGCTTACCCCGCCCGGCTATGACCCCACGTCGCGCACCACCTATCCCACCGTTTACACAGCCGGCGCGTTCGGCGCAGACCACAAGCTGGCCGGCCAGCAGCTTTCGCGCATGTGGCACCTGATGGAAACCGGCGCCATGCCGCCGATGATCTGGGTCGCGCTGGATCATTCGTCCCCGACAGGCACGACGGAGTTTGCCGACAGCGCGAATAATGGTCCGTGGGGCAAAGCGCTGGTCGACGAGATCATTCCCGCACTGGAGGCCAAATACCGGATGGACGCCAAACCGTCGGGCCGTTTTCTGACGGGGCACAGTTCGGGCGGCTGGTTCGCGCTCTGGGCCATCGTCCGCTACCCGCAACGCTTCGGCGGGAGCTGGGCAACGGCACCCGATCCGGTCGACTTCCACGACTTTCTCGGCGTCGATCTCTACGCGCCCAAAGCGAACATCTACCATGATGGGAGCGGCCGGCCACGCCCCCTCGAACGCGATCACGGCAGGGTGCTCGGCACGATTGAGGACGCTGCCCTGCTAGAGGGCGTGCTTGGCAACAAGGGCGGCCAGCTCCGCTCTTTGGAATGGGTCTTTTCTCCGCGCCGACGCGATGGCACGCCCGCCTTTCTGTTCGACCGAGGGACCGGCGCTGTCGACCCCGCCGTGGCGGCCTATTGGCGTGCGCATTACGATATCGGGCACCGGATCGAAGCGGATTGGCCGCGGCTGGGCAAGTATCTGAACGGCAAGATCCATGTCGTGGTCGGAACCGCCGATTCCTATTATCTCGACGGCCCGGTGCGTCGGCTCGATGCCGCGTTCCGCAAAGTCGGGGGCCGCGCCGACTTTCGTTACGTGCCGGGCGCGACGCACAGCATGGCGATGCTGTACGCGCAAGACGCTGACCGCAACGCCTTGTGGAAGGAAATGTCGCGCGCAATGTATGCGGTCGCCAGACCAGGCCAGATCTGGGGTGTAGCTTCTGTCACTGCCCTCACCCCGCGCCCGTCCGCAGGAGCGCGCCAGCACTCATAACGACCGGCGCGATGAGCGCTGCCGTGGGCAAAGCCGCCTGTCTCTTGCGTGCACCACCACGCACACACAAAACTGAACGACGATCGTGCAATCATGTCACTTAAAGAACAAATCCAAGCATCTAAATTCCGGTCATCGTCTGGCTGTGCCTCCCAAGAGAAGCCCTTCCGGACTCAGCAGATCTCGAGCCGTGACGGAACGCGGCGTCACGATCCGAATGGTCGCAATGAGGATTTCGATGATGATCACAATGCTGGTGACCTATGCGGGCGATGCGCAGACGCCGTTCGATCGCGATCATTGGATCAACGTGCATTTCCCGCTCGTGCGGGAAAGCTGGGCACCTTACGGGCTGGTCAGCGCCGACGGCTTCTTTCCGCAAGGCGATGGCGCCGGGTTGATCGCGGTCGCTGTCGTGAACTTCCGCGACGAGGCCGCGATGGAAGCGGCGCTCAAATCGCCGCAAACTGCCCGGATCATGGCGGACGTCGACATCGTCACCGCCGTCAAACCGCAGCGCAGCATCGTGACGCCGTTCTGATCGGCGGATGCGTGCGCGCCGCTCCGAAGCTGCGCGCGGCTCCCAATTATAAGGAAACACAAGATGCAGATCGGATTCATCGGTCTCGGCAATATGGGCGCGCCAATGGCCGCGAACCTGGTGAAGGCAGGCCATGATGTTCGGGCCTGGAACCGCAGCAAGGTCGCGCAGGATCGTGTCCCCGGGGTGACGCTTGTCGAACGCGCGGCGGATGCGTTTCAGGCCGATGCAGTCTTCACGATGCTATCCGACGACCAAGCCATTCGCGGCGTGATCGTCGATGCCGGCCTGCTTGCAAGCGCGCGACCGAGGCTGATCCATATTGTCACGTCGACGATCTCGGTCGCTTTCGCGCGCGAATTGACGCGGCTGCACGAAGAGGCGGGCCTTGGCTATGTGTCCGCGCCTGTGCTCGGGCGCCCGAGCGTCGCGGCAAGTGGCCAGCTTAACATCCTGGCGGCCGGGACGGCCGATGCCGTTGGCGCGATCGAGCCGCTGCTCGCTTCCCTCGGCAAAAAGACATGGAAGTTGGGGCAAGACCCCGCGCGCGCCAATATGGCAAAGCTCGCCTGCAATGTGATGATCGCCATGGCGATCGAGGCGATGGCGGAAGGTGTCGTGCTGAGTGAGAGCGTCGGCCTCGATCGGGCCGATTTCTTCGCACTCATCCTGGGCACCCTGTTCTCGGGCCGCGCCTATGAGAGCTACAGCGCGCAGATCACGGACCGATCGTTCGAGCCCGGCTTCAAAGCCAGTCTAGCACTCAAGGACATGCGCCTGGCGACGGAAGCCAGCGACGCGATCGGACGCATCCTGCCGATGCTTGAAACGGTTCGCGAGGGGCTCAGCAGAGCCGTTTCAGCGGGCTTTGGCGAAAAAGACTGGTCGATCATGGCCGATATGACGGTCCGTGGCGGCAACGGCTTTGCGTCGTCTGCAAACACGTCGGACAGCCTGTGATGAAAACCTGGTTCATCACAGGCTGTTCGAGCGGCTTCGGCCAGCGGCTCGCGCTCGCCGGCGCACGGCGCGGCGACCGGATCATCGCGACGGCGCGCGATATCAAGACGATCGAGGCAATGGCTGCGCCGTTCGGTGGCCGGATGATCGCCTTGCCACTGGACGTAACCGATGCGGCGGCAGCCAGGGCCGCGGTTGCGAAGGCCGTCGAGACCTTCGGCGGGTTCGACGTGCTCGTGAACAATGCCGGCTACGGCCTGTTCGGCGCGATCGAGGAGGGCACGCCCGAGGAATATCGGCCGATGTTCGAGGTGAACGTCTTCGGTCTGATCGAAACTACCAAAGCCGCCTTGCCCGTCTTGCGCCGTTCGGGCGGCACGATCGTCAACATGTCGTCTGGCGCCGGCATCGCGGGCGGTGGCGGCGGTGGCTATTACAACGCCGCCAAGTTCGCTGTGGAAGGGATTTCCGAAGCGCTCGCTGATGAGCTGAAGCCCTTCGGCATCCGCGTGCTGATCGTCGAGCCTGGGCCGTTCCGCACCGATTTCCTTGGCCGTTCGATCGCGATGGCGGCCCGCGAAATGCCGGAATATGCCGCGAGCTCACGCAAGCATTATCGCGACACTAACGACGGCGCCCAGGCGGGCGATCCCGACAAGGCGATCGCGGTGATCCTGCAGGCGGTCGACGCCGATAATGCGCCGCTTCATCTGCCGCTCGGCCCAGTCGCGCACGCAATCGCGGCGCGCAAGCTCGCGGCTTTCCGCAACGATATCGACGCCTGGCGCGACATCACGATCGCCACCGATTTCGACCAGCCCTGAGCGCGGGCCGCGCGCTCTGTTTGACCATGAATATCTGACTGGAGAGCGATCATGATCGCAACTTTGAAGGGATTTACCCAGCAAATAGTGCCGGTGAACGGTATCAAGATCAACGCTGTCACGGGAGGCGCAGGCCCGCCCATCCTTCTTCTGCACGGCTGGCCGGAAACATGGTGGGAATGGCACCATGTGATGCCGCTGCTGGCCGACCAATTCAGCGTTGTCGCCATCGATCTGCGCGGCGCGGGTTTTTCCGATTGCCCGGTCGACGGTTATGACAAGGCGACGATGGCGCGCGACGCGCACGAAGTCATGATTGCCCTCGGGCATGAACGCTATGCCGTGTGCGGGCATGATATCGGCGGTATGGTCGCCTTGCCGCAGGCCGCCCTCCATCGCGAGGCGGTTACGCACCTGGCCATCCTCGACGTACCGCTGCCAGGCTGGTCCGAATGGGAGGCGACCATCGCCCGGCTGTGGCACTTCGGCTTCCATAGCAATCGGGATCTGCCCGAGCGCCTGATCCATGGCCGCGAATATGCGTATATTTCGGCCTTCATGTCGGAGCGGTTCTACGATCACAGCCGCTTCAATCCGGCGGATATCGAGATATACGCGAGAGCGATGGAGCTCCCTGGCCGCACCCGCGGCAGTATGGAATGGTATCGCACCCTCACCGCCGACCATGCAGCCGCGCTGGAATATAAGAAGCAGCCGCTGGCGATACCGGTGCTGGGTCTCGGTGGGGAACAGCGCTTCGGTCCGCAGATGGTGCCGATGCTCAAGGAGTTTGCCGGCAATGTGACCGGCGGCTCGATTGCGCGGTGCAGCCATTATCTGGCGGACGAACGGCCCGAGGACGTCGCGGCCGCTCTCATCCATTTCCTCAAGGCTCAGTGAAACGCGGCGACCGCGCCGCCGTGAGCCGACCGGATCGCGAACCGAACGCCCGTAACGCCCGCACCAATTCCAACCGAGTGCGTAAACCAGAAAGGAAAATTGTCATGACCGTACCTGTCATTCGCGGCGTCAATCATATCGGCATCACGGTGCCCGATATCGAAGCGGCCAAATCGTTCCTGATGGACGCTTTCGGCGGCCAGCTAATCTATCAATCCTTTGGACCGCAGGATCCGCCGCGGCAGGGACCCGAATTCGAGCGGGCCGTTGACGCCTTCCCAGGAACGATCGTGCGTGCGCAGGCGATGGTCAAGATCGGCACCGGGCCCGATATCGAGCTCTTCGAAATGCACGGCCCCGAACAAGCCCAGCCGATCCGCGCCAGCGATTTCGGCATCACGCATTTCGCGCTCTACACCGACGATATCGACGCATCGGTCGAGCGCTTCGCAAAGGCCGGAGGCACTCCGCTCACGGCGCCGCGCGCTATTCCTTATGCGACCGAGAAAGGTCCGCGAAACAAGGTCTGCTACTGCCGCATGCCCTGGGGTACGACGATGGAATTCATCACCACGCCCGACCGCATGCCCTATCATGATCAGACCGACCTGCGCAGGTGGCAGGACGAGGACTGAGCAAGACACCGTCGTAACGGATCAAGCGCGCCATCATGTGCAACCAGAATGTGGCGGGCGTATGCCTCAGATAAAGGTGTTATCGTCAAACGCCTGGCTGAGTCAGGGCAGCACCTCGCGCAGGTGATCTTCCACTACCGTGATGAAAGCACGGAGTCGCTGCAGGTGCTTCAGATCCCGATGATAGCCCATCCAGATGTCGCGACTGGGCGGCTCTGACGGGAGGTCGAGCAGGCGCAGTCCCGGGGTCTGCTTGCCGACCGCCTGGGGAAGTACGGCGATGCCGACGCCCTGTCGGCACATGCGCGCCTGCACGTTCCGGTTGTTCGACCGCATGACGGGTGTCGCATTGGGGAAGCTCTCCATGAGCCAGGCGATATCGGGGAAATGCCCCGTCGATGTGTCGTGGGTAATCAGACGGAAGCCCATCCCATCGCCGAACACCGGCTCGGGTGCGGTGGCGGCCACGTATACGCCATAGTTCAACCGGGCGAGCCGCCGTTGCACGATGTCGGACGTGTCGAAGGGCACGATCCGGAAAGCGATGTCCGATTCGCGCTGCGCGAGGCTGAAGAGGCGCGTTCCGGTGAGGATCTCGACGTCAACGCCCGGATAGGCCTTGCTATAGTCGGCGATGATCGGGGGCAGGACGTAGGCGCCGAACCAGTCGGCCGAGGATATGCGCAGGCAACCGCGAAGATCCTGTTCCTGCCCGGCCAGCCGCCGCTCCAGCGCCAGCGCGCCCTCCTCCATCTGCTCCGCCAGAGCGACGATGGCGCTCCCCTCCTCGGTCAGGACATGTCCATCGGCGGTTCTCTGGAACAGCGTGTGGCCGGTCGCCTCCTCAAGCGCGCGCAGGCGCCGACCGATCGTGGGATGGCTGAGCCGCAGCGCACGCGCAGCGCCGCCCAGCGTGCCGGACCGCATTACGGCCAGAAAGATGCGGACGTCGCTCCACTCCATCTTATGTCCTCACGCATTGCACCGGCGGGGAAGCGCCCAGCCTGTTGGGACGGTCGCCGATCGATCTTGCCGCCACGTGGTGGCCGTTAATAGCCCGGCGGAAATCTCGGCCGGACGTTACCGGCCTGCCGCAGCAAGGGAGACATAAGCCGCGGCGAAAACAGTCCGCAAGGTGCACGCCTGTGATTTAGTCTCAAGCATGAGCGCAGACGCCTGACGCACCCCGCGTCCCTTCGGAGTGATTAGGACGGACGGCCGTCCCGTGGGCAATCGGGCCGGACCATTCGACACCGTGTGACCAGCATCGCTCAGCGCGCGAATTACAGGGCACGCCCTCGGAGTTTCCTGAAATGTCCTTACGCGCCATGCTCGCGCTCGCCGTTGCTGCCTTGCCGACGCTGACGGCTTTTGCAGCGCCCGCGGCCGTGCAACCCGTCGATGCCGCACTGGAGCGGTGGGACATGGCCGAGGCGCGTGCCCTTGCCGATGCGATGCCGCAGGGGGCCGATCGCTGCGCGGTGGAAGGCGTGATCGCCAGCCGCGACAATCGTCTCGACCAGGCGGCGCGATCGCTACCGCCCTGCCTGACGACGTTGGAGCAAACCGGGTCTCCCCAGGCATACGAAGCCTTCCTGGCGCTGCTCGATACATATCGCAGGCGCGGTGAATATAAGAAGGAATATCGCCTCATCGCGCGATGGCTCGACGGCCATGATGACCTCAAGGACCCCGGCAAGTTTGCCGATCTGCGCAACGAACTCGGCACCGCAGCGATACTGCGCGGCCTTTCCAGGCCCAGGGCGACGGGCGGTACGGCAGCAACATTGCAGACCTACCGCAATGCGCTCGGCACGCGGAATGTCGATCTTACGGTACGCGGCGTCACGCTGCCGTGGATGATCGATACCGGCGCTAATTATTCCATCGTGTCCGAGAGCGCAGCCCGGCGGATGAAACTGACCGTGCGCGATGCCGGCTATCATGTGGCAGGATCGACCGGCCATTCGGTCGTGACACGAATCGCGGTCATCGACCGGTTGCCGGTCGGCAGCGTCATATTGCGGAATGTGGTGGCGATCGTCGCGCCCGATGCGGCGATGCACATCCGAACGGCGCGCGCCGATTACCAGATCGAGGCGGCGCTCGGTTACCCGGCCATGGCGATGCTCGGTCGGTTCCGGATCGATCCCGATGGCACATTCGCGATCGACCGGAATGCGCCGCTGCTGGGGTCGGGGGCGACGCTGTACATGAACCAGCTGACGCCGGTGGCCGAGGTGGAGATTGCGGGCCGCAAGAGCCTGCTGAGCATCGATACGGGCGCGCGGCGAACGACCCTTTATGCGAGCTATGCTGCACGGTTCGACGATCGCGCGAGCCTTTGGTCGAAGACGCGGGACACGTCTTCGGGATTGGGCGGCAGCATCGAGAGCGATGTGCTGATCGAGCCGCAACTGACGATCCGGGCCGGGGGGCAAATTGTCGTCGAACGCGACGTGTCGATTGCGTTGGACGGGGACAAGGCATCCCCGATCCTTGGCAACCTTGGCCAGCCGGCATTGAGCGCGAACGGCAGCTACACCGTCGATTTTCGTTCGATGCGGCTACTGCTCGGACAAGCGGCTTCCGATTGACGCATCGCTCGATAGAGTTTCGCTTGCGCTCCCGCCTGTCATTTCGGCAGATCGATCGTCTTGGCAGCGGTGAAACGGGCCGACTGGGTCGCCACGCCGGTATCCGGCTGACCGGAGCCGACGCTCACGCGATAGCCGCCCGGCACGACGCGGCGCGTGCCATCCTGTGCCACGCTGCTGAGATCGCGCGGGGACAGGTCGAACGTCACAGTGCGCTTCTCCCCGGGCTGCAGCGACAGCCGTTGGAAGCCGCGCAGCGCAACCCGCGGCGCCGTCGGCGCATCGGGGAAATTCAGATATAGCTGCGCCACTTCATCGCCTGCCCGCTTACCGCTGTTGGTGATGGTCGTGGTTACCCGCACACCTTGCGCAGGATCGCCCGCGATCGGCCGCACCGTCAGCGGCGCATAAGCAAAGCTGGTATAGCTCAGGCCGAAGCCGAACGGATAAACCGGCGTGCCGCGATAATAGCGATAGGTCCGGCCCTTCATGCTGTAATCGTCGAACGGCGGCAGATCGGCCAGGCTCTGGTAGAAGGTCAGCGGCAGCCGCCCGGACGGATTGGTCTTGCCGGCGAGCACATTGCCGACCGCGAGTCCGCCCGCCTGGCCCGGATACCAGGCCTCGACAATGGCCGCCGCATTCGCCTTCGCCCAGGCGAGGTTGATCGCGCTGCCGTTCATCGCCACGACGACCAGCGGCTTGCCCAAGGCGCGTGCCTTTTCCAGCAAGGCGCGCTGATCCGCCGGCAATTCCAGCGAGGTCTTGTCGCCGCCAGAGAAGCCCTCGACATGGACCGGCATCTCCTCCCCTTCCAGATCGGATGTCAGGCCGACCACCGCGATGATGGCGTCGGCATCGGCGGTGCCGGCGGCCAGATCGGCGTCGAGATTGGTGGAGATACGCTTCCAGAACAGCGTGCTCGCCGCCGATGTCGCCCCGGCTTCGGATTGGAAGCGGATCGGATAGCGTTCGCCCTTGCGCAGGGAGACTTCGACCAGCTTCAGCGGCTCGGCCCATTGCGAATAGCGGTCTGCCGACAGCGCCGGCTTGCCATCGACGCGCAGATCGCCGGTCGCCCCCGTCACCGCGAGGCGATAGGTGCCGGTTTCGGGTGCGACCAGGAAGCCGGTCCACACCACCTTATAGCGTTCGGAGACCTGCTTGAGCTCGCTCGCGCGCGAGCCGAGATTATTTTCCATCCGCGTCACCGCCGGCTTGGCATCATAGACAGCCGGCGTCTTGGGATCGGCGCCGGGCGCCAGCGGCGGGGCATTATAATAATCGGCGCGCAGGCCGGGTTTGCCATCCGGATCGACGAACGCGCTGTCGGGGATCGGATCGCCATCGGTGATGGAGGCGGTGAACGGCACCAGGGTGATCTTCGCACCCGGCATGGCGGTGCGCAGCCCATCGAAGATCGAAAAGCGCGGGCCCGTCTGTGCGGAGGAGTAATTGCCACGCAGCACGCGCGTCGCATCCGCCAACGGACCGATCACGGCGATCTTGGTAGTGGGCTTCAGCGGCAGCGTGCCATCATTCTTCAGCAGTACCAGGCTTTCCGAGGCAGCCTGCAACGTGCGCGCCTGCGCTTCGGCCGTGCCGATCGCGCTGACCGGAACGGCGGACAGCTGGCGGGCGCTCAAGCCGGGCAGATCGCCATTGCGCAGTCGGGCGGAGAAGAGCCGCACCAGCGCGCGATCCATATCCGGTTCGCCGATCAGCTTGCGCGCCAGCGCCGCCTTGTAGCGCTCGCCCAGGTTGGTCGCGCCGCCCAGCGTGGCATTGTTGCATTCATTGTCGACGCCCGCATGGAGTGCTGCCGCCACCCCGGCGGGGCCGTCCGGCGCATATTTATGATGTTCGTAAATATCGACGACGGCATCGCAATCCGACACGACATAGCCGGTAAAGCCCCAGGCGCCGCGCAGATGATCCTTCAGCAGCAGATCGCTCGCGCAGGCGGGTTGCCCGACGACGCGATTATAGGCGCACATGATCGATCCGGCCTTGGCGTCGACGATCGCGGCGCGGAAGGCGGGAAGATAGGTATCTTCCAGATCATAAGGCGTGACGGGTATGTCGGCGGTATGGCGGGTCGATTCCGGCCCGCTATGCACGGCGAAATGTTTGGGCGTGGCGATCACGTCCGGCAGATCGGGGTTCGGCCCCTGCACGCCGGTGACAAAGGCCACGCCCAGCTGCGCGGTCAGATAGGGATCCTCGCCATAGGTTTCCTGGCCACGGCCCCAGCGTGGATCGCGGAAGATGTTGATGTTGGGCGACCAGGTGTCGAGGCCCGTGCCGATCTTGCCAAGCTTGCCCGTCTGCCGTCCCAACGTGTGCAGGGCGCGCACTTCGGTACTGATCGTGCCGGCCACCTGGTGCATCAGCGGCACGTCGAAGGTCGCGGCCAGGCCGATCGGCTCCGGAAAGTTGGTGGTGGGAATGGGGCCGATCGCGCCATGCAACGATTCGGTCCACCAATTATAAGCCGGGATGTTGAGCCGCGGGATGGCCGGCGCGACGTTGACGAGCTGCGCGATCTTCTCATCCGGTGTCATCTTGGCGACCAGTGCCGTAGCAAGACGATCCGCCTCTGACCGGACGTCCGCCTGCGCCAAAGCCGAAGATGCCGCGAGCACGCTGCCCGCAAGCAGCAAGCCCTTCATTGTCGCGCTGACCATCTTCATCCCCTTGCGTTCTGGCTGTTCGTTGCGAGTATGTTTCGATGATCCGTCTCGGGATCAGCCTTCCATCGCCCAGCGCGTGTCTTCCAGCGCGAGCTCCACCAGCACGCGCATCGCCGCATTGGCGGCATCCGGATCCCCGGCGGCGATCGCGTCATACACCTGCACATGTTCCGGGATCGGATCGCGCGGCAACGCACGCGACCGCTGTTTATATTGCGTCGTCCAACTGACCGCCGATCCGATCGAGGCACTCAGCACGACCAGCGCATCGTTGCGCGTCGCGCGCAGGATCGTATCGTGAAACAGCCGGTCGGCCTGGCGCCCCAGATCGGTCGCGAGCGAATGGCGGCGCATCAACGCCAGCGCATCCTTCATCTGACGCAGCTCGTCGCGATCGCGCTTGGCGGCCGCCAGCCCGGCTGCGGCAGGCTCGATGATCAGGCGCAGTTCGAACAGGCTGCGGATCAATTGCTGGTCGGGTTCGCCGGAAAAGGCCCAGGCCAACACGTCCGGATCCAGCAGGTTCCAGCGGTCGCGCGGTAGCACGCGCGTTCCGGTCTTGGGCCGCGCTTCCACCAGCCCCTTCGCAGTGAGCACCTGCACCGCTTCGCGATAGGCGCTGCGAGAGACATTCAGCGCCTCGGCAAATGCGATTTCGCCGGAGAGAACGTCGCCCGGCGCAAATTCGCCCGACAGGATCGACACGCCCAGCTTGTGCGCGATCGCGCCGCGCAGACGCCGGCCGGTGCGCCCGCTTTTCGCAAGCGGCACCACCGCGCCCTCCTCAGCGGAAGTTTCGGGTATGTCGTCGTCGGATTTAGCGGTCATCGTGGCTGTCTATCAGGCTGTCCACCGGAGGAAAGGGTGCACACGTAGTCACCGTTTGGCCGCGGGTGCGAGAATCTGGCCGAAGAAGGGAAGAAGCTCGTCCTGAAAACGGAAGGCGACGTTGCTCACATGCGTGCCGGAATAGATTTCGAACCGGTTGGCGATGCCGTAGCTGTCGAGCACCTTGTGCAGCTTCTCGGCGTCGACCTTCAGGCTGTCTTGATCGCCGACATCGATCGCGATCGCCCGATATTGGCGCAGATTGCCGATATATTGATCGACAAAGGCCAGCGGCGCATTCGCCGCCCATTTCGCCAGCACGTCCGGCTGCACCGCCCCGTCCTTCACCGGAAGATCCAAATAGAGGGGCGGGTTTTTCGGATTGGGCGACCAGGCGGCCGCACTCGCGAGCTGCGCGCGCAGCAGGAAGGGAAGCTTGGCCGAATCCGCCGCCGACTTCACCCCCTCCAGCGCCGCCAGCGCCTGCGCATCCATCTGGCCGGCCGCGCGGGCGGACAGGCAGCACGGGCTCATCATATAGAGGGCGCCGAATATGTCGGGATGGCGCATGCCGATGCGCGCCGTGCCATATCCGCCCATCGAATGGCCGGCCAGGCCGCGGCTCAGCCGATCGGGGATCGTGCGATAATGCGCGTCGATATAGCGGACGAGATCCCGCGCGATGAAGGTTTCGAAATCGCCCGTCGTCGGCGACATCGAATACATCGACCCGTTGTGGATCGTCTTGGAATCGGGAAACACGACGATCATCTCGGGCGCGCCCTTCGCGAAGGCGCCTTCGATCGTCTGAGGGACGTGGATTTCCTTCGTCCATTGCTCGGCGCCGATCGAATAGCCGTGAAGGGCATAAACGACCGGATAGCGACGCCGCGGACTGCTCGCATAACTGGGCGGCAGCGCCACCAGCACGTCGCGATCCGCGGCTTCCCCTTCCAGATTGCCCGCAATCGAAGGCGCGTGAACCTTGATATGATCGATCCGCACCGGCTTGGCCCCGGCGATTGCGGGCGGAACATTGGTGCCGGCCTGCGCCGCTGCCGGCGCGCTGCCCGCAACCTGTGCGGCCACCATCAGTGCGGCCGTACCGAACCCTTTCAGAAGCGCCTTCACCCGATCTCCTCCTCCGCTCGCGCCGCCTGCGGCATTGTCTTACGGATGAAGGGAGGCGCGCGGCGCAATGCCCGCGTTCAGCCTGAGCCGATATGGTCCGGTCATGCTCCCCCTTCGTCGTCCCGCCGCTCAAGGGGCGGCGGTTCCGATGTCCCACGATAAGCGGGGAGGACGCCGGCGGTCAATGTCGGACATTTGGCCGATTCGGTTCAATCCAAGTAGTTCGCTTGACGGCGATAGTCAGGTTGCTGTTATGTCCGACTAAACTGCCCGTCGAGGCAGGGGCATAAGGGGATGATGATGGCAGAACAGGAACAGGGTACGGCCGGTCTTAATCGCCGATCCGCGCTATTGGCGTCGATCGCGGCCGGCGCCGGCATCAGCGCAGCGGGCGAGCTGGGCGCGGCGCGGACGACGCGCAGCAGCACCGCCTCCGGGACCTGCCTCACCCCACGCTCCGCAGTGGCGCGCACGCAATATGGCCCGGTACGCGGCTATGTCGAAGACGGCGTCTATATCTTCAAGGGTGTGCCCTACGGCGATGATACCGGCGGGCCGAACCGGTGGCTGCCGGCCAAGCCTCCCAAGCCATGGACCGAGGAGCGGCACACGCTGGCCTA
Source organism: Sphingomonas sp. ASY06-1R (assembly GCF_052180265.1). Taxonomy (GTDB): domain Bacteria; phylum Pseudomonadota; class Alphaproteobacteria; order Sphingomonadales; family Sphingomonadaceae; genus Sphingomonas_I. The sequence goes on along the minus strand of NZ_CP197464.1, from coordinate 31,649 downwards.
TGGCGCCAATTGCCCGCAGACGCTGCACAATTTCCGCGCGGCCGAGCATACGTTCCTGCAGCAATGGACCGACGGCTTCCTGGGCGAGGACATGCTGAAGCTCAATATCTGGACGCCCGCGCTCAGCGGCAACCGCCCGGTCATGGTCTATTTCCACGGCGGCGGCTTCAGCTTTGGTTCTTCCTACGAACTGGCTTCGCATGACGGGGCGCAGATGGCGCGCAACCATGATGTCGTGCAGGTGTCGGTCAATCACCGGCTAAACATCCTGGGCTTCTTCGACGCCGCGGCGATCGGCGGCGCGGCTTACGAGGATTCGGTCAATGTGGGCATGACCGATCTGATCGCCTCGTTGCGCTGGGTGCAGGAGAATATTGCCCGCTTCGGCGGCGATCCGGATAAAGTGATGATCTACGGCCAGTCGGGTGGCGGATCGAAGGTGACGACCTTGCTGGGCATGCCGTCCGGCCAGGGGTTGATCCATCGCGCGGCCATCCAGTCCGGCGGTGGCGGCAATATCCCGAGCGCCGAACAATCGCGAGAGCTGGCCCGCCAGACGATGAAGGAGCTCGGCCTGCGGTCCAACGACATCGGCGCCCTGCAGCAGATGGAATGGTCCAAGCTGTTCGCCGCCGGCACCGCCGCCGCGACCAAGATCAACGGCCCGGCCGCGCGTGGGCCAAGCGGGCTCGGCTTCCCCGCGTCGGGCCCACCCCGCGTGGGCTGGGCGCCGACGGTGGACGGCAAGATCGTGACGCTGCGCTCCTATCAGGATGCGGCGCCGGATGTGTCGCGCAACGTGCCCGTGCTGATCGGATCGGTCAGCGAAGAAAGCATGTCCTACAGCCAGAATCCGAGCGAGGCGGAATGGCGCCAGAACCTGACCAAGAGCTTCGGGGCGGAGAAGGCCGACGCGCTGATCGCGGCGATGAAACGCGCGCATCCGGAAAAGAGCATCCGCACCCTGTCCTACGGCGTCGGCGGCTATGGCCAGCGCAACAATGTCCAGCGCATGGTCCGGCTGAAGCACGGGCAGAATGCCGCGCCCGCTTATCAATATTGGTTCACCTGGCAGTCGCCGCAGCTGGATGGACAATGCGGCGCCTGGCACACGGCCGAACTGGCCTTCTGCTTCGATAATGTGCGGCTGTGCGCACAAGGGACCGGCAACACGCCGCAGGCGCAGGCGGTGGGGCGCAAGATGAGCACGGCCTGGGCCAATTTCGCGCGGACCGGCAATCCCAGCCAGCCCGGCCTTGCGTGGGCCGCGAGTGATCCGCAGCGCTGCCAGACGATGATCTTCGACGATCGCTGTCGCATGGAAGACGATCCCGATGGCGCGGTCCGCCGCATCCTGCTGACCTGACCGCATTCGCGAGCAGAGAATATCAAGGGCGCGGCACATCGCTGCGCGAGAGGAGATGCATGAAGACTTCGGCAATGATCGCGGCGGTGGCAGCCTTGCTATGCGGCGCGGCGACGGCAGCGAAACCCGTCGATCCGCTCGCGCCGACCGCGCGCTGGTCCGCCTACACCGCCGGCCGGGGCCAGCTGCCGCCGATGGGGTGGAATAGCTGGAACGTGTTCGCGTCGGACATTGACGAGGCGAAGATCATGGGATCGGCGCAGCGCATCGTCAGCAGCGGGCTGGCACAAAAGGGCTATCGCTACGTCAATCTGGACGATGGCTGGGCGTTGAAGCGCCGGCAGCCCGATGGCCGACTGATCGTCCGCACCGATCGCTTCCCGTCGGCGCGCAGCGGCGCCAATGATTCCAACTTCAAGCCGTTCACCGATCGGCTGCATGCGATGGGGCTGAAGGCCGGCATCTATTCCGATCTGGGCCGCAACACCTGCGCCGAAGCCTTTGGAACGGTCGATGCGGATCTGCCGCAGGGCAATGTGCTGGAGCGCGAAGTGGGCCTGTACGGCCATATCGATCAGGATATCGCACTGTATTTCGGGGAATGGGGCTTCGATTATATCAAGGTCGATGGTTGCGGCATCCGCGACTATGCGCCGACCAGCCCGCGCGTAACCTCGGGCAAGTTCCGCGCGGTCGGGCCGTTCATCGATTCCGGTCAGGTCAGCCGCAGTGACATTCCTGCGGTCAAAGCGATGTTCCAGCAGATCAACAACGCGCTCGTCCGCGACAATCCCGACGGCGATTACCTTTTGTCATTGTGCGTCTGGGGCGCGGCCGACGTGCGTAACTGGGGCAAGGATTATGGCAGCGTGTCGCGCACCAGCGACGATATTTCGCCGGCCTGGGGCCGGATGCTGGTCAATTACGACAGTGCCGTCACGCGCGCACTCTATGCGCATCCGGGCAGCTGGAACGATCCGGACATGCTGCATATCGGCCAGAGCGATTTCGACGCCGGCCACCTGAAGGAAGCGCGCACGCATTTCGCATTGTGGGCGATGATCAATGCGCCGCTGCTGATCGGCACCGATCTGCGCAAGACGCCGCAATCGCTGCTGGATATCTTTGGCAATAGCGACATCATCGCGCTCAACCAGGACAGCGCCGGCAATCAGGCGACGATCGCCTATGATACGAGCGACGTGCAGATCCTGGTCAAGACACTGGCGTCGGGCGAAAAGGCCGTGGCGATCTTCAACCGCGGCTCCGGCGGCTACGATGTCGATCTGACCGCCGCGCACCTGAAATATCGCGACGACGCGCCGGTCACGCTCACCGATCTGTGGAGCAAGCAGCGCAAGAGCTTCACCGGCCAGATCAAATTGCATGTCGATCCGCGCGAGACGCTGATCTTCCGCACGCGCGGCACGCGCACGCTCGCCGACGGCCTGTATCTGTCGGAACAGCCCGGCCGGGTGAATCCGGCGGTCGACGGCGTGATCCATCCGCAGGCGGATCCGACCATCTTCCGCACCGCCGCCGGCTGGACCGGCACCAAGGGCGCAGGCGATCGCCCGATCTACGCCGGCTGGGGCGGGGCGCGGGCCGACAGCGCGCCTTATGGCCAGGTGCTTCAGATTGCGGGCAAGCCCTTCCCGTCCGGGATCGGCATCCTCGCCAATTCGCGCCTGGAAGTGCGCAACGATCGCGCCGCGCGACTGACGACGATGGTCGGCGTCGACGACAGCGCCAGCGACAAGGGCCATGCGGTCACCTTCGCCATCTATGGCGATGGTCGGCTGCTCGCGAAAAGCGCGCCCCTGAAATGGGGCATGGCGGCCCAGCCGCTCTCGGCAAATGTCGGGGGCGTGAAGCTGGTCGAGCTGGTCGCGCGCAGTGCAGGCGCGGACAATGCGCAGCTTCCGGTAAGCTGGGGCGACGCGGCGCTCCTGCTCCGGTGATGGGTGCCGGGGCGGGTGCACAGGGCGCCCCGGCATGCGCCGATCAGGCGTTCACGGGGAGCGTCGAGGCGCGCACGGCACGATCACCGGATCTAAGGTGGCGACGATTGGGGGGAACTGAGGCAGTTCGACATAGGTTAGGAACCTCTGAATTGGAGAAACCTATGTCGCACATCTCATCGTCCCGCATGCCGCATGCCTATGCCGCACCGGAATCGGACGCTGCCGGACAGGTCGCGAACGACCTATCCGCCGCACGCGCTGCAATCGGCAAGGTGCCCGTCGGCGCCTGGATCGCCGGCGCGATCGGGGCAGGCGCCGCCGGTGCCGCGCTATACGCCGCCTTCACCGCCAAGCCGCGCAAGAAAAGCGCGACCCGCGCCAAGCCAAAGCGGCAACGCGCCAAAGCCGCCTGACCCGATAGGGTCGCCCAAGACCGCACTTGCCGCAGGCCGCGTGCGTCGGCCGGAAAATCCCTCCCAAGTTTTTGCTGCAAGGACCGATCCCATGGCAGACTCTCTGCTTTTGCTCGTCGAGGACGAGCCGCTCATCGCGCTCAGTATCCAGGATTGTCTGGAAGAGGCCGGACATCCCGTCTGTTACGCGCCGTCCGGCGAAGAGGCGACGCAGGCGCTGGAGACGGGCGAGCCGCCCATCTATGCGCTGCTGACCGACATACGCTGTGGCCCCGGCGCGGACGGCTGGGAAATCTCGCGCAAGGCGCGCGAGCGCGATCCTTCTCTGCCCGTCGTCTATATTTCGGGCGACAGCGCCGGCGATCACGCGACGCATGGCGTGCCGGACAGCATCATGATCCAGAAGCCGTTCGCACCGGCCAGGTTGATCGAGGCGGTCGACGCACTGGTCGGCACCCGCGACTGAGGCCGTCGCGCCGAACCCACGCATCCGTTCGTGCCGAGTAGCGACCGAGTTGCCCGCAGGGCATATCGAGGGCGCATATCGAGGCATTGGTGATGGTCTCTCGATACGCGCTCTCGACAAGCTCGATCGCACCTTGAGACAAACGGGGTCTACAAAGTCATCACGCTCTAGGTAACGGCGCGTCACCTCAGACGATCGTCTCCAGCAAGGTGCGAACCCGCTGCAGGCGCGCCGTCTCATCCGCAATCTTCTCCGGCAGGATCAGCCGCTCGTTCTTCGGAATTAGCCCCAGCGCGGACACGTCGCCGGCAAAGCCACCCCTGCGCGGCGTCAGGGCAATGCCGCCGGGTCCGGCATCGATCCGGGCGAGCTCGGCCGCACGGGCGAGGCAGCCGATCCGCGCGAGTGCGATCCGCGCCTCCGCCTCGGCTGGAAGCGCGCCGAAGCGATCCGCCATCTCCTCCTCCAGCGCATCCAGCGCGGCATTGTCCTCGATCCGGGCGAGCCGCGTATAGAGCGCAACGCGCACTTCCGGTTCGGGAATCCAGTCGGCCGGTAACTTGCCGGACAGGCCCAGATGCAGTTCGGGCGACCAACGCTCCACCGTTTCGCCGCGCGCCTCCCGCAGCGCCGATTCCAGCAGATGCTGGTACAGCGTCACACCGATCAGCTTCATATGGCCGGCCTGTGCATCGCCGATCAGATCGCCGGCGCCACGCATGTCGAGATCGCGCGCGCTGATCGCAAAGCCTGCACCCAACCGGTCGAAGGCCTCCAGCGTGCGCAGCCGTTTCAGCGTCCGTTCCGCAATTGCATGTTCGCTGTCGGTGATCAGCAGAATCTGCCCGCGGCGGCTGCCGCGTCCGACGCGACCGCGCAACTGATGGAGCTGGGCCAGGCCGAAACGGTCCGCGCGCCACACGATCATCGTATTCGCCCGCGGCACGTCCAGCCCGGCTTCGATGATGTTGGTCGCCAGCAGCACATCGCCCTGTCCGTCGCCGAAGCGCACCATCGCCTCGTCCAGATCGGCCGCCGGCATCTTGCCATGCGCCTGCACAACGGAAAGTTCAGGCGCGATTTTGGCCAATCGGTCGGCCAGTCCGGCCAGATCTTCGATCCGCGGCGCGACCACGAAGCTTTGGCCGCCGCGGCTCTTCTCCCGCATCAACGCGATCCGTACGCGCGCCTCGTCGAACTGATCCACTGTGGTGCGGATCGGTTGGCGACGCGACGGCGGCGTCGCGATGATCGACAATTGCTGCAGCCCGATCAGCGCGGTCTGCAGGGTACGCGGGATCGGCGTGGCGCTGAGCGTCAGCACATGGGTTTCGCCGTCGCCGCGCAGCTTGGCCTTGTCGGCCGCACCGAAACGCTGCTCCTCGTCGATCACGACCAGCCCGAGCGATCGATAGGCCACGTCCTTGCTGCGGATCGCGCCGGTACCGATGACGATCTGGATCGATCCGTCGGCCAGACCAGCCTTTACCGTCTTCTTCTCGGCTGGCGTCGACAGGCGCGACAAGCCCGCCACCTCCACCCCGCTGCCGGCAAAGCGCCGCCGGAAACTTTCCAGATGTTGCCGCACCAGAACGGTGGTCGGCGCGGCAATGGCGACCTGTCCGCCTGCCAATGCCACGAGCGCCGCCGCGCGCAGCGCGACTTCAGTCTTGCCATAGCCGACATCGCCGATCACCAGCCGGTCCATCGGTTTGCCGGACGCGAGATCGTCGCGCACCGCAGCGATTGCGCGCGCCTGATCGTTCGTCTCGGTGAACGGAAAGCCGGAGGCGAAGCGTTCATAGGCTGCAGGATCGGGCGTGAATTCGGGCGCGGTCAAAGCGGATCGCTTGTTCGCCAGTTCGGTCAGCGCCTTCGCGCTTTCCGCAATCGCCGCATGAATGGCGCTGCGCCGTTTTTCCCAGCTGCTGCCGTCCAGCTTGTCGAGCGTGACGGCATCGGCATCCGCACCATAGCGCCACAGCCGATCGGCACCCTCGACCGGCACCAGCCGGCGCGCCTTGTCGGCATGTTCCAGAATGATCGCCTCGCCATCGGCGCTCCCGGGCATCGGCTCCAGTCCCGCCAGCAGCGCAATGCCGTGATCTTCGTGGACGACGACGTCGCCGATCCGCAGATCAGTCATGTCGCCGAGCAGTTCGATCACGCTGGTGCCGGCCGCCGCCTCCTGCTCGGCGCGGCTGCCGAGCAGATCGGCGGACGCCACGAACAGGAGATCGGCACAGCGGAAACCCGCCGCGACCGGCATATGCAGGGTGGCGACCGCGCCCGGCGCCAACGTGTCGACCTCGGCCCAGGTCGAAAGCACGGTCGCCTCCTGACCGAAGTCCTTCGCGATCCGCCGCCCGATGAAGCGCAGATCGCGCGCGCCGCCGGCCAGAACCACGCGCGCGCCGTCCGCAATGGCCTTGCGCGCCGTCCGCAGAAAGGCGGCCCACGGCGCGCTACGCTCGACGAAGCGGGGGATCGCCTCGCTCCCGTCCGCGCTCCAATCGACCCGGTCCCAGCCGACGAGCGCCTGCGTCCAACCCGCTTCCGTAACCGCGATCGGCGCCCGGCTGCCGAGGCGCTGCGCTTCGGCGGCGAGGGCCAGAAAGCGCGTGCGACGCGCCTCCGCGGCGGGATCGAAGACGATGCGCCCGGGCTTCAGATGGACGAGCAGCGGAACACCTTGCCCGATCTCCGGCTCCGCCGCACGGCCGATCTCGACCCGTTCCAGCTCCGCGACGGTCCGCTGCGTGATCGGATCATAAGCGCGCACGGCGGTCACCTGCCCATCCGCAATTTCGATCCGCACCGGCAATTCCGCGTCGGCGGGAAACAGATCGATCACCTCGCCGCGCACCGCGATCTCGCCCGGTTCGTCAATGCGATCGTCGGTGAAATAGCCCACGCTTAACAATTGTTCGGACAAAGCAGCAACGTCGATTGTCTCGCCGGGGGACAGCCAGGGTGGGGCGGCGGCATAGGCCTCCGGCGCCGGATAGAGCCGCGCAATCGCCTCGGCGCTGGCGATACAGGCGATGGGGTCGCGCCCTTCCTCGCCGCGCGCGATGTGCAGCCGCCGCAGCGCCGTCGCCCGACGTCCGGCATTGCTGGGACTGGCGGGCGCGTCGTCGCCCGGCAATGCATCGCTCGACGGGACGTGGATGACGCACTGCGTGGTGATGGCCCGCAGCGCTGCGGCGATCGCATCCGCCTGCTGTTCGTCACGGGCAACATAGAGGATGTCGCTGGCCTGCAGGGCTTCGGCAATATGCGTCACGACCCGCGCCAACGGCACGGCGCCCTTTTTCTGTTCTGACATGCGATCCTCCGACCGGGCGAACGTCGGAACATCCAAAAGGGTGCAGCGAAAAATGCGAAATCTGTCCGTAGCTTAGCAACATGTTCGGCTTTCACCGGGCCGCTAAGGCTGCCGATCGATTGCTGCGCTCGCAGACGCGGCGCCCGCTGTTTCGGCGGGCTGCGGCACCGGCTCATCGAAAGAGCGAACGCGCGGCGGCGACACAAGATAGACATCGTGCCGAAGCCTTGGGCTGAAAGCAGCGCCGTGTCCGCTGATTGTGATAGGGCGCCGCTAAACCACAGGAGACGGGAAGCCATGTTGAAACGCCTTGCCACGATTGCGATCTGCGCCGGCTGCCTGATCGTGGCAGCGTGCAACACCATCGATGGCGCCAAGCAGGACGCGAAGTCCGTCGGCGATACGTTTTCGAACATGGCGGATTCGCGGCACTAACCGCCTTCGTCGCCAGGCACCCCCTCTCTCGGGCGAGCGCGTGGGTTAGCCGGCGGCCCCAAGGTTATGCGCCACCGCGGCCCTGATCAGCGCCGCCAGGGCGGCATCATCGACCCTGTCCCCTTCGAAGACGTCGATCGCCCGCCGCTTGCCTTCGAGGCTGGCATTGAAGAGTTTCTGCGGGTCGGGCAGCGCGCTGCCGTGCGGAAACGTCAGCTTCACCTTGTCGCGGTAGCTTTCGCCCGTGCACAGGATGCCGCCGCGCGACCAGGTCGGCACGCCCAGCGGATTGGTCGGCTTCCGCCACTTGATGTCCTCGCTGATCTGCGGATCCGCTGCCATGATCAATGTGCGAATGTGGCTGAGCAGCGTGCCACGCCAATCCGCCAGGCTCGCAATCTTCGCGTCGACCCCATCGGCCATCCTCGCCTCCCGTGCCTGTCGCCCGATCCGGCTGTACGCAGACGCCGCCCTACGACCTCGCCATCTTCATAATGAAGTTCTGTCAGCGGCGTAACCGCATGAGCAGCTCGACTAAGTCGCTTAGTATCCTAGCCGCCCGAGGGCGTTCGCCGATCGTCAGCTTTCTTCGATGTCCAGCGCCGGATCAGTGCTACGCGCCGAAGGGGGGTCGGACGTGTATTATAAGATCTTTATCGAAGGCCCTTGGCGGGGTCCCCGAAGGGTATGCTCTTCACAAGATTAATTGAGAATGCTGGTGCTGCCGGTGAGGATTGAACTCACGACCTCAGCCTTACCAAGGATGCGCTCTACCACTGAGCTACGGCAGCATCGGCCAGCATGGGGTGACCCCGAAGGGTCGGGTGCCTATGGAGAAGGCCGGACGCAAGGTCAAGGAACCATCGTGGCAAAGGACATTAGCGAGCGCGAAGCGCGCCTGGCGGAGGCGCTGCGGGCCAATTTACGGCGCCGCAAGACCCAATCCCGCGCGCAGACGGCGACCGAATCGGCCGCCGCCCCGTCGGCAGACGTTACAACGGAGCCGTCTGCGAGCTGAGCCATTCCGCCGCGGCGCCGTCCAGCTGCGGCCCGACGATCGCCGCCACCCGCGCATGATAGTCGTCGATCCAGCCGCGCTCCTCCGCCGTCAGCAGATCGAGATCAATTAGCCGGCGATCCAGCGGCACGAAGGTGAGCGTGCGGAATCCCAGCAGCGCCTTTTCCGCGCCCGGAACCGCGCGCGGCTCGACCAGCACCAGATTCTCGATGCGGATGCCATAGGCGCCGGTCTTGTAATAGCCGGGTTCGTTGGAGAGGATCATGCCGGCGCGCAGCGGTTCGTCGCCGCCGGCAAAGCCGCTGCCGCCCGGCGCGATGCGCTGCGGCCCTTCATGCACCGCCAGGAAAGCGCCGACGCCGTGGCCCGTGCCATGCGCATAATCCAGGCCTGCCGCCCACAGATATTGGCGCGCCAGCGTATCGAGCTGGCTGCCGCGTGTGCCCTGCGGAAACACCGCGCGGGCGAGCGCGATATGGCCCTTCAGCACCAGGGTGAAGCGGGTCCGCATCTCATCCGTTGGCTCGCCGATCACGACCGTCCGCGTGATGTCCGTCGTGCCATCCTGATATTGGCCGCCCGAATCGACCAGATAGATCGAATTCAATTCCAGCGGGCGGTTGGTCTCCTCGCTGACGCGATAATGGACGATCGCGCCATTCGGCCCCGCGCCCGAAATCGTATCGAACGACAGATCCTTCAATGCACCGGTCGCCTCGCGATATTCGCGCAACTTGGCCTGGGCCGAGAGTTCATCGACCCCGCCCTTCGGTCCCTCGACCGAAAGCCAGTGCAGGAAGCGGCTGACAGCGGCGCCATCCCGCGCTTGCGCGGCATCCTGACCGGCAATCTCCGCCGCATTCTTGATCGCCTTGGGCAAGACCGCCGGATCGCGCAGTTCCACCACGGTGGCGCCCGCCGCGTTCAGGGTTGCGAAGATGGCGGAAACGGCGCGTTCCGGATCGGCAACGACCTTCTTGCCGCGCAACGTCGCGAGATGGGACGCGAAAGCGTCGCGCGGATGCAGCCGCACGGCATTGCCGAGATGCTGGGCGACATCCTCGCCAATCTTTTCCGGCGCGACGAACAGGTCGGCGGTGCCATCCGCATTTACCAGCGCGTAAGCGAGCGCCACCGGGGTATGATCGACATCCGCCCCGCGCACGTTGAACGTCCAGGCGATCGAATCAAGCGCGGACAAGACCGCCGCATCGGCTTTGCGCGTTCCCAGCCAATCGGCGATTTCTTGCCTTTTGTCCGCGGACGATCGGCCCGCCAGCGCATCCGGCTGCACCACCAGCCGCGCCGTCGACGGCAGCGGACGATCCGGCCAGACGCTATCGATCGGGTTGGTATCGACCGCGACCAGCTCCGCCCCCTTTTCCTGCAAGGCGCGCGTCGCCTGCTCGACCCAGCTCTTGGTATGGAGCCAGGGATCGTACCCGATACGGCCGCCTTCGCGCGCGTGACGGCCGAGCCATTCGGCGACACTCGTTTCCGGGACCGACTGATAGCTCCACTGATCGCCGGACACCTGCTCGCGCACCTGCAACGTATAGCGCCCGTCGGTGAAGATGGCGGCTTCGGCCGGCAGCACCGCGGCGGCGCCGGCGGACCCCTGGAAGCCGGTCAACCAGGCGAGCCGCTGGGCATAAGCGCCGACATATTCGGACATATGCTCATCGGTGAGCGGCACGACGAAGCCGTCGAGACGGCGGCGGGCAAGCTCTTCGCGCAGAGCCTGAAGGCGATCGGCATAAGTGGACATGGCGGCATGATAGTGATGCTATGATGCAGGTTCAAATCCGATCGGGAGAGGGAAGATGACGGATCTGGCATCGGCGGAGGAATTGGCGCGCGCGGTCGACATCCGCTTCCCCAACGAAAGCCCCGCATATCGCGCGGCACGCACGGCCTTGCTGGCGGAGGAAATCGCGTTGCGGCGCCAGATCGAGCGCGTCGCCGCACACCGTCGCGCGCTTCCGCCCGGTGGGCTGGTGCCGGACACGTATCGCTTCGTGAACGAGAATGGCGCCGAGGTGGGGCTGGACGACATGTTCGGCCCGCATGATACGCTCATCACCTATCACTGGATGTTCGGGCCGCAGCGGACGCGGCCCTGTCCGATGTGTACCGGCTTCCTGGGCGGGCTGGCCGCGGCGACGCGCGATCTTACGCAGAAGGTGGCGGCGGCCGTGATCGGCGGCTCGCCGATCGAGCGCCAGATCGCCTTCAAGCTGGAGCGGGGCTGGGGCGAGATGCCCTTATTCCAGACGATCGGCGACGATTTCTTCCACGATTATGGCGGCCTGACGCCGGATGGATCGGAATTTCCCGCTCTCAATGTGTTTGAGCGCAGCGCGGAGGGAGTCCGCCATTTCTACGCGGGCGAGATGACGGGCGAGACCGCCGACCCCGGCCAGGATCCGCGCGGCGCGCCCGACCTGATGCTGCTCTGGACTTTGCTCGATCTCACCCGGCGCGGGCGTGATCCGGATTGGTACCCGTCTTTATCCTATTCCCGCTGATCCGCCCTTTTGCAGGGCCGGGGATGACGACAGGATGCCCGCCACCGCCCGCGCCAGCCGCTCCATGCTGGCGACCGTCGCGGGCGCACTGAGCAGGCGGGGGCGCGGATCGATCGCGCACAATGTGCCGAAGAATGTGCCGCCATCCAGCAGGATCGGGATCGAGACATAGCTTTCGAAGCCGTAAAGGATCGGCGTGTGATGCGTCCGCCAGTCTGGATTGCCGCTGACATGGTCGATCACCACCGCCTGCCCGGATTCGCGGATCTCGTCGCAAATCGTGGTCTGGAGATCGAGCTCGTCGCCCGGTTTCAGCCCGAATTCGATGCGGTCGATCCTTTGGCAGACGATCCAGCGGCTGTCAGTCACCCGCGCGACCGCGGAGAAACCCATCTGCGTGATCTGGCAGACTTCCTCCAGGATCGCGCGAATCTTATCATTATCGCCCAGTGCAGCGGACTGCGCGGCGAGTTCGTCCTGCATGCGGCGTCCCCCGCCGCAGACCTTATTGGGGCGCGGGGCGGCACGCAACCGCAGGATGGCCGTGCTTGCGGCGGCGCATTTCGATCCCCACAGAGTGACGATGAACGAAACGCTTCCCCCGCCGCCCATCGCCCAGACCCAAGCCTTTACCTACGAACGCCATGGCGTGACGATTGACGACCCATGGGCGTGGCTGAAAGACCCGGCCTATCCCAACGTCACGGACGAATCCGTGCTGGAATATCTGCGCGCGGAGAACAGCTATTTCGAAGGCGCAATGGCGCCGCACGGGCCGCTGATCGACACGATCTTCGAAGAGATGAAGGCGCGGGTGAAGCAGGACGATGCGTCCGTGCCGCAGAAGGACGGCGACTGGCTCTATTGGTGGGCGTACGAGACCGGCGGCCAATATCCGAAACATTGGCGGCGCTCTGTCACCGGCGGCGCGGACGAGCTGCTGCTCGACGAGCCGGCCGAAGCGGCGGGTAAGGACTATTTCCGTGTCGGCGCGGTCGCGGTCAGCCCGGACGGCAGGCTGATGGCGTGGAGTGCGGACGACAATGGCGCCGAGCGCTACGTGTTGCGCATCCGCGATCTGGCGACCGGCGAGGACATCGAGACGGTCAGCCCCGTCACCAATGGCGGCGTGGCGTGGAGCGCGGGTTCGGACGCGATTGCCTATACTGAGGTCAACGACAATTGGCGCAGCTACCGCGCCTTGCTGCACCGGCTGGGCACCGATCCCGGCAGCGATGCCGTGCTGTACGAAGAGGCGGACGAGGGCTTTCGCGTCGCCGTCGGCGGCACGCGCGACCAGCAATGGATCGAGATTGCGACCGGCGACAATCAGACCAGCGAGGTCCGCCTGATCCCCGCTGCCGATCCGCACGCCGCGCCGATCCTGGTCAGCCCGCGCCAGGTGAAGCGCCAGTATAGCGTCGATTCCGCGCATGGCAGCCTGTGGATCCTGACCAACGACACGCATGTGAATTTCCGCGTGGCACGCGCCGATCCCGCCAATCCCGGCATGTGGGACGAGGTCGTGGCGGGATCGGACCATGTCTATCTGACCGGCATTGCCGCCTTCGATCGCCACCTGATGATGGCCGCGCGCGTCGATGGGCTGGACCAGATCATCCTTCGCGACTGGGACGGCGGCAGCCGCCAGGTCGCTTTCCCGGAAGCGAGTTACAGCGCGGCCGCGTCGAACAATCCCGAATTCGCCCCCGCTGCCTATCGTCTCAGTTATTCCTCGATGGTGACGCCGCTGACGGTGTTCGATTGCGATCCGGAGACGTTGGCGCTGACTACGTTGAAGGTGCAGGAAGTGCCGTCCGGTTATGACGGCAGCCGCTATGCGACCGAACGGGTGACCGTGACGGCGCGCGACGGCGCGCACCTGCCGGTGTCGATCGTCTATCCGGTCGGCTTCCCCAAGGACGGCAGCGGCAAACTCTTCCTCTATGCCTATGGCGCTTATGGCCATGCCATTCCGCCCAGCTTCTCCGCGGCGCGGCTGAGCCTGCTGGATCGCGGTTGGGCCTTCGCCATCGCCCACATCCGCGGCGGCGATGATCTGGGCTATGACTGGTATCTGCAGGGCAAGGCCGAAGCGCGCTGGAACACGTTCCATGACTTCGCCGATGCCGCCAAGGGCCTGATCGCCGCAGGCTTCAGCTCCGCCGGCAATATCGCCATCAATGGCGGTTCGGCGGGCGGCGAGCTGATGGGGGTGGTCGCCAATACCGATCCGGAACTGTGGGGCGCGGTGGTGGCCGACGTGCCCTTCGTCGACGTCCTCAACACGATGCTGGATGCCGAATTGCCGCTGACGCCGGGTGAATGGCCCGAATGGGGCAACCCCATCACCGACAAGGCGGCGTTCGACCTGATCCGCAGCTACAGCCCCTATGATAATGTCGCAGTGAAGGCCTATCCGCCGATGCTGATCACGGGCGGGCTTAACGATCCGCGCGTGACCTATTGGGAGCCCGCCAAATGGGCGGCGCGGCTGCGCGCCACCAAGACCGACGACAATATCCTGTTGCTCAAGATCAATATGGGCGCCGGGCATGGCGGCAAATCGGGTCGCTTCGAGGCATTGCACGAGCGCGCCGAAGCTTTCGCCTTCGTGCTGACCCAAATGGCGTAGCATTGCCGGGCCCGCACTAGTCCTCACAAGGTCCGGTGCGGTCCCATTTTCGGCATTTGCGGGGCGTGATGTGGTGCAGACATGCATCCGTTCCCGGAAAAGCACGCACTTACTCAACTCGTGTATTGATATATTGTATCATCCAGGTAATCGGCTCCGCGGAACAGTGGGAGCTGCGTGAATGCGTAAAGTGATGATGACGTCGATGGCGGCTGTGCTGCTGACCCCGGCCGCGAACGCAGCCGGCGGCGAGCCGACCGATCCGAAGGAGATCATCGTCACCGCGCCGCTCGCACGCACGCGCGAAGATGTCATTGCCGGCACGTCGGTCATCAGCGGCCTCGATCTTGCGCGCAACCTGCGCCCGACGATCGCCGACACGCTGACGCATCTGCCCGGCGTCTCCGCCAGCTCGTTCGGGCCCAATGCCTCGCGGCCGATCCTGCGCGGCTTCCAGGGCGCGCGCATCCGCGTGCTGACCGACGGCGTCGGCAGTTTCGACGTGTCCAGCACCAGCGTCGATCATGCGGTGGTGATCAACCCTCTGCTGGCCGAGCGGGTCGAAGTGGTGCGCGGTCCGTCGGCTTTGCTGTACGGTTCGGAAGCGATCGGCGGCGTCGTCAACGTGATCGATACGCGCATCCCGCGCACGGTGCCGGAAGCAGGCTATCGCCTCCAGGGCCAGGCCACCTATGGCAGTGCCGCCAATGAACGCTCGATCGGTGCCGCCGCCGATGCCAAGGTGACCGAGAATATCGTGCTGCACGCCGATGGAAGCTATCTGAAGTCCGGCGATATGCGGATTGGCGGCTATGCGCTGCGACCCGAATTGCGCAGCCAGGCGCTGGCCTCGGCCGCCGCGGTCGGTACGCCCGACGACGAGATCGATTTCGCCGCCAATGCCGCGGTGAAGGGCAAGCTGCCCAACACCCAATCCCGGACCTGGGATGCGGCGCTGGGTGCGTCGGTCATCACGTCCACCGGCAATTACGGCATCGCCGTCAGCCATTATGACAGCCTTTATGGTGTGCCCGTGCGGTTCGCGACGCAGCCGGGCGAGGAGCAGGAAGCACCCCGGCTCGACGTGAAGCAAACGCGCATCGATGCCCGCGCCGCCGTCGATACGGGCGGTACTGTGCTGGAGCAGATCCGCTTCCGCCTGGGCGCCGCGCGCTACCGCCATTTCGAATTGGAAGAAGACAATTCGATCGGCACCGCTTTCTATTCGCAGGGCATGGAAGGCCGCGTCGAGCTGGCCCAGGCGCAGCACGGCGTCTGGCGCGGCGTGACCGGCGTCCAATTCTCCTATCGCGACTTCAACGTCGTCGGCGACGAGGCTTTCCTGCCGCGCAACAGCACCGACACGGTCGGCGTCTTCACGCTGCAGCAGCTGGATTTCGGCAAGTTCAAGATCGAAGGCGGCGCCCGCTACGAACATGCCATGCTGAAGGCGATGCCCGGCGACGATCAGCCGCAATTCGCCGCCGGCCAGCGCGATTTTGGGGCGGTGTCGGGATCGATCGGCGGATCCTATACTCTGTTCGATGGCTGGAAGATCGGCCTGAACCTGTCGCATAGCGAACGCGCGCCATCGGCCGAGGAGCTATTCGCCAACGGCCCCCATGCCGGCACCGAGGCGTTCGAGATCGGCCTGCCGACTTTGGCCAAGGAGCGCGCAAACGGGATCGAGGCGGTGCTGCATGGGCATGGCCGCAACTACGATATCGAAGCGTCGGTCTATTATAACCGCTTCTCCAATTATGTGGATCAGTTCGCCACCGGGGCGCTGGAAGATGGCCTGCCCGTTTATCAGACCGCGCAGGGCAAGGCCCGCTATTACGGGTTCGAGATCAACGGATCCTACACGCTGGCCCGCTTGGGCGACACGCAGATCGTCGCCGACGCGCTCGCCGATTATGTCCACGCCACCATCGTCGACGTTGGCCCGGCCCCGCGCATTCCGCCGCTGCGCCTGCTGGGCGGGCTGGAGGCGCGCGGCGGGCGCGTGTTCGGCCGGGCGGAAGTGGAATGGATCGATCATCAGGATCGCATAACTGCCTTCGAAACGCGGACGCCGGGCTTCACGATGGTCAATGCCTCGATCGGCGTGCATCCCTTGCCGGACAATCCCAATTTCAGCCTGATCCTGTCCGGCAACAATCTGCTCGACGTGACGGCACGCCGTCATGCCAGCTTCCTCAAGGATTATGCCCCGCTGGCAGGACGCGACATCAGGGTGACGGCGCGCTTCGCGCTCTGATCGCGCGGTCGAGCGCGACGGCGGCCGCCTCCGGCGTGGCCTTGCCGCTGTCGCGATCGACCGAATAATTGGCGGCGCGCATATCCTCGACCCGGATCGCGCCGATCAGTGGGCGTAGCGCCGCGGCGAAGCGGGCATCCTGTGCATAGGCCGGCGCGGCGAGCAGGATCGCGTCATAATGGGGCATCGCCCCTTTGGGATCGGCCAGCACGGTCAGGCGATCGGCCGCGATGCGTCCGTCCGAGGAGAAAGCCGAGATCACGTCGGCCTGGCCCGAGGCGAGCGCGCGATACATGAAGGTCGGGCTATAGGCGCGCGTTGCCTTGAAGCGCAGGCGATAGGCATCGCGCACCGCCCGCCATTCGGGCCGATCCAGGAATTCCAGATCGGCGCCCAGCGTCAGCTGCGGCGCCCGCCCGGCAAGCTCGGCCATGGAGGTGAGCCCGCTGTCGGCCCGAACCGCCAGCGCATAGGCATTTTCGAATCCGAGCGGCCCGATCAACCCCGTCTTGGGTCCAGCCGCCATCCATTGCGCGATCGCGCGCAGCATGGCCGCGCGCGCGGGCGTATCGGTGCGCCCCATCGCCCCGGTCCACAGGGTGCCGGAATATTCGACATAGACGTCGATATCGCCGCGTTCGAGCGCGCGGAACGCCACCGCCGATCCCAGCCCTTCGCGATAGGAGACGCGATAGCCGGCGCGCTCCAGCCGCGCGCCGATCAGCCGGGCAAGGATGAATTGTTCGGAGAAATTCTTGGCCCCGATCGTCACCGTCCGCTCCGGTGCGCGCAACTGCGGCACCAGCGCCAACAGCAGCCCCAGCGCGAGCAGCCCGATCCCGGCGAGCGTCCATAGCGGCCGGCGCCCGCCAATCCCCTTCTCGATCAGCGCGAGCAGGCCGTCGGTGGCGAGTGCCAGCAATGCCGCGGCGATGCAGCCCGCCAGCACCAGATCCCATCGCTCCAGCTGCAACCCGGCGAAGATCGGATTGCCGAGGCTGGGATAGCCGACGGTGGTGGCAAGCGTGGCCGCACCGATCGTCCACACGGCCGCAGTCCGGATGCCCGCCATCGCCACGGGTGCCGCCAGCGGCGCCTCGACCAGGCGGAGCCGCTGCCACCGGGTCATGCCGACCCCGTCCGCTGCCTGCAGCACCGCCGGATCGATGCCGTTCAGCCCGGCGACCATGTTGCGCAGGATCGGCAGCAGCGCATAGAGGAACAGCGCCAGCAGCGCGGGCAGGAAGCCCAGCGCCGGTATCCCGCCGCCGACGAGCGCCGACAGCGCCAGCAGCAACGGATAGAAAAGCGCGAGCAGCGCCAAGCCGGGAATCGTCTGGACCAGACTGGCAAAACCCACCGTGATACCCGCCAGCCGCGGCCGTCGCGCCGCCAGCACGCCGAGCGGCAATCCCACCAGCAGCGCGAGCAGCAGCGCAGCCGCCGCCAGCAGCACATGGCTCGCGATCAGCGGCGGCAATTGCTGGAGCGCGTCCGTCATTGGGCCAGCCGGCCGAGCCGTTCGGCCTGCTTGCGCGGGATGGCGATAAGCGGATCGGCACCCGGCCCGGCCAATCCCGCAATCATTTCGCGCGGGGTCGCATCGGCGACGATCTGCCCCTGCGCCATCACGACGACCCGATCGGCGAGCAGCAAGGCTTCGGCCATGTCGTGCGTGACGAGAATGGTGGTCAGGCCAAGCGTCTCATGCAGCGCCTGGACGGTGCTGCCCAAGCGATCGCGCGTCACCGGATCGAGCGCGCCGAACGGCTCGTCCATCAACAGCAACTTGCCCTCGCCCGCCAGCGCCCGGGCGATACCGACGCGCTGCTGTTGGCCACCGGAAAGCTGCGCCGGATACCGATCGGCATAATTGGCGGGAAGCTCGACCTGCGCCAATGCGGCGGCGACATCCGCCGGCGCGCGCCCGGCAAGCCGAGGGACAATGCCGATATTCTCCGCCACCGTCATATGCGGGAACAGGCCGATATTCTGGAAGACGTAGCCGACGCTCCGCCGCAGCACGATCGGATCGATCGTCGCCACGTCGCAGCCGTCGATCAGGACTTTTCCGAAATCCGGCCGGTCGAGCCGGTTGACGAGACGCAGCAGGCTCGACTTGCCCGAGCCCGACGTGCCGACCAATGCGACGAAACTGCCTTCGTCAATCTGCAGCGACAGCGCATCCACGGCCGAGACGCCATTATAGCGGCGCGTGACGTGATCGAAGGCCAGCTTCGGTTCGACCGCGCCCAGGCGTGCAGGCGCGCTACTCGACAAAAGCGTCGATCGCTTGCGCCAGCGCCACATCGCGCGCGGAAAGCCCGCCGCAATCGTGCGTGGTCAGCAATATGTCGACGCGGTTCCAGACGTTGGACCATTCGGGATGGTGATCCGATCGCTCGGCAACAAGCGCGACGCGCGCCATGAAGCCGAATGCTTCCGGGAAGTCGGCGAAGACGAACCGGCGCTGGATGGCATCGCGCGCTTCGTCATAATCCCAGTCCGGCAGCGCATCGAGCGCATCGACCCGCTCGGCTTCACTCAATGCTTCGATCGCCATGCCCGCTCCCGTCCGCATATCCCCAGTTCATCGGGATCGTCTCAGTCGATACTAACCGACACGAACGGTTTGAGCCAAACCGTAATGGCTCTATGCCGTCGTCACATGGACACAGGTGGCAAGGAATCGTGGGGCCGTGCGCCCGATGCCGCGGCGATCGACGCGCTGGCGCGCACCGCCATCACCCAATTGCCGGACGTCTTCCGACACCATCTTGGCGACGTCGTGCTGCAGGTTGAGGAATTTGCCGACGCGGAAACGCTGCACGCGCTGGATATCGACGATCCGTTCGCGCTGTCCGGCCTGTATCGCGGCCGCCCGGTGGGTGAGAAATCGATCAGCGACAGCGCCGCCCTGCCCGATATCATCACGCTCTACCGGCGCGCATTGCTGGATGAGTGGGTCGAAAGCGGCGAGACGCTGGAGCGGCTGGTCACCCATGTGCTGGTGCATGAAGTCGGCCATCATTTCGGCCTGAGCGACGACGATATGCACGCGCTGGAAGACGCGCCCGACCCGTGAGCCGGCTGGTGCTGGACGACATTTCCTGCATGCGCGGCGGCCGGATCTTGTTCGAACGCCGGAAGCTGGCGCTCGGGCCGGGCGAGGCGGCGCTCGTCACCGGCGCGAACGGCGCCGGCAAGTCGAGCCTGCTGCGGATCGCCGCCGGGTTGCTCGCACCGACCAGCGGGCAGGTCGTGCGTGAGGGTGGGATCGCGCTGGCAGCGGAAGCGGCCGCGCTGGACGAAGATCAAGGCCTGTTCGCCGCGCTCGCTTTCTGGGCGCGACTGGATGGCGGGGACGAGGCGCGGCTCGCCGCCGCGCTGGCGACGGTCGGCCTTGCCCCCCTGGCGATGGTGCCGGTGCGCTTCCTGTCCACCGGCCAGCGCCGCCGTGCCACGCTCGCCCGCGTGATCGCCGCGGCCGCGCCGATCTGGCTGCTGGACGAGCCGGCGAGCGGGCTCGACACCGCCTCGATCCAAACATTGGCCGCTGTCATGGCCGCCCATCGCGCGAGCGGCGGGATCGTGCTGGCCGCCAGCCATCAGCCGCTTGGCCTGGCCGACGCCCAGGAACTGGCGCTGTGATCCTGTTCACCGCGCTCATCCAGCGCGATGTGACGCGCGCCTTCGCGCAGGGCGGCGCCTGGCTGCCGCTCGTCTTCTATCTGCTGGTGGCGACCTTGTTTCCGTTCGCGATCGGCCCCGACGCCGCTTTGCTCGCGCGCGTCGGCGGCGGCATAGTGTGGACGGCGGCGCTGCTGGCGGCGCTGCTGCCGGTCGAGCGCCTGATCCGGCCCGATCTCGCCTCCGGTATGCTGGATCAACTGGCAGTCCGCGGCCACAGCGAAGAGGCCGTCGCCGCAGCCAAGATGCTGGCCCATTGGCTGAGCTTCGGCCCGCCTTTGCTGATCGCCACATTGCCCGCAGCGGCCCTGCTGGACCTTGATGGCGCGACCGTGCTGCGGCTGGAAATCGGCCTGGCTTTGGGAACGCCCGGGCTCGCCGCGCTTGGGCTTGCGGTCGCGGCGCTCACCGCGGGGCTGCGCGGTGCCGGCGCGCTGATCGGGCTGGTGATGCTGCCGCTGGCCTTGCCCTTGTTGATCTTCGGCGCCGGCACCGGGCCGGGCGCGCTCAAGCTGCTCGCGGCCACCAGCCTGTTATTCGTCGCCGGCGCGCCGTTCGCGGCCGGGGCGGCGCTCAGGGCCGCACGCAGCTAGAGCGTGATGACTTTGGTAGAACCCGTTCGTCTCGAATAGCGATCGAGCCCTTCGACTGCCTGCGAGGCAGGCGCTCAGGACAGGCTTGTCGAGAGCGCGTATCGAGAGATACCCACCAATGCCTCGATACGCGCCCTCGATACGCCCTGCGGGCAACTCGGTCGCACCTCGGCACGAACGGATGAACGTAAAGTCATCTTACTCTAAGGCTTCAGGTCTGCCGCCAGAATTGCCTGCAGGATCGCCTGCGACCGGCGCTGGCCATAGCCCTTGCCATAAGCGCTGGAGGTGATCGCGACGACCATGTGGCGGCTCGGCACGACGTAGATCTTGTTGCCGCCATTGCCCGATGCGAAGACGACCGGCACCGCCGTGCCCGCAATGTGCTGCACGCGATCATACCAGAAATAGCCATAGCCATCGGCATAAGGATCGCTGTCCGCGATGCGCTGTTTCGGCGCGAGCATGGCCGCGATCCAGCCTGCGCTGATCACGCGTCGGCCATGGTAGCGGCCGTCCTGGCGCACCATGTCCCCGATCGCGGCAACATCGCGCAGCCGCAGCGACAAATTGCCCTGGCCTTTCGTGTAGCCCGCACTGTCCGACGACCATTGCCAATGCGTGATGCCGAGCGGACGGAACAGATGGGCCCCGGCAAAATTCGCCATCGTGCCGCCCGTCGCGCGGGCCACCACGGCACCGGCGACCCAGGCCGTCAGCGAATTATAACGATAGCGCGTGCCCGGCGGATCGGCGCGCGGCACGGTGCGCACAAACGCGATGGGATCGGGCGCGAGATCCATCTTGTCCTCATTGCCGGGCGAGGCCGGATCCTCGTCGAACGCCGCCAGCCCGGAACGCATCGTCAGGACGTCGCGCAGCGCCACGTCTCCGATCGCGCTGCCCGTCAGCTCGGGCAGATAGCGGCCGACCGCATCGTCCACGCCATGGATCTTGCCGCGATCGATCGCGATGCCGACCAGCAAGGCCGTCACGCTTTTGCCGGCGGAACGGATATCGTGCAGGCTGTCGGCGGTTTCGCCATTATAATAATGTTCGGCAACGACCTGGCCGTCGCGCAGCACGATCGCGCCGCGCAGATCGGGATGCTCATCCCGCTCGAACGTGGCGAGCACGGCCTGCAAAGCTGGATCCGGCCGCGCTTCTGCCGGGAATGCGGTCATCAAAAGGAACGCCGCTGCAAGCGCGGCCCGGATCATCCGTCGCGGCTCCAGCGCGCGAAGATGGCGGTCGGCAACAGCAGGCCGCGCGCTTCCTCCCGCACCGCCATCTCGCCGACCTCGACCTTGCCGCCAAGATCCGCCAACGCTTGGTTGAGCAGCTCGCCGATCGCCAGCGCCGACATCCGCACCGCATAGACGGTCAGCACCAGATATTTGGATTTCTCGTCCAGCAGCCGCCGGCAATGCGCGATCAGGCCGGGCAGATGATCTTCGATCCGCCAGATCTCTCCGTCCGGTCCCCGTCCGAATTTGGGCGGATCGAGGAAGATGCCGTCATAGCGCCGCTCGCGTCGCACCTCGCGTGCGGTGAACTTCACCGCATCGTCGACCATCCAGCGGATCGGGCGATCCGTCATGTCGGACAGGAAGGCGTTGGACTTGGCGATCTCGACCGCTTTCTTGGACGCATCGACATGGGTCATGCGCGCGCCCTTGGCGGCCAAAGCCAGCGTACCGACGCCGGTATAGCCGAACAGGTTCATCACCTCGTCGCCCTCGCCGGTGCGATCGCGCATCCATTCCCATTGGGGCGCCATGTCCGGGAAGAAAGCGAGATGGCGGAAGGGCGTGTTCTGCGCGGTGAAGCGCACCTCCTCCCATTTCACGTGCCAGCCACCGCGCGGCACATCGCGCGACAAATGCCATTTGCCGCCGCCATCCTCATCCGACGCGGCAATGAAGTCGCCATCGGCTTCCCAGCTGGGATTGGCCGGCGCCCACATCGCCTGCGGCTCGGGGCGGATGAAGCGGAAGCGGCCGAACCGCTCCAGCTTGCGGCCATTGCCGGAGTCGATCAGTCCGTAATCGGTCCAGGGCTCGGTCACGAGCGTGAGGAGGGTCATAACCCCTCTCCCCCCTGCCGCTTCGCGGCAGGCACCCTCTTCGCCATCAGAATAGGCAAGGTCATGCCGCAGTCGCCAGCTTGCCGCCGACGGTGGCGAGCACCTCGCCCCCCGCCAAGGCGGCCGCGCCCGCCCGGCGCGCCTGCGCCAGCGTCACCGCCTCGAATCGCTCCACGCTTTCGCTCAGCGGCGCGATACGGCCATGGATCTGGATACCGCGGGCCAGATTGTCGCAGCGCGCCTGCACCGATTCCGCCCCCATCAGCAGGCCTGCCTTGGCCTGGATCTTGGCCCGCTGCAGTTCGGCGTCGGTCAGCTCCTCGGCCGTGCGCGCCAGCACTTCCCGCGTCAGGGCCAGCGCCTTGGCGCCATCCCGGCGCGCCGCGGCCAGATAGACCCCGAACACGCCCGTATCGGCATAGCTGTGGTTCCAGGAATAGACCGAATAGGCCAGGCCGCGCTTCTCGCGCACTTCCTGGAACAAGCGCGATGATGCGCCACCACCGGCCGCGCCGGCAAAGACGCCGAGCGCATGAACGTCCGCATCCAGATAGCCCACGCCGGGAAAGGCCAGCGCCAGGTGAAGCTGATCGAAACGCCGTACATCGTGGTGGACGCCGGCGGTGAAGGTCGCGGACGGAATGGACGGGGGGCTGCCCGGCGCCATGTCGCCGAACCGCGCCTCCGCCTGACGCAAAAATGCGTCTTCGTCGATCTTGCCGGCCGCGGCGAGGACCAGCGCCTCGGGGCGATATTGACCGGCGAGCCATCCGTGCAACGCGGTCACGTCGATCGCGGCGATGCTCGTCTCGTCGCCCAGCACCGGCCGCCCCAGCGATTGACCGGGAAAGGCAGCGGCCTGCAGATGATCGAATACGATATCGTCGGGCGTGTCGCGCGCTTCGCCCAGCTCCGCCAGCACGACGCTCTTTTCGCGCTCCAGCTCAGCCGCGTCGAAATGCGGGGCACGGATCAGGTCGGCGATGATCTCCACGCCCAGCGGCAGATCGGCCGCGAGCAGGCGCGCGTTGAATACCGTCTGATCGCGCGCCGTCCAGGCGTTGAGCGACCCGCCGACATCCTCGATATCCTCGGCGATGGCGCGGGCGTCGCGGCTGGCCGCGCCCTTGAACACCATATGCTCGACCATGTGCGCCAGCCCGGTCCGCCCGTCCGGTTCGGACCGTGCGCCGACCGCGGCATAGAGGCCGACGGCCGCCGTCTCGACTCCCGCCATATGCTCGACCGCGACCGTCAGGCCATTGCTGAGCCGGTGCATGCGCGCGGTCATGCCGGGGTCGCCCGCTCGGCCACATAGGCCTGGATGGTGGCCAGATCGGCGGGCAGCACGTCGTAGCGCTCGGTCCGGTCGAACAGATCGCCGACGCGCACCGGCAAGGCCGGCCGTTTGCCGGTAGCGCGTTCGACCGCGTCCGGGAATTTGGCCGGATGTGCGGTCGCCAGCGTCACGACCGGCACGTCGTCCGGCAGATCGGCGGCATGCGCGGCGGCAAGCCCGATCGCGGTATGCGGATCCAGCAGCATGTCCGAATTCTCGGCGGCGCGGCGCATCGCGAGATCCATCGTATCGGGATCGATGCGCGCACTGGCGAAGAGCTGTCCCGCCGTCTCCCGCATCCCCGGCGTCAGGTTGAAGCGGCGATCCGCTTCGAAACCCAGCATCGAGGCCGCGAGCGCGCTGCCGTCGCGATCGTGCAGATCGAATAACAGCCGTTCGAAATTGGAACTCACCTGGATGTCCATCGACGGCGCCATCGTCGGCGTGACCGTGCCGACCGAATAATCGCCCTCGGACAGCGCGCGATGCAGGATGTCGTTCACGTTGGTGGCGACGATCAGTTTCGCCACCGGCAGGCCCATCCGCGCCGCGACATAGCCGGCGAACACGTCCCCGAAATTGCCGGTCGGGACCGAGAAAGCGACCGGCGTGTCGGGGGCGCCCAACCGGACGGCGGCGTAGAAATAATAGACGATCTGCGCCGCCAGCCGGGCCCAGTTGATCGAGTTGACCGCCGACAGCGCGAACCGCCCCGTAAAGGCCTGATCGGCGAACATCGCCTTCACCATCGCCTGGGCGTGATCGAAGCTCGCATCCTCGATCGCGATGTTGTGGATGTTGGGCGCCAGCACCGTCGTCATCTGGCGGCGCTGCACTTCCGACACCCGGCCCTTGGGGTGGAGCATGAACAGGTCCACTTTGGCGCGGCCCGCCAGCGCATCGATCGCGGCCGAACCGGTATCGCCCGACGTCGCTCCGACCACGGTCAGATGCGTGTCGCGGTTCGACAGGAAGCGCTCGAACAGCAGGCCCAGCAATTGCAGCGCCACATCCTTGAACGCCAATGTCGGCCCGTGGAAAAGCTCCAGCACCCAATTGCGCGCATCCAGCTGCACCAGCGGCGTCACCGCGGCATGCGCGAATCGGCCATAAGCGGTGTCGCACAGCGCCCGCAGCTCGGTCGGCGACAAGGCGCCGCCCACGAACGGCGTCAGGATCGCGACCGCGGTATCGACGTAGGACAAGCCCCTGAGCGCCGCGATCTGGTCGCGCGTGAAGGTGGGCCAGGCCTCTGGAACATAGAGGCCGCCATCGGAAGCGAGACCGGCGAGCGTCACCGCCTCAAAATCGAGCGTGGGAGCGCCCCCGCGCGTGCTGACATAAAGCATGGGCGCCCGGTTAGCGGGCGTAGCCGCGGAGAGCAAATTCGATATGATCAGGCGCCGGTGTCCGCGGCCGATCCGCGCGCCCTCCGGCGTCCCCTCTGCCACAGCGCCACGCCGTAGATGATCAGCGCCAGCGTGGCGAAGATGAACCATTGCACCGCATAAGACAGGTGATTGTTGGGGATGTTCTGCGGATTGGGCGGCGCCGACGGCACCAGGCCGGGGGCGGCGACCTCGCTGACGATCATCGGCGAGGATATGACGCGCTTGGACAGCAGGCGTTCGATCAACGGTTCGCCATTGGGCGCCTCAGTCAGCCGGCCGCGCACCGGGCCGCCGCTCCAAGTGGGCGCGGTGGGGCCGGCCGATACACCCACATCGACAATGATACCCGGCCCCTCGGCCCCGGTGCGGCACGATGCGATGTGGCGCCACCCGGAACGGCCATCGATCCCGCGCCCGGCTTCCGTTTTCCAGTCCAGCACATCCAGGCAATAGGCGCTGGTCCGCCGATACAGCGCCTCTTCAGTGACCGGGAATAAAGCCGCGAACGGCAAGGGCGGCTTGGTGACATTGGCCGTATAGCGGGCCAGCAGTGCCTCTTTCTCCTGCAGCCGCTGCAGCTGCCAGAAGCCCAGCCCCACCATCAGCAAAGCGGCGGCCACGACGACGATCGTGGCCAGGATCGGGATATGCCGGGTCACAGCGGGTTGATCCGGCCTTCGCGCGCGGCATTGCGATATTCCAGCACCAGCAGGACGCCTTTGCTCGCGCGCAGGCTTGCGACGATCAGCGCCAGCGTGATCGGCGGCCACAGCAACAGGTGAACCCAGAAGGGCGGGGAAAAGGTCAGCTCCACCATGATCGCCATCGCCGCGACCAGCCCGCCCAGAATGAGCGTCAGGAACGCCGCAGGGCCGTCGCCCACGTTGAAGCCGGAGAAATCGAGGCCGCAGTGCGTGCAGCGGTCGGCGAACTTGATCCAGCCCGCGAAGAGACTGCGCGCGCCGCATCGCGGGCAACAGCCCGTCAGTCCGGCGACGATCGGAGAAGGCGGAACGCTGGCCATGCGCCGCTCAGGCGCGCCCGACACACCAGGGATCGGGTTGCATGTCGATCGCGGGACCGGCCTGATCCGGATGGGGGAAGCGCGCCTTGAAGGTGAAGGCCTGCGGGCACGGCCCATAGCGATCCAGCAGCCACAAGCGGGACAGGCCTTCGTCCACCGTCGGCACGTGCCCCGCGGGGATCCACCATAAAGCCTGATAGGCACCCTCGAATCGGGCGAACCATTCGCGTCGACGCGCCATGAAGGGCGTGTGCGCGCTGCGATAGACATAGCCGAACAGGCTATCGGGATCGGTCCAGACGGACATGTTGACGACGAACTGCGGGTCCGGCGCCGGGCGAATGTTGGTCGCGCCGGCACCCGTTTCATCCTGCAGTCGCCAGACGAAGCCCGGGGCCGCATCGGCCATCGCATTGACGTGGCCCAAAGCGGCGATGAATTCGGCGACCGCCGGATCCGTGTCGGGCGCCACCAGACGCCCGACATTGATCTGCGCGAGATGCCAATCCTGCTGCATTATCCTGCGAGTTGCGCGCCCCAACCGCCCCAGACGTAGATGGAGATGAACAGGAACAACCACACCACGTCGACGAAGTGCCAATACCAGGCGGCGGCTTCGAAGCCGAAATGCTGCTTCGGCGTGAACGCTCCCTTATAGGCGCGCACCAGATTCACGATCAGGAAGATCGTGCCGACCAGCACGTGGAAGCCGTGAAAGCCGGTCGCCATGAAGAAGGCGGCGCCATAGTTCAGGCCTTTGAACGCGAACGGCGCGTGGTAATATTCGTATGCCTGTACGCACGAGAAGATCAGGCCCAGGATGATCGTGCACCACAGGCCCTGGATCATGCCCTTGCGGTCGCCATGCAGCAGCGCGTGATGCGCCCACGTGATGGTCGTGCCCGAGCAGAGCAGGATCAGCGTGTTGAGCAGCGGGAAAGCGAAGGGATTGATGACCGTCAGGCCCTTGGGCGGCCAGACGCCGCCGACCGCGTCCACGGTCGAGGGGAAGAGCGAGAAATCGAACCACGCCCAGAACCAGCCGACGAAGAACATCACTTCCGACGCGATGAACAGGATCATCCCGTAGCGCAGGTGGAGCCCGACGACCGGCGTATGATCGCCGGCATTGGCCTCGCGGATCACGCGGCCCCACCAGCCGGCCATCACGCCGAGCACGCACAGCGTACCGGCCACGAACACAAAACCACCATAAAGAGCGCTGTGCATCCACATGATGGCGCCAGCGGCCATCAGCAGTGCGGAAAAAGCGCCCATGATCGGAAAGGGATCAGGCGGCAGAATGTGATAATCGTGGCTCTTCGCTCCGGCCATTGCTCGTCCGTTCCCTTAGCTCTGTTAAATGCCCCTTAGCCCGCCGTTTTCGGCTTCGCTACCGGGTAAAAGGTGTAAGACAGGGTTATCTCGCTGATGTCGTTCGCGTCCGGATCCTTGGCGAAGCCCGGATCGACATAGAAGACAACCGGCATCCGCACCCGTTCGTGCGGCAACAGCGTCTGTTCGGTAAAACAGAAGCATTGGATCTTCACGAAATATTGGCCGGCTTGCGGCGGCGTCACATTGAACGCCGCGCTGCCGGTGACGGGACGGTCGCTATTATTGACCGCGGTGAAAAACGCCATCTGCCGGGCGCCGACCGCCACCCGCGTCATGCGCTGATCGGGCTCGAAGCCCCAGGGCAGGCTGGGCGAGGTGTTGGCGTCGAAACGGACGTTGACGAACCGTCCCACCACCGGCCCCGGCGCAACCGCGTTGAGCCGTTCCTGGACCGTGCCGTTCCAGCCGGTCGCCTGGCAGAACATGCGGTAGAGCGGGACGCTGGCAAAACCGAGCGCCGTCATACACGCCGCCACCAGCAGCATGATCAACCCCGTCCGGCGCTTCGCGCGATGCAAAGGCAGGGTCGCGGCCATCAGCCGATCCGCACGATCGCGATGGCGAAGAACAGGACAACCATCGCGCCCAGGATCAGCGCGGTCACCCGGGCACGGGATTGCTGACGCCGGCGATATTCCTGCTCGAATTCGGGGGTCATACCAGCACCAGTTTATCGACGACGAGCGCTCCGAACAGAGCGAACAGATACAGGATGGAGAAGCGGAACAAGGCGCGCTCCGGCTTCATCCGCGCCTGATCGGTTTCCCGATTGAAGGCGACGCGCAGCGCGAGCAGCACGAACCAGGCGGTCAGCAGCGTGGCGGCAATGCCATAAATGATGCCGGTCTTGCCCAGCGGCCACGGCGCGATGGCGGCGATCGCCATCGGGATGGTGTAGATCAACACCTGGCGGCGGGTGGCCGGCAGCCCTGCCACGACCGGCAGCATCGGCACGCCGGCGGCGGCATAATCCGTCCGCACGAACAGCGAGAGCGCCCAGAAATGCGGCGGCGTCCACAGGAAGACGAGCAGGAACATCAGCACCGGCAGCACGCCGATCTCGCCCGTCGCGGCCGCCCATCCGATCAGCGGCGGGAATGCGCCTGCCGCACCACCGATGACGATATTCTGCGGCGTCCGCCGCTTCAGCCAGACGGTGTAGACCAGCACGTAGAAGAGAATGGACGCGGCCAGGATCGCGGCGGCCAGCAGGTTGACCGCCAGCCCCATCACCAGCACCGAGCCCACGCCCAGCGCCACGCCGAAGTGCAGCGCCGACTGGCGCTCCATCCGGCCGTCGGGCAGCGGCCGCTTCTGGGTGCGCTTCATCTGCGCGTCCAGATCCGCCTCATACCACATGTTCAGCGCGCCGGACGCGCCGGCCCCCACGGCCGTACACAATATCGCGGTGAAGCCGATCACGGGGTGAAGATGGCCCGGCGCCGCCAGCAGGCCGCATAAGGCGGTATAGACGACCAGCACCATCACGCGTGGTTTCGTGAGCGCGAGGAAATCGCGCCACTCGGCCGGAAGCACCGGCGTCATCGGGACGGCAGGAGAGGACATTGGATGGCGCTATAGGCGTCCGATCGGATTCGCGAAAGCCATTGCGCCGGATCGGGAAAACCGCCCTGTTGCCTTGCATAGCCCCCACCATCCTTGGCTTTCCTCGCCGTCCCCGGCCGCTTAGGCTCGACCGGCTGACAAGGGAGAGGCATGTGCCGGTCGACGAGAAGATGCTGGGCGAGATCACCGCCTATATCCGGCACTGGGGCGGCCACCTCGATCTCTATTTCGGGGGCAAGTTCGATCTTGCGGGCAAGCGCCTGCTGGTCATCGGATCGGGCTGGGGGACGGAGGTCCTGTGGGCGCTGCGCAACGGCGCCGCGCATGTGACCGGCATCGATCCGCGCGACAATGAGCGCGCTTTTGTCGAGCAAGCGCTGGCCGAAGAAGGGCTGACTGCGCGTGCCGGCGATTTCACCCTCCATCAGGGTACGGCGCCGACGGTCGCCGATCTCGGCGCGTTCGACCTGATCCTGTCCAACAATGTGTTCGAACATATTGAGGGCCTGTCCGCCAATCTGGCCGCGCTCGCCCGCTTTCTGCCCGACCAGGGCGGCCGGATCTTCCTGTTCGCGGATCCGCTTTTCTACGCATCGGCCGGCCATCATTTGCCGATCGGCCCGTGGGAGCATCTGACCATGAGCCAGGACGCGATTCGCGATCGCGTCTCCTCGCGTCAGTGGCGCGAATATCGCAACGGCCTCAACGGGATGACGATCACCGTTTTCCTGGAGGCGGTGCGCGAGGCCGGGCTGATCCTGATGGATCTGGGCATCCGGCCCGATCCCAATCTCGAACGCTTCGCCGCGACGCGCAAGACCTTCCCGCCCGGCCTGAAGCCGATGGACCTGTGCCTGTCCGGCATCAGCTGCACGCTCGCTTTCCCGCACAATATCTAGAGCACACCCGCCCGGACACGTCGGAACGCAGCGGCGACGCGCCCACAGAAAAAGGCCCCGGATCGCTCCGAGGCCTTTCTGTTGTCCGGTGTTCCAGCTCTGCGATCAGTCGATGCGCGGGAGCTGTTCGAACTGGTGGTAGGGCGGCGGGCTGGACAGCGTCCATTCCAGCGTCGTCGCGCCTTCGCCCCAGGGATTGTCGCCGGCCGGCTTGCCCGCGAACAGCGACCAGATGATGTTGACGAAGAAGATCGCCATGCCGGCCACCATGATCTCGTAGCCGTGCGTCGCGATCGAGTTCCAATAGCCATAGGCATCGGGATAATCGGGGTAGCGGCGCGGCATGCCTTCCATGCCCAGGAAGTGCATCGGGAAGAACAAGACGTTCACGCCGATGAAGAACACCCAGAAGTGCAGCTTGCCGAGCAGCTCATTATACATCCGCCCCGACATTTTCGGGAACCAGTAATAGAAGCCGGCGAACAGGCTGAACACGGCGCCGAGGCTGAGCACGTAGTGGAAGTGCGCCACCACGTAATAGGTGTCCTGGAAATAATTATCGATGCCGCCATTGGCGAGCAGCACGCCCGTCACGCCACCGACCGTGAACATGAAGATGAAGCCGATCGCCCACAGCATCGGCGTCTTGAAGGAGAGCGAACCCTCCCACATCGTCGCGATCCACGAGAAGATCTTGATGCCGGTCGGCACCGCGATCACCATCGTTGCGGCGGTGAAATACATCTTGGTGTCCACCGAAAGGCCGGTGGTGAACATGTGGTGCGCCCACACGATGAAGCCGACCACACCGATCGCGACCATGGCATAGGCCATGCCGAGATAGCCGAAGATGGGCTTGCGGCTGAAGGTCGAGATGACGTGGCTGACCATGCCGAACCCCGGCAGGATCATGATGTAGACTTCGGGGTGGCCGAAGAACCAGAACAGATGCTGGTAGAGGATCGGATCGCCACCGCCCGACGCATCATAGAAGGTTGTGCCGAAATTGCGGTCCGTCAGCAGCATCGTGATCGCCGCGGCCAGAACCGGCAACGACAAGAGCAGCAGGAAGGCGGTGACCAGCACCGACCAGGCGAACAGCGGCATCTTGTGCAGGGTCATGCCCGGCGCGCGCATATTCAGGATGGTGGTGATGAAGTTAATCGCGCCCAGGATCGACGAGGCGCCGGCCAGATGGAGCGACAGGATCGCCATATCGACCGCCGGCCCAGGCGATCCGCTGGTGGATA